>CAKPTK010000120.1 GCA_934190685.1 uncultured Prevotella sp.
GTCCATAATAGGCCAATTTGACATTTATTGCTTTGTAAACTTGTGAGGGTTGTTTTTTTTCTTTATCTTTGCACACTGCTACTTGATAGACAATTTGAAGCTTTAAATATTAAATTCTTAAGACTACATTATGAATGAGGAATTCAATGCTGGAATACAACAGCAGAATGAAGAGAAACAAGTCAATTATGTTGACCTGTTCATGAACTATTTCATGTACTGGCCGTGGATATTACTATGTTTGGTCATTTCTCTGGTTGTGGCTTTCTTTATGCTGAAGCGTGCCACACCGATCTATAAGACGGATGCGTCAATGCTTGTCAAGACTAATGACAACCAGAACATGTTCCGGTCCTCTTCGTTTGCCGGTTCTATCAGCACCCAGGATATGGGTATCTTCTCTATGGCAAACGACTTTGACACGGAAATTAAAGTCCTTTCTTCCCGTAATCTTGTTCAACATGTGGTCGAGTCTCTTGACCTTTATGTAAATCAGCAGAAGAAAGGTTTGTTGCGCTATAAGGATATCTATGGCGTGTCTCCTCTCCGTATTTGGGCTACACCACAGGAAGCAAGCAAGATGGGCTTTGCCAATTTGGATATAGACCTTCACGCCAATGGCTCTCTCAATGTAAAAGCCAAAATCGCAGGTTCCGCTCCCGGTACCAAACCTGTGGAATATGAGAAGTCCTTTTCCAAACTTCCTGCCATCCTCAATACCCGCTATGGCATCATCAGCTTCTCCCGCATAGACTCTGTCCGTTTGGAAGACTGCACAATCCGCGCCACCATCACCGACCCGGAATTGGCAGCGAAAGCCTATTCTTCACAATTGAGCGTGGAGCCGGCCGACAAGAAGACCTATGTGGCTTCCATCTCGTTCAACGACCCTTCCCCCAAGCGTTCCATCGCCTTTATCAACCGCTTGGTGCAGCAATACAACTATGAGGCGAATGCCGACAAAAATGTGGCAGCCGAGAAGACATCCGAATTTATCAACAACCGTGTGTTGCTCATCTCGCAGGAGTTGGGCAAGACCGAGGGACAGATGGCTGGCTTCAAGAAGCGTGCTGGTCTCACTGACCTCCAGTCGGATGCCAAGCTCTCTCTCGAGAACAAGAACACCTATGACAAGCAGCGTGCCGACAACGACACCCAGCTTCGTCTGATTCAATACGTGAAATCGTTTATCAACGACGCGAGCAACCAAAACGAAGTGATTCCGCTCAATACAGCTGTGCCTGGACAGGACGACAGTGGCTTGAGTTCCGCCATCTCAAAATATAACGACTTGGTGCTCAACCGTTCCCGCTTGATTCGCAATTCCAGTGAGAACAGTACGGTCATCCGCGACATGGATGTGCAAATCAAGGGAATGCGCAATACCATAAACTCCACAATGGCTTCGGTGGAGCGCAGCGCTCATATCACCCAAGCGAAACTTGACGCTGAGGCTTCACGCTATACCGGTCAAATCAGTGCACTGCCAGAAGACGAAAAGCAATTCTTGAACATCTCCCGTCAGCGTGACTTCCAGTCACAACTCTATCTCATCCTCTTGCAGAAGCGTGAGGAGAATGCCATCCGTCTGGCGGCAACCGCCAACAACGGAAAACTCATCGAGTCACCGATGGTGTCGGCAAAGGTTTCGCCCCAAAGCTCCATCTTTATGCTGATAGCTCTTGTTCTGGGTATCGCCGTTCCTTGCGTACTTATTTACTTGAAGCAGTTGCTCGCTGTCAAGATTGAGAGCCGTGCCGATGTGAAAGCCATCACAGATCTGCCGATTATCGGAGAGATACCTTTCGACAAATCCGTGGTAGGAGAGCGCGACATTCTCATCAAGGAAAATCAAAACGGCTTGATGGAGGAAGTGTTCAGAAACTTCCGTACCAACTTGCTGTTTCAATTAGGTTCCAACAAGGTGGTGCTTGTCACTTCGACCATGGCAGGCGAAGGAAAGTCCACTACATCCAGTAACCTTGCCACCAGTTTGGCGTTCCTCGGCAAGAAAGTCATCATTGTCGGTCTGGATGTGCGTAAGCCTGGATTGAACAAAGTGTTCCACTTGCCTATCCACCACACCAAGGGTGTCACCTCTTATTTGAGCGATCCTGACAACACCGATTTGCTCTCGTTCATCCAACCTTCCGGTGTGAGCAAGAACCTCGATGTGCTGGTAGGCGGTATCATCCCGCCGAACCCGACCGAGCTTGTGGCGCGTCCTTCACTCGACAAGGCCATCGACATCCTCAAGCAACGCTATGACATTGTCATCCTCGATACGGCTCCGTTCGGCATGATGGCGGATACCGCCTTGATAGCCCGCCTCGCAGACACCACCGTTTATGTGTGTCGCGAGAACTTCACACGCAAGGCTTCCTTCGCACTCATCAACGAGGCACGCGACCAAAAGAAGTTGCCTAACATCGGCATCGTGCTGAATGGTGTCGACATGAACAGCCGCTCTTCAGGTTACTATTACGGTTATGGAAAATACGGCAAGTACAACCGCTACGGCTACGGCTATGGCCGTGACTATGGTGCTGGATATGAGCACACAGGAATGACCGAAGAGAAGAAAAAAAACATCTTTGAAAAACTGTTTAATAAGAAATAAATAAGATGAAGAAGATAAATATCATCATAGGAAGTATTGCTCTCGTGGCATTGACTTCTTGTGTGTCGAGCAAGAAGATTACTTACTTGCAGGGAAGTGATGAAACCTTTAAGACCGCACAGCAAATCAGTCAGCAGTATGACTTGCGTATCAAACCGGCAGACCGAATCTCTGTGACGCTCTCCTGCTCCGATCCAGAACTCCTCGTTCCGTTTGGACAGAACGTAGTCTTGGGTTCCACTTCAGTTGCCAAGACAGGACAGATTAACACGAATGGTGGCGGTCAGCAGGATGCCTACATCGGCTACACGGTGGACAACGAGGGATTTATCAAACTTCCTGTCATCGGTAGAATCCGTGCCGCTGGCTACACAGAGGAAAGTTTGGCTAACGAAATTCAGGGCGCCATCATCAAGTCGGGCTATATCAAGGATCCACAGGTGACGGTGAAGTTCACCAATGCCCGTGTCAGTGTGCTGGGTGCCGTGAACCGTCCCGGTCAGTTCCTGCTCAGTTCGCAGCGCAATTCCATTCTTGATGTGATTGCCCAAGCAGGCGATGTCAGCGATATGGGTCTGAAGACAAATGTAAAAGTATTTCGCGAGAATGGCGGCAAGCGCAGCATGTATACACTTGACCTGACACAGGACAGCGTGTTCAACAGTCCCGCTTTCTATCTTCAGCAGAACGACCTCGTGGTGATACAGCCCAACAAGGCACAGAATGTAAAGAGTTCTCCATTCCTTACCTTTTGGGGTGCTGCAGCCTCTATCACAGGCTTGATCAGCTCAATCACCGCCATTGTCATTGCTGTCAGCAAATAAGGCGTAAACTACATCCTTTGGTGAAAAGCCAAGGGATGTAGATAAAAATAATCCCATAGATAATCCTTACCTTTTAGGTGGAAAAGAAGTAAATAAATTATAGTTGTTTTTCTTGCCCGAACGAACTCGAATGTAAAGAATTTTGGGTAAAAAAAAATGCATCTATATGAATAATCACAAGAGTATCTTGATGACCATTGCGGTCTTGGTCGGCGAACTTCTGTTGTTCGTGAGTCTGTTTTCATTCTTCATGAATGAGAAAAACATCTGTGGAGATATGATGAGAAACCAGTCGGTTTTGATTCATGCGCTTATCTTCATGATGATATCCTATAGTGGTGGCGTAATCCTTTATCGCCGCAACACACGCGATTTCCAGATACTTTTGTTGGAGTTGCGCAATGTCGTCTATTTCTTCTTGATCTACATCGTCCTTCATGAACTGATAGACTTCCCCACACTTCCATTTTTGACATTCCTTCTCTTCCTCGCCATCTTCTTCATAGCGGCGGTGGCCTATCGTCTCTCTTTGAGATGCTTTGTGAAATTCTACCGCTCCCAGAGCGCGCATGTCCATCATGTAGTGCTGGTGGGGGGAACCGCCAATATCATCTCACTCTATCGGGAGTTTAAGGCGGTGAAATCTTACGGCTATCATGCCGTGGGCTATTTCGACTATAAACCCAATCCCGAATTTCCGAGAGACTGTCCCTATTTGGGCACCCCCGACAAGGTGATTACCTTTCTTCAGTCTCACCGCAATATCCATGAGTTGTATTGCTGTCTGCCTTCCAAGCATGAAGCAGACATCATTGCGCTGGTACACTATTGCTTGAACAACTTGGTGCACTTCTACAGTCTTCCCAACGTGTCCAACTACATGCATCATCGCATGTACTTCAACGTCTTGGGAGAAGTTCCTTATTTCAGCTTTTTCCGCGACCCGCTCACCCAGGTGGAAAACCGCATCGTGAAGCGCACGTTTGACATCGTGTTCTCGCTGCTCTTCCTCTGCACCATTTTCCCGTTCATCTTCGTAATCGTGGCCATCATCACCAAGATAACGATGCCTGGTCCGATTTTCTTCCGCCAGAAGCGCAACGGACTCAACGACAAGGAATTCTATTGCTTGAAATTCCGCAGCATGAAGGTCAACGCCGATGCCGACAAACTGCAGGCTACCAAGGATGATCCCCGCAAGACCAAATGGGGCAACATCATGCGCAAGACCAATATCGACGAGCTTCCCCAGTTTATCAATGTGCTGATGGGCGACATGAGTATCGTCGGCCCTCGTCCGCACATGGTGCTCCATACAGAAAAATACTCCAAACTGATCAACCTTTATATGGTGCGCCATTTTGTGAAACCCGGCATCACAGGCTGGAGCCAGGTGACAGGCTATCGTGGCGAAACCAAGGACATCAGCCAGATGGAAGGCCGTGTGCGTGGCGACATTTGGTATATAGAGCATTGGAGTTTCTGGCTCGACCTGTATATTATCTTCCGCACAGTCTACAATGTCATCGTTGGAGACAAGGAAGCCTATTGATAAAATATTAAAAAAATGGCGGTGAAATATCTGCCGTGTGATAATTTTTTCCTAATTTTGCACATTTGAAAGGATAATGTGAATAGCTAAGGAAAAAAGAACATAAAAATAGAGATGAAAAAGAAAATTCAATTCAGTCTCGTTTATCGAGATATGTGGCAGTCGTCCGGCAAGTTCCAGCCACGCAAAGACCAGTTGGCGCGCATCGCTCCCGTAATCATCGACATGGGCTGTTTCGCCCGTGTGGAAACGAACGGTGGCGCTTTTGAGCAGGTGAACTTGCTCGCCGGTGAAAACCCGAATGAAGCCGTGAGAGCCTTCTGCAAGCCTTTCAACGAGGCAGGCATCAAGACCCACATGCTTGATCGTGGTCTCAACGCTTTGCGTATGTATCCTGTACCCGATGACGTACGTGCCCTTATGTATAAGGTGAAGGCCAAGCAAGGCACCAACATCACACGTATCTTCGACGGACTGAACGATGTGCGCAACATCATTCCAAGTATCAAATGGGCCAAGGAAGGCGGCATGACACCACAGTGCGCACTCTGCATCACCAACTCGCCTGTCCACACACTTGAATACTATATGAACATTGCCGACCAACTCATCGCAGCTGGTGCGGAGGAAATCTGCCTGAAGGATATGGCAGGTATCGGCCAGCCGGCATTCCTCGGCAAACTGACCAAGATGATCAAGGACAAATATCCTCACATCATCATCCAGTATCATGGTCACTCTGGTCCAGGTCTGTCTATGGCTTCCATCCTTGAGGTGTGCAACAATGGCGCCGATATCATCGATACTGCCATTGAGCCATTGTCATGGGGTAAGGTCCATCCAGACATCATTTCCGTTATCAGCATGCTGAAGAACGAGGGCTTTGATGTTCCTGAAATCAACATGACAGCCTATATGAAGGCTCGTGCTTTGACACAAGAATTCATCGACGATTGGTTGGGCTACTTCATCAACCCCAGCAACAAGATTATGAGTTCGCTGCTTTTGGGTTGCGGTCTCCCTGGTGGCATGATGGGCTCGATGATGGCAGACCTCGGTGGTATGCGTACGACTATCAACAATGTGCGTAAGAAGAAAGGCGAGGAAGAATTGTCTATGGATGATCTTCTGATCAAACTCTTCAACGAGGTAGAATATGTATGGCCACGCGTGGGTTATCCTCCATTGGTGACACCGTTCTCACAATATGTGAAGAATATCGCATTGATGAACCTCCTTACCATCGAGCAGGGCAAGGGACGCTTCGTGATGATGGA
>CAKPTK010000121.1 GCA_934190685.1 uncultured Prevotella sp.
GCCAAAGGGAGGGTTGCCCAAATCATGGGCAAGACAAGCGGTGGAAACGATGGTTCCTATCTCCTCAAACAGGGTTCCCTTCAAGTCAGGGTGTCTGCCAACAAGTTCCTTGGCCACATCATTGCCCAGCGACATGCCGACACTGGCGACTTCGAGACTGTGGGTCAACCGGTTGTGTACAAAAATCGAACCCGGCAGGGGGAACACCTGCGTCTTGTTTTGCAGCCGGCGGAAGGCGGCGGAAAAAATCAGACGGTCGTAGTCGCGCTTGAATTCCGACCGGTCGTCGTGTCTTTCCACATGTTTGTACTCTTGTCCCAATCGTTTGTTGGACACCAATTTTCCCCATTCCATTGTTTTCATATGCGTAAAAATTACCGATGAAACCGCCGGAAATCGCCATTCATCAAGAAATGACATCCAATTCCCGGCACGATTCTAAAAAATTGTCATGTTGCAAAATTAGCAATTTGGCAGCATATTTGTGATAATTTCACCCGAAAAGTTCATCTATTTGAAGATATTTCCCTAACTTTGCACATATTAAAGATAAGGAAAAATGGTAAAAATAAAGGTTATCAACAAGGGGCACCAGCAATTGCCCGCTTACGCCACCAGCCAAAGCGCAGGCATGGATCTCCGTGCCAACATCGATGAGCCACTGACTCTGCGCCCGTTGGAAAGAAAGCTCATCCCCACCGGTCTACACATAGCCCTGCCTGAAGGTCATGAAGCGCAAGTACGTCCCCGTAGCGGTCTTGCGTTGAAGCATGGAATCACCGTGCTGAACAGTCCCGGCACAATCGACGCGGACTATCGTGGCGAAGTGATGGTGCTGCTTATCAACCTGTCAGACCACGATTTTGTCGTCAACGACGGGGAACGCATCGCCCAGATGGTGATTGCAAAGCACGAACAAGGCGAATTCATCGAGGTGGACGAACTGGACGAGACCGAACGTGGAGAAGGTGGATACGGTCACACTGGAGTGAAGTAGAATCATGGAGAAGTTGAAATCTGGCAAATGTTGGGCATTTGCGGCAGTCATCCTCTTGATGCTTGCCGCCGTCCCCTCATGGGCAAGGAAGAAGAAAGCGGCAAAGCCCGCACAACAAGTGGCCACAGACACCTTGTCGGAGAACACCAAGAAGAGATTTGAATATTTCTATCTGGGTGCCATCAATGAGCAAACACTCGGCCATCTGTCGGCAGCCTACGACTTGCTGGGACACTGCCTGGAAATCAACCCCAACGCCGCCGAAGCCTATTTCACAAGAGGCGCGTTCAACGTGCTTCTCAAAAACGACTCCCTGGCGCTGGACGATTATGAGAAGGCGGTGACGCTGTCGCCCGACAACAACATCTACCGGGAACGATTGGCGCAATTCTACATCAAAGAGGGCAATTTCGATCTGGCGACCAAGGCTTATGAGCAGTTGTATAGCAACAACTACAACCGAAGCGATGTGCTCGACATCCTCGTGCAGCTCTACAATCAAGCCAAGAACTACCCCAAGATGCTCGAAACGCTCAACCGAAAGGAGACGGAGGACGGCACAAGCGAGCAGCTCACTTTGCAGAAAATGCAAGTCTATGACCTGCAAGGCGACAAGAAAGCCGCCTACGACGAACTGAATTCGCTCGTACAAAGACACCCTTACGACACCAACTATCGGGTGATGATGGGCAACTGGCTCATGAACAACGACCGGTCCAAGGAGGCATTGCAGGCTTTCAATGACGTGCTGAAAGAGGACAAAGACAACATCATGGCGCAGATGTCGATGCTCGACTACTACAAGATGCAGCAGGAGGACGACCTTTACCGACAATTGCTGGTAAAGTTGTTGGTCAACAAGCAAACTCCCGATGACAGCAAGGCGACCCTCATCCGCCAGTTGGTAGAAGACAACGAGCAAAACGGCGGCGACAGCACTCAGGTGCTCAATGTGTTCCGTCAAATGCTTGCCCAGCCGCAATCTTCCGCCAGCACGTTGAAAATGCTCGCCGCCTACATGCAAGTGAAGCAAATGCCCAAGGATTCCATCGAACAGGTGAGACGCAGAATCCTCCGCATCGAGCCGGACGACGCATTCAACCGGCTGCAACTTCTCCTATCTGCCGTGGAAAAGAACGACCGAAACACAATGGTAGACTTGTGCAAGTCTGCCCTGCAATACAATCCCGAGGAAATCGTGTTCTACTATTACCTCAGTTCCTCCTACTACCAAATGGACAAGGAAGACGAAGCATTGGCTGTATTGCGCAAGGGGGTCAGTCAGATAAAAGTTGACAGTGACGCCAACATCGCCTCGGAAATATACTCACTTTTGGGCGACATTCTTCATGGCAAGGGAAAGACAACCGAGGCCTACGCGGCTTATGACAGTTGCCTGCAATGGAAGCCCGAGAACTACGATTGTCTCAACAACTATGCTTATTTCATCAGCCAAGACGGAAGCGACCTGCAAAAAGCGGAACAAATGAGCTATAAGACGATCAAAGCCGATTCCAAAAACTCCACCTTTCTCGACACCTACGCATGGATTCTCTTCCTGGAGCGCCGCTATGAGGAAGCCCGGATTTATATCGACCAAGCACTGAAAAACGAGAAAAAGGAAGAAGAGTCAGCCGTGGTGGCAGAGCATGCGGGCGACATCTATGCCATGAATGGCGACGCAAGCAAAGCCGTGGAACTCTGGAAAGAAGCACTAAGACGGGGAGGCAACGCAAACACGCAACTCCTGCTGAAGAAAATAAAATCAAAAAAATACATCTCGAAATAGAATGAAAACATCCTTTATCAAAATGGCAGCCCTTGCCCTGCCGCTCATCTTCGGCGCCTGCGCCTCCAAGAAAGCGGTGAGCAGCGAGGGGAAAGTGGGCAGTACGGTTTCCCAAACAGAGCAAAGCGAGACTGTGAAAAAGCTCTCGTTCGTCCAGAAAGTAGCCGACAACGCGGTATACGCCAAGAACATCACTTCAAAGATAGACTTCACCATCAACGCCGGAGACAAAGACATCTCCGTGGACGGAACCCTGAGAATGCGCAAGGACGAGGTCATCAGAATCCAGTTGGCTCCATTCGGACTCGTAGAAGTGGGTCGTGTGGAGTTCACCCCGGACTACGTGTTGCTGGTCGACCGCATCCACAAGGAATACATCAAGGCCGACTATAACCAGGTGTCTTTCCTCAAAGACAACGGGCTCAACTTCTATTCGCTCCAGGCACTGTTCTGGAACCAACTCTTCATCCCCGGCCAACAGCAGGTGAGCGAGAGCAGTCTGAAGACTTTCGACGCCAACCTTGACGCTTTGGGCAACACTCTTCCCGTCCTGTTGAAACAGAACGGCCTCTCATTCACATGGAATGCGGACAAGCTCAATGGTCAGATTTCGTCCGCCGACATCGTCTACACAAGCAAGTCGACCGGCACCTCAAAGGTCAACTGGAATTATGCGGATTTCAAGCCTCTCGGTTCCAAGATGTTCCCCTGTATCCAGACCATCAAGGTGAGCACCACGGTGATGAAGAGCAACAATAAGGCTTCCGTGGTTCTCAGACTGAAAAACATAGGAACTGACAGCAATTGGGAAACAAGGTCCACCGTGTCCGATAAATACAAGAAAGTGAGTGCCGAAGATGTTTTAAGGAAAATCATGAGTCTTTAAATGAAACGATTATCCACCATATTGATTTTGCTCGCAGCCGTCTGCGCCCTGTCTGCCCAAAAGAAGCAAACGGTGACCAGAAAGGCACAGACAAGCCAGACCGCAAGCAAAAGGAAAGCCCGACCAGCCGTCAAGAGGGTCAACACCAAGGCCGGAGCGGCAAGAAAAAGCAGCAACACGGCAAAATACAGCACAGGAGAAATCAAAGGACTGCAAAACCAGCGCAGCCAAATCCAACAACGCATCAAAGAGCAAGAAAGGAAATTGGCAGCCAACAAGGCGGATGTGAAAAACCGATTGGAAAACCTGATGACTATCAACAGCGAGATAGACCTCAAACAACGCTCGATAGACACCATCCAAAAAGACATCCACCACATCGAGGGCAACATCGGGTTGCTGAAATCGCAACTGAAAACGCTGGAGGAGCAACTGCAGGAGCGCAAGATTAAGTTTGTCAAGTCCATGAGATACATGGCTCGCCACCGCTCCATCCAGGAGAAGCTGACCTTCATTTTCAGCGCCAAGAGTCTCACCCAGATGTACCGCCGCCTGCGGTTCGTCAGGGAATATGCTGCCTACCAGCGCAACCAAGGCGAGATGCTGAAACAAAAGCAACGGCAAATCGACCAGAAGAATCTGCAGCTTGAGCAGGTGAAGGGACACAAGAACGTATTGCTCTATAAAGGCAAGCAAGCCCACGCCGCCCTGCAAGGACAACAAGCCGAGCAGAAGAAAATCGTGGCAGGACTGCAGAGTCAGCAGAAGACCATCCAACAGGTCATCAACGAGCAGCGGAAGAAAGACGCCCTGCTCAATGCGCAAATCGACCGGCTGATTGCCGAAGAAGTGGACAAGGCCCGCGCCCGCGCCGCCGAGGAGGCGAAACGCAAAGCCGCCATCGAAGCCGCCAAGAAGCGTGCCGAAGAATTGGCAAGAAAGAAGGCGGCTGCTGAAGCGGCGGCAAGGGAAAATGCCAGACGCATCGCCGCGGCGAAAGCGGAAGAACAAAGACTGAAAGCCGCCGCCGAGGCAGCGGAAGCCGCCAAGAAAAGCGCCGAGGAACGGGCAAGGGCCGTGCAGGCAGCCAAAGAGGCACAGGCAGCCAGGGAAGCCGCTGAAAGAAAGGCTGAAGCTGAAAAGAAACGTGCTGACAAGGAAATAGCCGAGACCAAGAGCGAGTCCAACGAGGTGCTGACTTTCAGCAGCGAGGACAGGAAACTCAGCAACAACTTCGAGGCAAACCGGGGAAGACTCCCCATGCCTATCACGGGTGGATATAAAATCGTCAGCCACTTCGGACAATACAATGTAGAGGGACTCAACAATGTGCGCCTTGACAACAAAGGCATCAACATCAAGGGAGGAAGCGGCTGCCAAGCCCGCAGCATCTTCTCGGGCGAGGTGAGCGCCGTATTCGGTTTCGGTGGCACCATGGTTGTCATGGTTCGACACGGAGCCTACATCTCCGTCTACTGCAACCTCCGCTCGGTCAGCGTCCACCGCGGACAGCACGTCAGTCCCCGACAACCCTTGGGCGCAGTGGGAGCGGACAACATCCTCCAATTCCAATTACGCAAGGAAACCGCGAAACTGAATCCAGAAGCTTGGTTGGGAAGATAAAAGGACTATACAGCTTGATGTTCTGATGACTGTTCAACTGAACAAATCACGCAGGACATCAAGCGATTTTATTTCCGGAAAGTCGGGAATATGCAGTCTATAAAACGAGACAATCACCTCCAAACAACGCCAACGTTGGGCACGCGACATGGTGAAGAGACGCATCGTCGGATAATCCATACGCATCAGCAACACCACCTTGTCCGCCTCGTCAGGCGTCAGGAAATCGGGATGCAAGGGGCGGGCATTGACAAAGCAACCGCTGCGAAGATCAAAATACAAACCCGCAGTTTCCAGATTGGGACAAAAACCCAGGAAAAGCGCCAAGCGCGCCAAAAAGACAATATGGAAATTGGAGAATCCTCCCCTCGCCTCGTCCAGCCATCTCAACCCTGTCTCTATATAATTATATAAAGGTGTATTCTCCTGCTCCGTCCGGGTGGCATAAGAAAGAAACTCGCACAAGAACAAGACGATGGCCAATTTATAAGGGTCGGAAGTCAAAGAAGCATAGGGCACCGCCATGGTCACCTCCTTCATCTTCTGCATCGACAAGCGTGTACGGTAGTCAAACTCTAGGTCGAGTATCGTCGCCGGTTGAAAAAATTGCTTTTTAATCTTGCCATGCGACGACTTGGGAATACGCACAATAAATGTGAGTCTGCCGCATTCCTTCGTGAACAGATCCACGATTAATGACTGTTCGCCGTACTTGAAAGATTTGAGCACTATCGCCCTTGTTTTAGTCAACATTTGTGCAAAATTACTAAAAAATGATGAAAATAATCATTTTCTTCGGGAAATATTTGGAACATAAGGAAAAAGGATGTACCTTTGCACCCGCAAATCGCACCAATGGTCCCTTCGTCTATCGGTTAGGACGAGAGATTTTCATTCTCTAAAGAGCAGTTCGATTCTGCTAGGGACTACA
>CAKPTK010000122.1 GCA_934190685.1 uncultured Prevotella sp.
TCTACACACCCAACTCCCAAAACGAGTTGAAGCGCCTCGACTACCGCATGCAGTGGGAGAACGATTTCCAAGCCTACATCCGCCAGTTGGACCAAAAGAAGCCTGTCATTGTCTGTGGCGATATGAATGTGGCGCATGAGGAAATAGACATCAAGAACCCGAAGACCAACCGACACAACGCCGGCTTCACTGACGAGGAACGAGAGAAGTTCTCACAGTTCTTGGGATTCGGATTCTGCGATACTTTCCGCACGCTCTATCCCGAGCAAGTCACCTATTCATGGTGGTCCTACCGTTTCAAGGCTCGAGAGAAAAACGCAGGATGGCGCATTGACTATTTCGTGGTCTCCGACCGTCTGCGCCCACAACTCGCCGACGCCAAGATTCACACCGAAATTATGGGAAGCGACCATTGTCCTGTAGAATTGGACTTGACCTTCTAAACGAAACGCAACAACAAAAAAATTGCCCAAGCTGCGCATCACTGAGCGGCTTGGGCTTATAATTTTCAGGGTAAAAAGATTACCTTTATTTTTATAGAAAAGAGAGATTTTCGTTTTAACTGATGCAAAGGTACGGTATTAAATTGAAACCGCCAAATGCTTTAACGTTATTTTAGCTATATTTATTTGCCTTTTTTCGAGTTGTAAACAATGGTGAACATTTCAATCTAAAACCACGCTTAAACACCCCCGGAAGTATCTTTTTGTCATCAAAACATTGTAAAAGTGTTTCTTAATATCAAATTAACTAAATTTTGTCAACTCTTCACGAATATTTACTTACATTTTGCAATATGGACTTTATACACAATTACGAATCGAAACTTCCGTTACAAAAGTGATACAATCAATCCTTCAATCCACTGAAACTAATGTGTTCTCGATTGTTGGAAGACACCCCTATGGTTGCCGCACAATTGTCATAGACATCAATGGTATAGACATAGGTGTCACCCTCATTGCGGACAGAGAAGGTGGTACGCCAATAATCCTTTATACGTTTCAGATTGTAATCAAAGACAACGCCCGTGAAATGCAACCCGTCACCACCGCCATACGGCAACTGATAGGCGCGGCCGAAATAAGGAAGATTGGACAACAGTGTGTCGCCACGCAGTTCCAAAGAGAACGAGGACGACAAGGACTGTGCCGGGGCGCTTTGCGGATACATTTGATGCACATCGATGGAGAAATGGCGATCATTGATATCTTGTCTCACGTTCTCAGCCATCTCCAGTTTCTTCCGAGCCTTCGTCTCCTCGACGGAAACCGCTTCTCCTGAAGGTGCGGTGCAATCCACCAAGGCCACAGCCGAGACAATGAATGTAAGGTAAATATTTCGCATAAGCCAAATCCTTTTTGTGTGTACAAATATAGCCGTTTCGAAGAACGAAAGCAAGCATCTACCCCACCTTTTATATATAATTATAGTTTATGTCATGGAGGGTAGGTGTTTTTTCACTAACTTTGCATTATCCTTACAATCCATAAAACATCAATCATTCAGAAGTATATGAGAAAAACCTTCCACCAGCTAACGCTTTGCGCCATCACGCTTTTAATACCCCACTGCGCCCAAGCGGAATCTCTTCTATGGTTCGACGGTCAACATCCTGTCAGCTATTACGTTGACGGGAAAAGTGATCCAGTGGTCGGCATGGCGCTGCAAATGTTCGCGTCGGACATGAACGCCGCGACAGGAACTCCCGCAGTCAGCAGGAATAAAAACACTGCCACTCTACAAATCACAGAGCTTGACAAAGCCTCCAAGTCCGCTCTACGGTCTTTGCAACGGCAAGGTGTGCCGACAGAAAAACTTCAAAAGAGCCAGGACGGATTTCATATTTCTGTGACTGGACGGCATATTAACATTGTCGGAGCAAATGGCAGAGGCACTGCATATGGCATTTTGGAACTTTCCCGCATGGCTGGCGTGAGCCCTTGGATATGGTGGGGTGACTGCGTTCCTCAGCGCAAAGACAGACTTGCCATCGACACTTCTTTCTCCACTACACAAAGTGCGTCGGTGGAATATCGCGGCATCTTTATCAATGACGAGGATTGGTCACTGCGTCCTTGGAGTTGCCAAACCTTCGACAAAGGGGCACAGGGAACCATCAGTGCCGCCACTTACAAGAAGATTTGCCAACTGCTGCTCAGGCTGCGCGGCAATACGCTTTGGCCCGCCATGCATCCCGGCACCAAGGCTTTCTTCCAAACACCGGGCGCCAAAGCCGTGGCAGACAGTTGCGGCATCGTCATTGGTTCTTCCCATTGCGAACCATTGTTGCGCAACAATGTGGGAGAATGGAACGTGAAACAGCGTGGAGCCTTCAACTATATGACCAACCGCGCGGCAGTGCAAGAATACTGGGCGGAACGGTTACGGGAAGTCAAGAACTCAACAGGAGGCAACCTGTTCACCATTGGCATGCGCGGCATCCATGATGGTTCCATGGAGGGCGTGAAGACAATGGATGAGAAGTTCATGGCTTTACAACAGGTCATCGACGACCAGCAGCAACTGATCAAACAATATATCGGTGACCCTGCGAAGCAGACACAAGTGTTTGTCCCCTACAAGGAGGTGCTGCAGATTTATGAGCGGGGCTTGAAGGTGCCCGATTACGTGACACTCATGTGGTGCGACGACAACTATGGCTATCTGACCCGACTCTCCACGGCTGACGAGCAAAAACGAGAAGGAGGTGCCGGCGTCTACTATCACTTGAGCTATTGGGGGCGTCCGCACGACTATCTGTGGCTCACCACCACCCAACCGGGACTGATTGCCAGCGAAATGAAAACCGCCTACGAGCACAATGCCCGCAAGTTGTGGATTGCCAACGTGCACGACCCCAAAGTGGCAGGCTATGACTTGGAACTCTTTTTGGATATGGCCTGGAACATCAACAGTGTGAGCACCGACCATGTGGGCGACCACTATCGGACTTGGTTGTGCCGGCAATTTGGAGAGGAAGTAGGCTCACGCATCTATCCTGCCATGCGCCGTTTCTACCAACTTTGCGGAGAACGAAAGCCTGAGTTTATGGGATGGAGCCAAGTGGAATTGGACAAGAAGAAGTATGCTCGAGGTCTCAGTCCGATGCAAAACACGGCTTTCAACGAGCAAGCCTTTGGCAACGAGCTGAACCGATACTTGGAAACGTATGACGACATCACCCGGACCGTCAGCTCCGCCATCCGATTCCTGCGTCCAGAACTCAAGGACGCCTACTGTGCAGCCATTCTCTACCCTGTCAGAGGGGCTGCCGCCATGGCTCGGAAAACGCTCTACCGGCAGAAGGCACTTGCCTATGCGGTGTCAAACCTTGCCACGAAAGATTCCACTGCCGTGCTCCGCGACAGCACGCTTCGTGCACTCTGTGCCCGGAGTTTGGAAGGCTACCGTGACATTGCTGAACTTACCCGACACTATAACCAGCATCTTTCAAACGGCAAATGGAACGGGCTGATGTCGATGAGTCCACGTGACCTCCCCGTTTTCGGAAAGCCCACTCTACCCATTGACATAGACAAACTATACATCACCCGTCTCTGCGCCTACGACAAGGCGGAAGCTCGGCATCCGTTGCACGTTGATGACGCCATCGCCCGCAACGCTTGTGACTGGCAGGAAGCCTCAACCACGGCAACCCCTGTCGACATGCTGGGCCACAGCATGCGTGCCGTCAACCTGCCTCAAGGAGACAGCTTGGTTTATCATTTCAACTCATTGCAAGCCGACAGTGCCTTGCTGCGCATCGCCCTGATTCCCACACAACCCAATGACAATGGCGACCTGCGATTCAGTGTCAGCATAGACGGCAACAGTCCGAAGGTCTTCAATCTGAAAGAACCTTTCCGCTCCGAGCCTTGGAAAGAGCAGGTGCTGCGCGGTCAAGCCGTCAAAGCCCTTGGCTTGAAAGATTTGACTGCTGGACAACATACGCTCATCATCAAGGCCCTTGACCCGCATATTCTTGTCGACCAATGGATGATAGACTTCAATCCCGGACGCAAGTTCTATCTTTTCCCTATAGAATAAAACGAAGCATCCCGCTATAGCCAACACGTTGTTTGACCATAGCGGGATGCTTTTATCTGTTTATAAACAGTCTATCGCAGCCGTTTACTTAGCGACCTTGACGCTCTTGTCGCCAGCCTTCACCACGTAAACGCCTTTGGCAAGACCTTCCAAAGAAATGCTTGTGGCATTCTTCTCAGCCTTCACACAAGTACCGTTCACAGCATAGACATTGATATCTGCAGCCTTGGCGAATGAAAGCACATCACCCTGACGGCTAATGCCCTCAGCCTTTACCAACTGCTTGATGCCTGTTTCCGAGGTATTCGTGTAATAAGTATAGATGTAAGCGCCATCCTTATCACTCTCTGTCAGCACATTGGTGCCATTTGTAGCCATTGCGGTCACAAGAGTCTCTTCGCCCTGAGTTATATGGCCATTGGCGTCAACCGTGAAAGTCAAAGGAGTGCTCACGACATGACCGTCTGTTGTTTCAGCCCAACCGGTTACAATAACATTGTCACCATTCACAGCCATACCCGTCACAACCTCGGCAGTTTTGTTTGTTTCACCCTCGTCAAAGCCACTGGCGGCAACCCAAGACTTTGACAGATCGTTTGCGTTCAGCGCAGCCACGTAGATGTCACAGTTCTTGTTAAAGGTCACTGTATTGTCAAATGGATTGGCCTCATTGAATGTGCCAGCCACATACAGCTTGCCATTCTTGCAAACCATCTCGTCCATATAGTTCCATGAAAAGCTTGCTTCTGCAGCCTGCGTATTGTAAACCTTAGTCGTCACATCGTTTCCGTTAATCTTAGCCAAAACAAAAGCATGCTCTTGTGCTCCAGCCTCATAAGCTAAAGAAATATTCTCTTCACCCTTCACAGTCTTAAGCGTCATTTCTTTACCCTTTGCGACAAGACCTACATAAATAACAGTACCATCAACGGTAAAGTTGATGTCCTCAGGACCATAGATGCTTTCAGCCGTCATTTTTTCCTTTGCCGACAAAGTTACCAATTCCTTTGCATTGTCAAGAGCCTCAGCATCAAGCGAAATGACAGAAGCAGATGGAGCATCAGCAAGCATCCATACTTCAGAATTAACAAACTTTCCAGACAAGGTCAAATCTCCGATTTTGCAGATTTCCTTGTAAGTTGCAGACAAATAAAGTTTTCCATTTGCCGCCACAATTTTATTAACATGGAAAGAAGGTTCCTGCTGTGCCCATAGTATATCATCCGTAATCACCGACTGATCAGCCTCTGGAAGAACAGTCTTCACCATCTGAAGTTCACCATTCTTATTGTATTTGGCGATAAAGCAAGCACCTGATGTTTTGTCCGCCATGCCTGTGATAGTCTCTGTCTTACCCTTGACATCTGTCACATTCACGGTCTGTGCGAAGTTTCCTGCCACATACACATTACCCTCACTGTCAGTAGTAATGGCGGTAATGGTGTTCTCTGCCTGTACTGCGACAGCCCACAGTTTCTTGCCGGACTTATCATACTTTGCGATGAAATTGTCGGCATCTGTACCTCTTGCCACATCGTTGCTGAAAGTAAAGTCCATGTCGTAGCGGCCTGTCACAATCGCATTGCCCTCATTGTCTACAGTCACAGGAGTGCTGCGAAGAAAGTTGGCAGGCACTTCCATGGTCGAAAGATTGTCGGACCAAGCCTTGGTTCCGAAGTTTTGAGCATTGGAAACCATCGTAGCCAATGCCATCATCACTGAAAATGTAAATCTTTTCATTGCCTTAAATTTTTATTTGATTACTAATTATCGGAGACGGCAGCTCTCTCTACCTGCCGTCTCCCTTATATTTTATTGTTTATTCCAAATTTCAATATTAGGATTGGCCTCCACGGCCTCAGTTGGGAAACGGAGCGTGTAACGGTCATCGCCCTGCTGCAAGGTGTAGGTCTTTCCGCTATAGGTCTTGCTGAGAGCAGGCTGTGTGGTGCGCCGTAGATCGAACCAGCGATGGCCCTCAAAAGACAACTCGCGCTCGCGCTCGTCATAGATAGCTTGAAGGAGAGTCGCCTTATCCATGGCTTCCAACTCACCGGTATAGGTGGCAAGACGAGCTGTTGTATAGCGTTTCGCTCCTAAAGTGAGCAAATATTCCCGAGCACTCTTCA
>CAKPTK010000123.1 GCA_934190685.1 uncultured Prevotella sp.
TCAGTGGTTGTGGCTTCACCGAGTTTGTCATCCCTGACGGAATAACAACCATCAGTGACGGACTGTTCAGTGGCTGCAGCAAACTGACTTCCATCACGCTGCCCAAGGGACTGACCGCTATTGGCGCATCTGCCTTCGCTAGTTGTGGCTTCACCGAGTTTGTCATCCCTGACGGAATAACAACCATCAGCGACTACTTGTTCAGCGGCTGTTCCAACTTGGAAAGTGTAACCTGCCCCAAAACAGTGCGCCACATAGGCAAGGGTATCTTCCACAACTGCGGTTTCAGAACCTTTACCTTGCCCAAAGAGATAAATGTCATCACCGATGAGATGTTCAGCAATTGTCACAATCTGCAGGAAATATACTTGCACGATGGAGTAACAAGCATCGGCAATAGTGCCTTCTCCGACTGCGATAACATGACTTTGATTAAAATTCCTGCCAGCGTGACAAGCATTGGAACAGAAGCATTCAAGCGCAGCGCACTGAAAGAGGTGAGTCTGCCCGACGGTATAACAGAGATACCTGACGGAGCATTCTTATTCTGCGAGAATCTGAGAAGCATTCATTTGCCCGCCGAACTGACACGCATCGGGGTGTGTGCTTTCGAAGGATGCTACAACCTGGGAAGTTATGACGGCTTGGTTATTCCGTCAAAAGTCACCGAGGTAGGCAAACTGGCGTTCTACAAGTCATGCATAAACGGAACAGACCTCGTGTTGCCAGCCAGTCTCAAGACTATCGGAGAGAATGCCTTCTTCGAAATGCCGTTCAAGACCATCCACGCCTTCATGGTCGAGCCTCCAGTCTTGAGCGGCAACGAGTTTGACCCCTACGACCAACCCAACATGAAACTGTATGTACCGAAGGGATCTGCTCAGAAATACCGCATAGCCAATGTATGGAAGGACTTCAACATCGAGGAGTTCGATGCAGCCGGCATCACCGGCATGACCAACAGCGCCACCGTCAAAGAGGTAGCGCGCTACGACGATAATGGGCATTTGCTCACAGCCCCGACCAAGGGACTGAACATTGTGCGCTACAGCGACGGCACGAAGAGAAAAGTGATGGTGAAGTAAAAAGAAAAGTACACTTAAAAAACAAGCCACGCTATATGTTCAGCTTATAGCGTGGCTTTTCTGTATTTTATTATAGGCGAGTTACATTTGTTGCAAAGCATATAGTGGGCAAATGCGAACATGTCTTACGGCCTGCTTGTCCTCTTGGTCAACATAGTCAAATTCGCCAAAGTTTTCGAGCGAGCAACGGACAGCCTCCGTGAGATGCTTCTCTCTCATAAACAGCCAAAGGCTCTTCATTCCTCCTTGTGTGCCTGATTTCACTTCGATAGGCATCACCTTCAAGTTATGAATATCGAGATAGTCGATTTCCGCCACGCTATTTCCCTTCTTTTCCCAATAAAACATCTTTTGACGTTGAATGCAAGGCTTGTTGCGCATAATCTCCAAGCCTGCCACCATCTCCGTCAAGCCACCCTTGTTGACAAGTTCTTGTGGACTACCTGTCAAGATGAGATCAATGAGTTGCCGAGACAAGTCGCCTTCAAGTTGAATCACAGCCAATAAAAGTCCCGGATCAAGAAAAAGCACCTTCATCCGAGTGTCATCAGCCTCGGCATCCAATGGTACGCCATTGCCTGAAGTTGCAACTACAGGAGAGGTGATACCCGCAAGGGTGAGAAGACGTAGCGCTTCTCTGATTTGAGAACTTCGGTAGTCGGAAGATATTTGCTTGAATGTGAGTTTTCCTCCAACTTGATGACAAATGCCTCGCATGGTAACTCGCAATAAGTCAGGATTGACACGTTTCTTATATTTACTGAAGTCATCCTCATAAGTAAGCACTATGTCTTCTTGTATTTGACGACAGTCGTTGAAATTCTTAGTCTTAATCCAAGCCAAAACAGCTTCCGGCATTCCTCCCACCAATAAGTAAATACGAAAAAACTCAATGAGTTTCTCATGAAAAGCGGTGTCGAGAGGATGCTGGCTATCAGCTTTTTGTCGCATGGCGACAAGACCGGTCTCTTGGTTGGCCACCAAGAATTCGTCGAATGTCATTGGATACATAAATAGGGAATGTATCCTGCCAACACCGAACGTAGGCAACTCTTGAAGTGTGAATTCCAAAAGTGAACCTGCGGCTATAACATGAAGTTCCGGATAGTCTTCTTTGAAGAAACGCAGAGCCATAATCGCATCCGGACACTCTTGTATTTCATCGAAGAAAAGTAAAGTTTCCCCTTCTTTTATAGGAACATTGATATAGCTGGCTATCTTTTGGGCAATGAGGTGCACATCGATGTCTCCTTGGAAGAAACTCTTGATGGCTTTATGCCGTTCAAAATTGACTTCTGCAAAATACTTGAATTCTTTGCCAAAGTGCCGGATGGCAGAAGATTTTCCTACTTGTCTCGCTCCCCGTATCAGCAAGGGTTTTCTCATAGGATTTTCTTTCCATGTGAGTAGTTGGGCATCTATATTTCGTGAGATATATTCTTGCATTGCTGTAATGATTTGATTATCAGCTGCAAAAATAATAATTTTGCTCAAATACGACAAATAATTCGCACGAAACTGCTCAAATACGACAAATAATTCACGCTAAATTGCTCTAATACGACAAATAATAAGTCATGCGGAAACGAAATAGAACTTACGAGTTTACCCCTACTCTATATGCTAAAACTGTGCACTTCTATCTTGAATGTTTAGAATGGAAATAGACTTTTTAATATCAAAACCCACCATTACAAGTCGCCACAATATATCGCCAATTGAAGTGAAATCAACAAGTCGCTACACGCTGACATCACTCAAGAAGTGCATTGCCAAATACGGCAACTATCTATCCACTCCATATGTTCTGCACACGCCGACGTAAAGACGGAAAATGGCATCGTATATCTGCCACTCTACATGACAGGACTGCTATAGGCGAAAAAGGATGGTGAAGTAGTAGCACGAAATAAAAAAGCCTGGCTTCACAGCCAGGCTTTTTCCAAACTACAAAAACATTATGATTTTATTGCCATTAATATTCTTTATCTTTATTACGGTTGCAAAGGTACGGCAAAATCTCCATGCCTGCAATACCTAAAAATGATGAAAATGAGAGGCTTGCTGCTGACGCAGATTGATCAGGGTCCACAGATAACCTTTCGCCATGCGTGCCCCCTCGTTGACGAAATGTCCGCCTCCGTTCCACTCCAAGGTGGTGCGGTCTTCGCCCAACTGCTCCACCAAAAGCGCATGCTCCCGACGCACGCAGTCGCCGACCCTTGCCATGTATTTGTTGCGGCAATGCTCCTCCCGAAGTCCCAAACTCAAATAGACACTTTGCGTCTGGATAGGATTGGCCTTGGCAAAGTCGCACCAATCTTGAATCCACAACGACGGTGAAACGGCTGCGACCCCCTGAAAGAGGCGGCACTGGCGCGCCGCCCAGAGGGCGAAAAGACCGCCCAAAGAATAACCGCCCAACACGATGCAGGAATGCTTTTCAAAGTCCGTGCCCCAAGGCAATGGGTCGCTACCCCACATCGACACTTCTTCCTTATTATTTAGCAACCAATTAAGCGTTTCAGCAGCGTGACGGCCCACATCCTCATCGCGCGACACAGCAGGATCTGGCCAAGGCATCAGCGCCTGCGCCCATTTTTTCACATCGACACAGTAGACGCTGAGGTTGATGTTGTTTCTACGACACTCGTCTTGAAGCAAACTTTCCATCACATAGCGTTCATTATTTTTTACTTCATGGCGAGCGGTGATATGAACGATGGTAGCCTTGAAAGAATCCTCTTCGCTGCCCCCTATTCCTAAAGTTGACACGATAGAGGGAGCATCTTTAAATGAATCATAAACCATTGCTTGATATTTTTGTTTTACGACCATGCCTGTATTCATCTGCATGTCCAGTCGTCCCATCATTTCACCATCACCTTTTTCACGGTGCCATCGCTGTATTTCACGATATTCAGCCCCTTGGTGGGTGTCGTCGTTCGTGTACCGTTTATGGCATAGCGTTCTGTTTCTGCTGTGGTGCCGTGCCCTGTTGTAGTGCCAATACCCGTCGGGTCAAACGGAGTGACGTGGAGGAAGTCGCCCCAAACGTCGGCCAGCCAGTATACCTGGTAGGCATCTTGTGTGACATAAAGCGTGCACTTTTCCTTGTCAACGTCTTCAAACACGTCTGACGTCAAGACAAGCGGCGTAGGCATGTAGGCATAGATGGCGGCCAGCCCCGTACAGTGCGCGAAAGCATATCGTCCTATTTCCGTCAGGTTTTCCGGCAAGGCAATAGCGGACAGGGTTGTGCAACTGAGGAAACAACGTTCTTTGATTGCGGTCAGATTGTCCGGCAAGACAACAGAGGCCAGACTTGTACAGTTATTGAAGCAATCTTCTTCAAGCGTTGTCACACCCTGCGGCACGGTGACAGAAGTCAGACTGGTACAGCCACTGAAAGCGTATTTTCCAATTTCCGTCACACTTTCAGGCAGAGTGATGGCCGCCAGACTGGTACAACCGTCAAAAAGGCCAAAGCTGACCTTTGTTAGGTTCTTGGGCAGCGTGACAGAAGTCAGACCCGTGCATCCGTAAAACACACAACCTTCAAGTTTAACCAAGCCGTCAGGCAGCGTAATGGAGGTCAGGCCAGTACAGCCTGAGAAAGCATACCAGTCGATGGTCGTCAGACTTTCAGGCAGTGTAATGGAGGTCAGGCCAGTACAGCCTGAGAAAGCATACCTGCCGATGGTCGTCAGACTTTCAGGCAGCGTGATGGAGGCAAGGGCCGTACAGCCAGAAAAAGCATTGTCACCAATGCTGTTCAGCCCTTCAGGCAGCGTGACGGCAGCCAGTGCCGTACATCCGGAAAAGAGTTCATCGCCAACAGTGGTCTGGTGCGGCGACAGACTGACGGAAGTCAACCCGGTGCAACCCACGAAAGAACGGTCGCCCGCAGTCGTTGCCGTCTCGGGAAGGACAACAGATTCCAACACATCACAATAAGCGAAAAGGTATTCGAAATAGTCCATGGAACCGATACCAGCCCACGCTTTCAGTTCGATTTTCGTATTGTTCTGGTAGTCGAATGTTCTGGTATATACATTCACCGTTTTATCAGGATTATGATAGCTGCTCATTTTCCCGACAAACGTAGCCCCGCCAAGGTCAAGATGCTTCAGATGCCCGTTGTATTTCATGTCGGCCGAATAGCATCCGGCCATCTTGCGCAATGTGCTGATGTCGTTGATGTCCAGTTGTCCGGTCACCTTGATACGGGTTATCCTCATCAGTTCGTCGGGTTGAATCAGGCTTTCCAGCGTTCCGGCCGTTTCCACATGAACAGCTCGCTGTTCGGTAATGAGTTTGTCGGCCAGCGGGTCAAATTCCTTGATATTCTTGATGCCGTACCATCCCGAATAACTGTATTTAGAATCGGGCAATACATAAAGCGTACATTCTTTGCGAATGTCACTGGAAAAGGCAGAAGGTGAATAGCTGGGAGCCGTTGCACTATAGGCGTAAATCGTGGTGAGGCCGGTGCACGTGCCAAAGGCCCCGCCATAGACTTCTGACAGCGATGCCGGCAAACTGATGGATGCCAGGTTCTTACAGTCTTGGAAGGCAAAACCCGCTATCGTTTTCAGCCCTTCCGGGAAGACAACGGAGGTCAGCGCCCGGCAGTCTCTGAAAGCAGTTGCTCCGATAAGCTCCAGACTTTCGGGAAAGGTGACAGTGGCCAGTGCCCTACAGTTTCTGAAAGCCGAGTCGTCTATTCTCGTCAACGTTTCCGGCAGAGCAATGGAGACAAGTGCCGAACAGTTTCTGAACGTCTCTACCCTTATACTCGTCAAACTCTTGGGAAGAGCCACCGATGTCAGACCAGTACAGCCTTTAAAGGCAGCTTTTCCAATCTTGTCCACCCCTTCAGGCAGGGTGATGGAGGCAAGGGCCGTACAGCCAGAAAAAGCATTGTCGCCAATGCTGTTCAGCCCTTCAGGCAGCGTGACTGAGGCAAGGGCCGTACAGCCAGAAAAAGCATTGTCGCCAATGCTGTTCAGCCCTTCAGGCAGCGTGACTGAGGCAAG
>CAKPTK010000124.1 GCA_934190685.1 uncultured Prevotella sp.
GGATACAACCTATATTCCCATTCAAACAACAAGCCACTTTTAGCATCAAAACCTGCTTCCGCAACAACAGCCGCATCAAATAACTTATAGCAGAAAACACCCTTGAAATCATCACCAGCCCATCCAGTTGAAGTAAATTGTTCTTTTTCAGTCAACACAATAGTTCCATAAGAACTGCCATATGCTTCCACCTTGCTCACCGCATTCAATCCCATCTTTTCACATGCAGACATCAACTCGTCTGCCGTACATTTCGCATGAAGATTCTTGGCACCAAAGGGATGCAAGATAAGCTGTTTTATATCCCCTTCTTTTGCTTTTGCCGGTGGAAAATTCTTGGGCAACCGTTTCACACGCTCCACTTCTGATACATTTGTATTCTCTTTCGGTTTCTCAGAAGCTTTCCAATAAGTAATCTCACGAGTTTCCTTATATTTGAATTCTTTTGTCGCTAAATCATACACCTTGCGCTCTGTCCAGTTGCCGTTATTGTCATACTGGGTGTAGGCATAGGAAAAGCCTTTAGACGTATTCGTTATCGAAGCCTCAACTTCCACATATCCATTGCTATTATATCTGTATCCCATTATTACTGAAACCGGCCCCAAGATACCTCCTGAAGCCACCATTGTTTCATTGGTTTTACGATGTGATCCATCATAGTCATAACTATAGGACAGGCTTCCCAAGGTACAGCGTATCAAATATCCACTCGCATCACGTTCCAATTGATTGCCGTCGCCGATTTCCTCCCCCATCCTACAAGACAAGGCGCCATCAGACGTAAAACGATAAACTTCGGCTTTTCCGTCATTACCTGATTTCACCACACACTCCTTCACATTGCCACGCAAATCGAAAGCGGCGGCATCATGATACTTTTGGGCTGCTACCCATGCTACCCAAAGGGACATGATCAGCAATAGAAAGTTTCGTTTCATCATAGTAAAGCTTTATTTTTTAAATATAATATTCCGCCGAATCCACAAGCCCTGCCCTCAGAGCATACTTGGTGGCTTCGTGCGCATTGTTGACGCCCAGTTTGCGGAAGATATTCTTGCGGTGGGTATTGACCGTATGAAAACTCGAGAAACGCTTCTCGGCTATTTCCTTGGTGGTCATGCCCAAGGCAATGTCTATCAAGATTTCCCGCTCGGTCTTCGTCAGGTTGACGGGTTCCCGCTGCTCTTGTCTTGGCGCAAGGAGCATCTCGGTGATGCGTTGGCAAAGGAAACGCTGGCCATGCATGGCATACTGAATGGAGGTTTTGATCTCCGACAAGGGAGACTCTTTCATCACCACACTGATAAGCTTGCTCGATGCTGTCACCTGACGCACAAAGTCCAAGCTCAAGTCCTCACTGAAGAGCAGCAGACTGGCTTTGGGAAAACGCTGACCGATAATCAGCAGTTCCTCCACATCGTTGATATCGAAAAGCGTGTAGTCAAGGATGACCAGGCTTTCCGGATACACCGCCAGCCGGTCTATCAAGTCGGCCTTGTCTTCCGCATATTCATAAGTGCAATCGTCCAACTGTTGGACGAGATAAATCAACCCTACCCGGGTGATGTCTTGTCTATCTGCCAGTATAACGTTCATCTCTCTTCTCTCCTATTTTTGTTATACGTTTTTATACAAGATTGCTGGATATGCCGCTTACATCGGTATCCACTCTTCGTCTTCCAATTCGCATTTGGTAAATCCCATCTCCTTGGCTTTCTCCTCGCCGAAGGTGAAATAGACGGCATCAGCCTCATCACAGACTTCGCCCATACTGTTCTCAACCACAACGTGAACCGTGACAAGATTGCGCATCTGCTTGGTGATTCGTCCACGCAGAGTAATGAGACTGTCGGTGGACATGAGCGGTTTCTTGAACCTCACCTCAAGTTTGGTTGTCACGCCACAGGTCTGAAGTTTGCGGAAAATCACCCACCCTGCCGTCTCATCAATCATCGCACTGATGACACCTCCATGCATGGTGTTAATCCACCCTTGGAAGTTGCCGTTGGGTTTCCAGTAGGAAACGATCTCTTCGTCATCCTCGAAGAATTCCATGTGGAGTCCGTTCGGGTTTTCGGGCGCACATCCGAAACAGTTGTAGCCGTCTTTGTGCACCCAGGGGTTCTTGATTTTTCTCATACGCTATCGCTATATTAACTTATATCTTATTCATTATAGGGCGGCATTTAACCACAAAAGCCGTATGCTTTCATGTTTTTCCACATAAAAGACATACGGCTTTTCCTATTGAGTTTCCCTTGCGGGAGAATGTCACAAAACGTTGAGGCGTCCGCCTTTTGTCTTAGAACGTGATGCGGAACATGAATCGGATGCCCTGCTTGTTGGCTGTGGGCAAGTCGAGATAGTTGAGACGGCGCACATACTCCACATGGAGAATCTTGAAGATGTTGTGGATGCCGACTAGAATCTCGACGTAGGGACGATGGGGATTCATGATGTAGCTGCCTTCGGGGAATTCCATGAGCAACGGATCGTTCGGATGGAGATTGGGGTTGTTCTTGTCAGTGAGCTTGCCCCAAAGACACTTCACACCCAAGAATTCACGCCACTTGAGTTTTTTGAGCAGCGGAATGCGGTTGAAGATTTTTCCGTTCAAATCCCATGACATGTCAAGACTTGCATAGCGGTCGTTGAGGAATTCCATGTTGTTCAACAAGTTGAAAGTCTCGTCCTCGAGAATATACGACATGTTGGCTGCCGGCATGATGAGCAACGGGAAGGGCACCTTGTTCCACTGGGCACCACCCTTGAGGTAGATGTCTATCTTTCCCCAACTCTTCATCCAGAAACGCTTGTAGATGGTCGCCTCCGTGAAGTTCGACTTGTAGTCGCCGCCCAGGAAATCCTTGAAGCCCATGGTGTGGCTTACACTGAAAATGGGCGCATCAAGGTTGATGGGCAGACGGCGCTGCTTGGTGTTGATATAGGTACGGCCTGGCGAGAAAGTCAAGTCTACCGCTGCCTCCGTCGTGCGGAATTTGGTGTCTTGCAGGGTGGACAGAGGACGGAACATCATGGTTCCCGCCGCCTGGTTTTCCTCGGTCTTCAGACTGGCACGGATGCGGAGTCCCCACACTTCCTCCCAGTCGAAGCTGAACTTCTGTCGGTTGTAGAACTGCATGTTCTTCGAGTCAGTCCACTTGAAGGCGGTGAACACATTATCCTTGTCGGTGCTGATATATTTGTCTGAAGGATACTCAATGTCATAGGTCGACTCCAAAGTAAGCGTACGCTTGGGGAACTCACGGGGCAGATAGTTCTTCTTGTTGAAAGAATAGGTCAACGCACCGCGGTAGTAGTTCTTGTGGGTCTTCCATCCATGGGCATAATAGCCCTCCAAGAACCAGTGTTTGCTCAGGTTGGCTGTGGTCTGGGCACTGACACGAGTGCGGAGTCCGTCGATGAAGTTCTTGGAAATCATGGTGTTGATGGGGCCGATGTCCACCTTGCTCGGATGTTTCTCGGTACCGGTCTCCACAAAGTTCTCGATAAACGCCTTGGCGCCGAACATGATAAACTTGAAGCCCTTGATTTGCTCAAGATTGTGGATAAACTTGTCCATGGAACTTTCGCCCTTCGTCAGGTTGACAGCCCGGTATTTGTCCCAGAAAGCCTCGTCTTTCATCATGGCGTCTGCCTCGTGCCGTTCCTTGGCCTTGCCTTTGAAGAGTTTGTTGGGCAACGGGTCGAACACATAGTCACTCATGCGGGTGGTGCGCATGACCACAAACTTGCTGAGGAACTTGGCGAGTTTCATCTCGACCATCATGTCATCCCGACTGAGCACCCACTCTCCATCAGGAAGCTGGGTGTATTCCTGTTGTATCTGCAGATTGTCGACAAAGTTGACATCCGATCGTTTCGGGATGGTCAGGTTGCATTTCTTCACATGGAGTGTGGAGTCTGTCAGCACCCACAGTTCGCCACGGAATCCGAAGTCCTGCTGGTTGTTGGGCAGAAACTGCAGGTGATAGCATTGGTCACGGTCGATGTACACCGTGTCCACAATATAATAACGATAGAAGGCTATCGCATCCTTGCCGATAGGGCTGGTGAAAGGATACTGGAGCAAGCGCACCTGGTCATCATAGATGTCTACATCGGTGAAACAGTCTTTCAGAGCCGTGTTGAGGATATCACCCGTCTCGATGAGTTGGTTGACACCCGTTGAGTTCTGTCCCATGATGATGTCACGTGTGGTCTTGGGCGAACGTCTGTAGAGTTTCTGTGTGACGGTCTCGTCCACCGACAGCGGAAGGATGAGCTTGTTGGTCCAGGGGTTCATCTCGATTTGGTCGACGAGCCACTGTTTGTTTTTCTTCTCCTCGAGCTTCGATGCGTTCACATCGTTCTCGGCGAGCGTAATCTTCTGATATTTAGTGTATTGATAATAATCGTGGTTATCCAGGTCTGTGCGCTTCTTGGCGGCGATGACCCTTCTCATCAGTTCCACGGCAGGATTGTCTTTTCTCTTATACTTCCTGCGCTTCGCCTTCACTACAACATTGCCGAGCATCTTGGAGTCTGGAGTAAGACACACGTGAAGTTCGGCAGGAGTGTTATTCTGAATAAGAATGCGCTGCGACTTGTAGCCAATCGCAGAAACGGTGAGATAGTGTCCTGTCTTTCTCTCAATCGAGAATACTCCAGACACATTACTTGACTTGGCAATTTTCAAGTCCTTGTAGGCGACACTGGCAAACGCTATGCTGTCACCCGTCGCCGCATCGACGACAAAGCCCTTGATTTGGGCACTGGCTGTAAGAGCCAGTGTCCAAAGAAGGGTCATTAAAAACATTTTTAATTTAATCGATTTCTTCATCTGCTTCATAACCGCCCATTTCGCGGATTGCGTTCTTCAGCATGGTGTACTGCTGATAGAGGTTGTTGACTGCCTGCTCGCCACGAGTATAGTCGTGCATCGGGCTCTTGAGATAGAAGCTCAAGAAGCGCTGGATGCCATATCGACCGGCACGTGCAGCAAGGTCGGAAAGCAAGCAGAGGTCGAGCAACAGCGGTGCGGCGAGGATGGAGTCGCGGCACAAGAAGTTGATTTTGATCTGCATAGGATAACCCATCCATCCGAAGATGTCGATGTTGTCCCATCCTTCCTTGTTGTCGTTGCGAGGAGGATAATAATTGATACGTACCTTATGATAATAGTCCTTGTAAAGGTCTGGTTGCTTGTCGGCCTCGAGGATGGTCTCAAGGGTGGACAGCTTGCTGACCTCCTTGGTATGGAAGTTGGCTGGCTCGTCCAACACGAGTCCGTCGCGGTTGCCGAGGATGTTGGTGGAGAACCATCCGCTCAAGCCGAGGCAACGAGTGCCGAGGATTGGAGCGAAACCACTCTTGACGAGGGTCTGGCCTGTCTTGAAGTCCTTGCCGGCGATAGGCATCTTGGTCTGCTCGGCGAGTTCCCACATGGCGGGAATGTCGACGGTGGTGTTGGGTGCGCCCATGATGAATGGAGCGCCCTCCTTCAGTGCGGCATAAGCATAGCACATGGAAGGAGCCACATGCTCACGGTCATCTTCCTTCATGGCCTTTTCCAGAGCTGCCACTGTGCCGTGTACGGGTTCGTAGACAGGCACATAGATTTCTGTTGACGCTGCCCAAATGACCACAATGCGGGCACAGCTGTTCTTCTCCTTGAAGTCGCGGATGTCCTTACGGAGCGCCTCGACCATATCCCAACGAGTCTTGCAGTCTTTGACATTGTCGCCGTCAAGACGCTTTGCATAGTTCTTGTCGAAAGCAGCCTTCATGGGGACGATTTTCTCCAGTTCGTCTCTTACCGGCTCGATGTCCTTTTCCTTCAACACCTCGGCATACATGGCTGCCTGGTATGCATTTTGTGGGTAAACGTCCCATGTACCGAACACGATGTCATCCAGTTTTGTCAATGGAACGATATCTGCGTAGTGGAGATACTTCTTGTCTGCTCCACGTCCTACTCTGATCTTGTCATACTGGGTCATTGAACCTACAGGCTTTGAGAGGCCTTTTCTCACGCTCAGCACACCTGTCATGAATGTGGTGGAAACTGCACCACAACCTACAACGAGGATACCCAATTTGCCGTCAGCCGGC
>CAKPTK010000125.1 GCA_934190685.1 uncultured Prevotella sp.
ATTTCTGGTCTGCTTCTTGCTTTGTTGTTCCACTTTATTGGTGGCGCAGACACGCTATGATGTGGTTCATTATGATGAGAACGACGGATTGGCCCAACGCTATGTCACCCAAATCGTTCAAGACCATCAAGGGTACATATGGATAGGGACGTGGAATGGTCTTGACCGTTTTGACGGCTATGAGTTTGTCAATTTCAAGTCAACAAGTGATGATGGCTGTGATGTGCCGAGCGACCGCATCATGAACCTTCGACTTTCCTCAGATGGAAATCTGTGGTGTTTGATAGACAATCGGGTGTTTCTTTTTGATACACACACCTGTCGTTATCGTCAGGTGTCTTCGGCCGTGGAACGAAAGATGTTGCCTTGTTTGAGGGTCGTGGATGAGGCGCCGGTTTCATTACCAGGTGTCAATGTGCCGGATATTCGCTACTGTATGACAGACAAGGGAGGCACTCGCTGGTATCGCAGCAATTATGGCGTCTACAAAGCGGTGCCCTATCGGTTGCAATACACTATGTTTCCTCAACAAGGGGAATCTCAAGTGCGCTTCTTCTATAGGGACAGAAAGGGACGTTGTTGGGTTACAAGCAAGGATGATAAGACCGTCCGTTTGTATGCTCAAAACGGAAAACTCTTGGGATATTTGGCTCCCAATGGGCAAATTGTACGTTCGCATACATCATTCATTTCTTCCATCTATTGTGTTTTTCAAGACCGAAAGGGAAACTTTTGGTTAGGTTCGAAGCCCAATGGATTGTATCGTTTGGTGGAAGGAAAAAATGGATTTGCGGTCAGTAACTATCTCTATGAACCACACACATCCCAACTCAACAACAACTCCATTTACGATATCAAGGAAGATGTCTATGGTCGCTTGTGGCTGGCTACCTTCAGTGCCGGTCTCTGTTGTGTGGAGCATCCAGACCGCAGCATGAATTTTGTGACATACAAATCAGGATTGTCACAATATCCCAAGAAGGGTTTTCACAGAGTGAGAAACCTTCTCATTACACATGAAGGAGTTTTGCTTGCCGCCACTACAGGAGGCTTGCTGGTTGCCAATACCCATGAACGAAGTCTTGAACACATGACTTTTGTCAGCCACACTCGTGATGCCGGCAACCGTAAGAGTTTGAGCAACAATGCCACGATGTCGCTCTTCCAAAATCGCAGGGGGCGTGTCTTTGTGTGCACAGAGAGTGGAGGGTTCAATGAAATCTTGTCTGACAATCTGTTGGCATCTCATTTACAATTCAAACATTACAACCTTTCCACGGGCTTTTCCACAGATGTAGTGTTGACTTTGTTTGAGCAAGGATCGTCTATGTGGGCTGTGAGCAATGATAAACTCATCAGGATAAACAAAAACAATCACTATACTGTGTTCGGGAACGAGTTCTTTCATGACAATGTCCGTTTTTCTGATGCAATCCCGGTGCGCCAGCCGCGAGGTGAATATCTTTTCGGCTTGCAGACTGGAGCCTTGGTCATGAATTTGGGCAAGTTGAGAAAAAGCAGTTTCGTGCCGCCGATAGTCATCACAGGATGCTCCAAGCAGAATGGTCCCATCGTCAAGGGTGGGGGTCGTGGTGATACCATCGTTCTGGCAAAAAACGAACGAAGCCTCACTGTATATTTTTCCGCTCTTGATTTTGCGGGCACTAAAAACCTGCAATATGCTTTTTCTGTAGACGGAAAGTCTTGGAACTATGTCAACAGAACCCATTCCGCCACCTTTATCGATCTGGCTCCTGGTACATACACCTTGCGTATTCGTTCTACCAATCATGACGGTGTGTGGGTGGACAATCAGCGCATTGTGACCATTCTCGTTACCCCGACATTCTGGCAGACAGCATGGGCAAAACTGCTTTACCTCCTTTTGGCGGCATTGTTCTTGTGGGGCGTTGTCTATACCATATTATATATACACCGCATCAATGCGCGCAACAAGACACTCAAGGCCTATCTCGCTCTTATTGAAATGAAAGAGAACAAAGAGGAAGCGGACGAACGCCAGATGGTGAGACGGGAAACGGAATTCCTGGAAGAGGCGAAAATAAAAGCTGCCGATGATGTGTTTATGCGTAGGGTGGTCACTTTTGTCGAGCAACATTTGTCCGATTCCGATGTCAGCATCGACAATATGGCTGAAGCCGCCGCTACCAGCAGGGCGGGGCTCAATCGAAAGATGAAAACCATTCTCGGTATCACACCGATGGATTTCTTGCGCGAAGTGCGTATCCAGAAGGCTTGCCAGCTGCTTGGTGACAAGAACATTCCCGTTACTGACATTGCTGTGAGGTGCGGATTCTCGGATGCTCGTTATTTCAGTAGAATATTCAAGGCCAAGAAGGGGAAAACGCCAACCGACTACAGAAATTCTTGTCATCAGGCGGGTTAACGAGGGCTTTTGACGAAGAAGTCCACTCTTTTGATAATATAATGAACATAGTCTATGGGTGATTGAGGTAATTTTGCCAACGAAACGAAACCAATAATTTTACCTCAAAACCAATAGACTATGGATCTTAAACTAAAACGACTAAGTTTAGTCATGGCAATGACCTTTGTCTCTTTGGGCACATTCGCTCAAAAGATAGTCAAAGGTGTAGTGAAAGACGATGCAGGTGAGCCCTTGATAGGTGTCACCGTATCGGCAGGAGACAAAAAGGGAGCGGTGACCGATATAGACGGAAAGTTCTCTTTGACGAATATTTCTCCCAACACAATTCTCAATTTTTCTTATCTCGGCTATAAAGCTCAGCAAGTGCGTGTAGGCAACAGCACAGAGCTGATCGTGCAGCTGGTGCCTTCCGATGAATCCCTCAACGAAGTGTTGGTCATCGGCTATGGTATCGTGAAGAAGAGAGACTTGGTGGGTTCCATCTCCAGTTTGAAACAAAAAGACATTGTGGCAGTGCCTACTACCAATGTACTTGAGAGTTTGCAAGGAAAAGTGGCAGGTCTTGACATGACTCGTTCAAGTGGTGCCGTAGGAGCAGGAATGAATTTCACCGTGCGTGGCAACAGGTCGCTAACGGCAAGCAACGCACCTCTTATCCTTGTGGACGGAATAGCCTATGGTTCTGACCTGACCCTTATCCCCAATGACATTGAGTCGATGGAAGTGCTGAAGGACGCTTCCACAACCGCTATCTATGGTTCCCGTGGAGCCAATGGTGTCATCCTCATTACGACGAAAAAAGGCAAGATGGGCAAGGTGAAGGTCGACTTCAATGCCTATGCCGGACCTGTGATGAGCACCAGTCTTCCCAAGATGATGAACACAGAGCAGAACGTGGCGTTTCGTCGTGAGGCGATGAGGGCTGTCGGCAAATGGAGCAGTGAGGCGGATGACGGCGTCATCTGGGACAGCGAGACACTCGACCGCATCCACAATGGTGTGAGCACAGATTGGATGGACCTCGTGATGCATACAGGTTTCACACAGAGCTACCAAGTGGGTGTCAGCGGGGGAACCGAAAAAACACAAGTGTCGGCATCACTTGACTATATGCGGGAAACTGGTCTGCTCAAAGGCGACGAGATGAACCGTTATGGCGGGCGTGCCAATGTAGTGCAGAAATTGGGCAAGAGCGTTGAGGCTGGCGCCTCGATGATGTTCACTTATCAGCAGCAATATGCGTCGCCAAGTGGCATTTTCCATTATGCCCAGACTTTCGATCCTTATGGCGTTCCCTATAATGAAGATGGAAGCATCCGCAAATATCCATTCACGGGTAGCGGATCCACTTCGCTCAATCCATTGCTCGACCTGGACAAGGAAAACTATACAGACGAGACGATCACCCATCGTCTGTTCGGCACGGCGTATGTCAACTGGACCATCGTGAAGGGATTGGTCTTCAGAAGCAATCTGGGCGTCGATGTGAAGCATGCCCGCCAGGGACTCTTCGAAGGTCTGAACTCATCTTTCGCCCAACGCAACAAGAGCATGGCTTTCGCTTCCAAAAACGAGACAGAAAACGATTCCTACACATGGGAAAACACTCTTACCTACAGTCATGATTTCGGCATCCATTCGCTGACCGCCCTTGCCGGTCACAGCATGTCCAAGAGTCACTACGAAGACACCTATGCCGACGGACTGGGCTATTCCTTCGAACAGGGACTTTTCCACAATCTTGACGGCGCCCAACAGGATTACCATATCAAGAGTTCACTCACGGAGCAACAAATGCTCTCCTTCTTCGGCCGTCTGCAATATAAACTGATGGACCGCTATTATCTCACGTTCACCATGCGTGCGGACGGCTCTTCAGTATTGGCCAAGGGAAACAAATGGGGATACTTCCCCTCTGTCGCTATGGCATGGCGCATGAAAGACGAAAGTTTCTTGAAGAATGTACAGCCGATAAGCGACCTGAAACTCCGCCTGTCCTATGGCGTGTCGGGCAATAGTGCCGTGTCTCCTTATCAGACTTCCGGCGGACTGAGCGAAACCTACTATACCTTCGACAAAGACATCGCCTACGGCTATCGCCCTTACGAGTTGGCCAACCATGATTTGAAATGGGAGAAAACACGAGTGCTGAACTTCGGAGTGGACTATGGAATGTTCAACAACCGACTCTATGCCACTCTTGATATCTACAAGACGTGGACTTCCGACCTCTTGCTTCCGATGATTATTCCAGGGCATACAGGTTTCACAAGCGTCATCAACAATGTGGGCAAGACAGAGACACAGGGTGTTGACTTGACCATATCGAGCACAAACTTTGACGCACCAGACTTCAAGTGGACCTCTGATCTCACCTTCACGGCCAACAAAGAAAAGATCACTTCCATCAACTCTGACCAGGATGACGTGGCGAACGGATGGTTCATCGGCAAGTCTACCAAGGTGTTCTATGATTATGAAAAACTCGGCATATGGCAGCTTGGCGAAGAGACTGAGGCTGCAAAATACGGCCAAAAACCCGGTGATATCAAGGTGAAAGATCAAGATGGTAATGGTGAAATATCCGCTACCGACGATCGTAAGGTGCTCGGACAACAGACTCCGAAATGGACACTCGGACTGAACAACCATTTCATCTACAAGAACTTTGAACTCTCCTTCTTTATTTACGGACGCTTTGGCCATCTTATCCGCAATTATGCCAACCTTGCGTTCTATCCGAGTGGATGGGCCAACCAACCGGTTTGCGATTATTGGACACTGGAAAATCCTACCAACGCATTTCCACGTCCTAACTTCAACAATGATCAAAAGATGCTCTACTTTAGTACACTGGGTTATTGCAAAGGTGATTTCCTGAAGATTAAGGACATCACGTTTGCCTACAATTTCCCGATGCAGATGATAGGAAAAATCGGACTCTCACGTCTACGCCTCTATGCGACGATGAAGAACTTCTTCACATTCAGCCATCTCGACAACTATGATCCCGAACGTGGAGGTGCCATGTCTTATCCTCTGACCAAACAAGTGGTGTTTGGTGTAAATGTCAGCTTCTAAACCTTACCTTTAAAAACAATCAAGATGAAAAAGATAATCTATACTGTCATGGCATTCATGACATTGGGATTGAGTTCTTGTTCCGATTTCCTTGACGAGACCAACCGCAATTCCATTACAAGCGATGTACTCTATTCCACTCCAGACGGCTATGAGAATCTGGTCAATGCTTGCTATGCATATTCCCGCACTTTCTATGGAAAGGCAGATGGATGCGCTTTCACGGAGATGGGCACAGACTGCTATACCGGTGGTGGCAACAGCGCAGGCAACGTGAAAGCGATGGCTTTCTATTCCAACGACTTGCAAGGCAGCTATCCGCTCATGCAGTATATGTGGGACAATCTCTATAATGGACTGAACTGTTGCAATGCCGCCATCGCACGTGCGGACAAGGCTGGACTGGACGAAGCTACCAAGCGGCAACGTTTGGGCGAGGTGCATTTTCTCCGCGCGCTCTATCTTCATTTGATTACGGAAATTTGGGGCAATGTGGTACTATATACAGATGAGAAACAAAATGTGGAGACAGTGG
>CAKPTK010000126.1 GCA_934190685.1 uncultured Prevotella sp.
TGTAAACGGTTCGTTAGGATTCTCCACAAGAGCCATCGAGAACGGTTCATTCTACCAGTTCATAACACGTACCCCACTCGCCACAGTCTACAATCCCGATGGGAGTTATACTTCTTACATCAATAGCGAGGGAGACAAAAACCCGCTATTCAATGCACAACATGAATCGCATGAATCGAAGACAAACAGCTACCGTTTCAATGCTTTCGCCCTCTTCAAACTATTCAACGGATTCACTTATCAGTTTAACATCTCTTACTACAACCGTGTCAATGAGGAAGGACGTGCACGTGATGTAGAATATTTAGGTGGAGGTTCCACTGCTTCTATCGACAATAGCACCACTACCAACCAACTGATAGAAAACGTGTTGAAATATGATGTTCCTTTCCGCAGCCGCGACCATAAGTTGAACATCACGGGAGTGCAGTCGGTAGACAAGTCACTCTCCAAAGGCTTGGGATACAGTGCACAGAACATGCCGATAGACTTGGGATACAACTTCATTGCCAACGGAGAGGTGAACAACCAGCAACGCGACTATAGCCGCAACAACTTAGTATCTATGCTGCTGAGAGCACAATATGGATTCAAAGACCGCTACCTGCTCAACGTAGCCTACCGTCGAGACGGTTCCAGTCGTTTCGGAAAGAACAACAAATGGGGTAACTTCCCGTCTGTCGCACTGGCATGGCGTATCAACCAAGAGGCATTTATGCAAAAAGCCGAATGGGTGGACAACCTAAAACTGCGTGTAAGCTACGGTATCGTAGGCAACCAGAACGGTATAGACAATTACACCACATTGGGGCTGGCCAAGAGTTTAGAAGGCGAGTTTGGCGATACTTACTACATGGGCTACCTACCGGGAACAGTGCTCTCCAATCCTAACTTAAAGTGGGAAAGATCTGCCACTGCCAACATCGGTGTAGACTTCGGACTGTTCGGCAACCGATTGACAGGAACAGTGGAATATTACCATACCCGCACCACCGACCTACTGGTATCACGCATGCTAAATGCATCGTTGGGCTACACCTCTATGCTCGACAACTTGGGCGAAACAAAATCACAAGGTATTGATGTGGGCATCACGGGCGAACTGATAAGCCGCAAAGACCTGACGTGGACAGCCACAGTTAACTTCAGCCACTTCAAAAACAAGATAGTAAAGATTGACGATCAAGTGGATGAAAACGGGAAACCGATGAGCCAACCGGGTAACGGTTGGATTGTAGGTTCACCTATCAACGCCTACTATGACTACAAAGCAGACGGCGTATACCAATATGACGACTTCTATATCACTAAGGATGAATCGGGTGCACTCTCCTACGAGCTAAAACCAACCGTAGACACCGACCATGACGGAAAACCCGATGCTGTGGTAAAACGTACTGACGTAGTGGAACCGGGTAGTGTAAAACTACGTGACATCAATGGTGACAATAAAATCAATGAAGAAGACCGTGTGGTATACAAGCGTGACCCGGATTTCACCGTATCGCTCTCGTCCAACCTCACTTGGAAAAACTTTGACCTGTACATGGACTGGTATGCCGTGTCCGGAGGGTACATACGCAACCCGTTGCTCTACGACGGAGAATATGGAGGTAACTTGCGCGGAAAGAACAACGGTATGAAAGTGAACTACTGGACACCCAACAACCCCACCAACGAGTTCCCCCGTCCCACCTACGGCATGGATATCCCCTATCTGCGCTCCATGTCTTATCAAGACGCTTCCTACCTGCGCCTACGTACGCTACAAATTGGCTATACGCTGCCGCAGAAACTCACCGCCAAGCTACGTTGTTCCAAGCTGCGCGTGTATGCTACTGCAACCAATCTACTCACATTCACCAACGTGTGGTCTTACAGTCCCGAAGTGGTAGGTAGCGCCTATCCGGAGTCACAGCAATATGTATTTGGAGTTAATCTGTCATTTTAAAGAAGCAATATCATGAAAAGAATAGCATCATATTTTATAGCCGGATTCATTGGCCTGAGTTTTTGCGGATGCGATAATCTGCTGAATTTGGAATCGGAAACGAAAGTGACGAATAATTATTTGTACGACTCCAAGGAAGGACTGCAGAGAGCCATTGCCGGACTTTACATCTACGAGCGTAACAACATTGTGGACGACTCGAACGAGAAATCCATCGTCTATCTGCTGCAGACGTTTGACTTCAGTACAGACCTTATACTGTTCCGTGCCGGAAACTGTGCACGTGTGGCACGTCTCGACCAACTGAATGCAGACTCTCCGGAGTGCAGTGACTTTTGGAAGTTCCACTATGCACTTATCGGAAAGGCGAATGAGATTATTGAGTCGGCCGAACAACTGGGGTTAAATGATAAGGATATCCGTTCTATCTATGGAGAAGCGAAACTGATTCGCGGGCGCTCGTTCTTTGAGTTGTGGAAACGCTATGACCGCATCTACCTAAACCTGCAGGCAACCAATGTGAACAATCTGAACCGAGACTACAAGCCGGCCACCAACGAGGAAGTATTCAAGGTAGTAAAAGAAGATTTGGATGAAGCTGTCGAAAGCCTTGGTTGGGAACTGCCCACCTACAACGGCAGTCCCATGTATGGGCGCTACACTAAAGCGGCCGCCAAGCATATCCGGGCGCAAGTAGCCATGTGGGAAAAGGACTGGGATACAGCCATCAAGCAGTGCGAAGACATCTTCACCGATGGTGCTGCTTACTACGAATTGGAACCCAACACTGAAAGCGTATTCTCAAACGAGAACTTGCGTTCCAAGGAGGTACTGTTCGCCTATCAGTTCTCCAAAAATGTGGGTGGCGGTGGCACCGTAACCGGTTCTACCCTGAAAGGACACCCCATTTCTGTCTATGTCACTTCACAATATCGCAGCATGAAAGGTTGTGTATGTGCCAGCGACCAAGGCGGCTACGGTTTCGGCCGCGTCTACCCCAACCAACATCTGCTCGACTTGTATTCGGCAAAGGATACCCGTAAGAACACGCTATTTATCCACCAATTCAAGTACAATGACCCTACTTCACCCAAATATGGGGAAGTTATCCAACCGGAAGATGCAGGATCCAGCTATTGCCAACGCCTGCACCCCATGTCTATCAAGCATGCAGACTTCTGGACCAACAGTGACTTACCCACACGCCAGTCCAGCTTCCGTGACCTGATTGTGTATCGTTTGGCAGAGACATATCTGATGTGCGCCGAGGCTTACTTCCACAAAGGTGACAATACAAATGCCTTGAAGTATTTCAACAAGACCTACCAGCGTGCCGGCAACGATGAATTCACCGGAACACTGACCTTGGAGGACATACTGGACGAGTACGCACGCGAACTGAACTTTGAAGGTGTGCGCTGGCCTTTGCTGAAACGCTTGGGATTACTTGAGAAGTATTGCACTCAATATTCGGGTGAATCAAAAGCTGAAAATCCTTATTTGGACAAAGACTATACCGAAGCGCGCAAAAACTTCATCAAAGGCAAACACGATAAATGGCCTATTCCAAGCGACCAGATTTTGCTAATGGGAGCTAATAACTTCCCGCAGACTGACGGATGGAACTAACCTTTAAAAAAGACAATACAATGAAGACTATATTTAATCTACTGTATATAGCACTGGTGTGCCTCTGTCTGCATGCCTGCGATGACAACAAAGAGGAAACCGTGCACTACTCCATAGACCAGACGGACGTTGTGTTGGAAAACGGAAAAGCCGGCAGTACCGACATTCTGATGATGACCAATACAGACCAAGTGAGTGCGACTGTGGCAGGTGACTGCCAGGAATGGCTGGCAGCCGAGGTAACCCGGCGTTGCCTCACCCTGAACTATAAACAAAATGACAGCGGCGTTGAACGGACAGGAACCGTAACACTGCATATTGGAACGGAGAATGTTACCGTTACGGTGCTCATGCCTCCCTACTTTGAAGAAGAGGAAGGTCAGCAATTCAGTATTGGAGATGTTTACTATGAAGAGGGAAAAGCCGTGGGCGTCATCTTTTGGGTGGACAAGACGGACAAGACTATAGCTAAGGCTGTCTCTTTGGACAGATTAGGTGGAGCATGGTCTACTGAAGGTACAGCCTTCATCGGTGCCTACTCCATGGTGGACGGACAGGCCAACACCACTCTCATACGCAACAGTAACGAGGGCAAGAGCGGCAGCATCCCGGCACTGGAATTCTGTGACGCACACGGTGAAGATTGGTATTGGCCGGCTATTGAGGAGCTGAAAGACCTCTTTACCGCCTACAACGGACGCAGTTTCGATGAGGCTTCGAAGACACCGGGTGGAGACGACCAAGAGAAAATTGCCCGCGCCAAGTTCGATAAGATCTTTACCGACAACGGCGGCACAGCCATCGACCTCTCTACTTCCGGCAACGGTGAGTCCTATTGGGCAAGCACTGAAGACAACTCCGACGAGAGTTATGCCAAGTACGGATGCAACTTCCGCTTCTATGTACCTGCCGTGAACATGGGTGCCGGTCAGTGCAAGAAGACAGGAACCAAACGTTTTATTCGCTGTGTCAAAGTTATCGGCAACTACACTCCGGGACCGGAGCCCGTCGTTGTATCCATCAAGCTTGATAAAGAGAACGTGACACTGGAAGGAGTACAAAACAGCGAACAGACGGTAACGGCAACAATAGCTAACGGAAGTATCTATACAGCTACTCCCGCGGATAACAGTTGGTGCAGCGCCACAGTGAACGACAACACAGTGACTATAAAAGCCACATCGGACAATGACAGCGGTAAAGCACGTGAAACAACCGTACTGATAACTGTGAAAGGTACTGACGGAAAAGATTATACGATATCTGTTTCCGTTAGCCAAAAAGCCTTGGCTACTCCTGTAGCCGACTATACTGTGGGCAGTTACTATGAGCAAGGAGACACTAAGGGAGTCGTATTTTGGGTATCGGAAGACGGAAAGACAGCAAAGATTGTCAGTCTGGAACGTACAGAAACAACAGAGGCTTGGAGTACCGAGCAAAAGAGTTATAATGTGACGGATGAGGACAATGGGGTGGCAAATACCACCACGCTAATAAAAGAAGGCGAAGAGAAAGTGCCGGCTATCAAACTTTGCAAAAATGGCTGGTACTGGCCTGCCATCAACGAACTGAAGGCCTTGTTTGAGGCTTACAACGGTACTACGTTCGACAACAAATGCTACTCCGGACAAAATAACTGATGCCGAAAAAACAGCCCGCGAAGTTTTTGATAAGGTACTGACCGACCATGGAGGTGTGAAATTGAATACGGCAACTACCGGTAACGGTGACCAGTATTGGGGAAGTACAGAGCTGAATGACCTCTACGGTTCTTACTTGCGGTTCGGCAAGCGTTATTGCGGTGCTTTGGCAGACACTCCGATAAAGACAGCCACAAATAAACGATATATACGTTGCATCAAGCAGATTGGAAAAGACGCTAAATCCCCCCTCTGACCCCTGAGAGAGCGTCATTGAGAAAAGAGTGGAAACAATGCAAATCCGCACTTTCTTTTTTACAAAAAGGAGAGTAGAATGAGCATTGTTCCGCTCTTTTCTCTTGTTTTCTAATATCTTTTTGTTTACATTTGCACCTTATTTTTAAACAAAAAAACCATTTAAAATCTCAAAACCATTTAAAAACATCAGAAGCTATTATGTGGAAAAAGTTCTTTGATTTTGACCCTGCCAAGAACAGTTTCAAGACTGAGATTGCGGCAGGCATCACCACTTTCCTGACAATGGCCTATATCTTGGCCGTCAACCCCAGTATCTTCAGCAACCTTGCCGACTTAGGCATGAACACACAGGCTGTATTCACCGCCACGACCCTGGCAGCCATTGTGGGCACGCTCATCATGTCCATCTACGCAAAAAAACCTTTCGGACTGGCTCCGGGTATGGGGCTAAACGCATTCTTCGTATTCACTGTATGCCTCACAATGGGATATCCTTGGCAGATGGCTCTCACGGCTGTGTTTATTGAAGGTATTATC
>CAKPTK010000127.1 GCA_934190685.1 uncultured Prevotella sp.
CTCTATTCTCAGCGTCAACGGCTCTCACGCTCTTACTGTTCCCAACATACCCTTTGTTACCCCTCAGCGAGAACTTTGTTTGGTTAACTATCTTTGCATCTTTCTCGTTAAAGATAACGTAGTTCTTCTTACCGTCCTCACGACCGCCACGCATATTGTCGGCAGGGTACTTGATGCCTGTATAGCCAACCTTTGCGAGCAGTTCGGATGCCTTCTGCTGACTCTTGAAAGCAACGTTGAGTTCTTCATACAAGTCCGCTCCAGTACTCTTTTCGTTCAAGACAATATGAACGCCATTACGTTCAAGGCGCACAATCCCGTCTTCTTCCTTGCGTTCCCAGCCTTGCGCTTCAAGTCCGCTTGCAACATGGTTGACGGCATCGGCTGAATTTCTTCCGTTCCAATCCAGATAGTTGCTGCCGTTGTCATCGGGGATTTTTACTTGATACAAATACCTTTCTTGCTCCGCACCGAAAATGTAATCGAATTCCTTAGCCTCTTCTTCTGCGTATGGCAACATGGACTCCTCTGCTTGTCTTGCGAATTTTTCTCTGTCATACTCATCGTCAAAATTGTAGGAATCCACATCTTCATACGATTCCCAATCCGAAGGATTCTCCTTAAAGTACGTTCTAAACTTTTCAAGAGTCTCCCTATCTCTAGGCAAAGAGAAATCTTCAAATTCTCCATTACCGGCATAACTAAGCAACAATTCACAATCTATGCCACCGAACCTATTCAATACACGTTGTGCTATTTCTTCATCAGCTTGCTCCCTTTCCATATCAGAGTGCTCATGATATCTCGCATTCTGCTCGGCATAAGTTCTACCTATACCTTCCACCTCAGTCACGTATGTGCCCCAGCCGTAAGCCTGCGCTCCTTCACCCTCGCCCATGTGGCTGTTGTCAAACTCCGTGAAGTCTGCACCGCTTCCATGATATGTGCGGATGCTGAACTTTTTTTCTTCGGATATGTTTGGATTCTCAAAATCTTTCACTATCTTTGCAGCAGTAGAAAGCTCTGAGTTATCTGAGGCTTCCGCAATTGGTGCGGAGAGGTGCAGATAATTTAGAGCTTTTTCTTTGTCCACATACTTCAAGAAACCTTTATTTATCCAAGTAAGAATACTGTTACCTCGTTTGCCGAACACACTGCTTACAACATCAAAATCAGCATCAGAACCCTTTTCCAAATCAATAGAAACAAGAAAATTTCCATTTGCTGTTTTCAACTCAGTCAGTACAGAACGGTTACCCTCACGACCCAAGTTGTCGAACACGGCTATTGGGTCTTCCATTGCCATCGGGAGATTCTTCAACTCGTTCGGTTCAAAGCCATGCTTTTTTATTTTCTTGGCAAGTTTGCTTCCGTTTAGTCTGATAGGTCTATCTGTCACACCTGAGGCCTTTAACTTCGCAGAAGGTCTTCCCAAGTTGAATATAAACTTGTCAGCATCCTCCATTGTAAACTCTGAAAGCTGTTCATTGAACCTGTCGTTCACTTCCCTCAGCGAGAATATCTCGCCTTTTTCCTTGGAGGTTTCAGAGGAATTGGATATATTTGCAGATGATAACTCCTGTTCAGATGGATATTGGTCAGAATTGGGCTGACTGAGAAGTGACATCTGTTCAGGAGTTATTTCTTTACTTGTATAAATAACCCTCTCTTGTATTGGCAAATTAGCATCATTCCGCCTTCCAAAAATGGTAGCTATTGAGTTTACTTCAACATTTCTTCCTGCATTTTTAACATCCGCACCAACCACAACATATTCACCTTCTCCATTCTTAAATGTTGTATATATGCGATAACCTGCCTTCTTGTCTGCCAATTTAGTGATGGCAAATGGATTTCTAATGGCATTAGGTATTTGTTTCCACTCATCCTCAGTAAAGTCGTGTTGTTTATCTTTGCCAAAATGACGTGAAATCACACCATATCTAATAGTAAACTTATCACCAGTCAAACCAACGTTCTTCATAAAGTCAGGAGTCTTTACGACATCAAAATACTTCATGTTGAATAATTTTGACGCAAACTCCTTGCCTTTAGTATAGAGAGTGTGAATCGCACTAAGCATGGGATGATTGTCAACTTCCTCCGACTGCGCTTGTTCGCCCTTGATACCCGAGTACTCAGCGAAAGGCTTGGTCTTCCTGCTGCTTGAGTCAAGCCACTTGTCGAAGGCATCCTTGCTCACACCTGTGATGTTGCCGAGACCCAGCAAACCCTCTCTGGTAATTATAAGGGTTTGGATTTTTGTTTTATTCAAGTGCAAGCTTTTTCCATCAACTTTTCGTCAAGCTCTAATCCATTCCGTTTTTTCAATCAGAACATCGATTGCCATAGTTTCAGCCAAGAGCGAGATTATTGGATAATAGCCAAAAAACGGCTGATATAATTTCTGATTTTATTTTACAAACAGTTCCGTTGTTTTTCCTACAGACCGATTCGCTACAGGCTACAAAGGGTGCGCTTGTGTAGAACAGGCGGACTAATCAGTTTTTCACCGTGGTGAAAATTCCGCTAATGGCACACTAACGACCCGCTAATGGCACACTAACAACAAGCAAGAGGGCAAGTAGAAATTCCCAAAAGAGAAAATACTTTACAAAGAGCAACTGATTTTATAGCTCTTGACCGAGAAAAACAAAAAAATATTTGTGTAGGATAATGTATGATTTGTGTATGATAAATGTAGGATTACAGACAAACTATAAATCTAAAAATCAGACAGTTACAAAATTCCGTGTAGGCATGTATGATTTTTCATGAATTTCTCACGCGCGTGCGCGCGTGAGATAAAGACCTTACAAGTCCTTGTCTCTCCGTGAAGGGAGACAAGAACGGTTATGGATGAGTGACGGTTTGCGTCAGAAAGAATAGGAGAATCCCATAGAGAGGTATTCCTTAAACTGCCAATAGCCATGATGGGCGTCGCGGCGGGTTCCGTCGTCGAAACGAGGATAGATAAAGAGGTTGGACGTGATGTAGCGGTTGAAGGTGAAGGTGAACGTGTTCTCCCACTCCAACTCCGAACGCTCATAGGTGGTGTAGCCATAGAGCCGGGTTTTCCATTTCAAGTTGTCGAGCAACTGCCAGGTCAAATCCACCGTGAGCTCCGAACCATAGTCATTCAACGTGTGCTTACCCTCGTCCAGTCCATAGCGTGTGGCGAGTGCCTTGCGCTCCACGAACTTGAAATTGTAGGCCAGTGGAGCCAGATGAACATTGCCTCTCAACCGCCCCTTCAGCCAGTTGACATTATAGTCCATACCGATAGACAGATTGGAGACCAAAGGCGAGAGAAAGGCGGAATAGACACGCGGGTCGTTGCTGCGATAGCCCTTGGCAAACTGGGTATTGACGATCCACTGGATGGTGTAGTACCAATGCTTGGTGGCTTGAAGTCCGAGTTTGCCTGTATAGCGGAGCAAGTCCTCTGAGGTCTTGATGGTGTGGAGCGAGTCGCTGCGGGAGTTTTGGAAACCGAGTTTCATCTCGAGTTTGTTGTCCCATTTGACGCCTTGCTTCGTGTTGTAATTGGCTTGGAGTGTGACGTTTCCCACCATCGAATAGTTGCTCTCTCCACCACGGTACCAGTTGCCCGACACGCAGTTTTGCATCAGTTGCAGATAGTAGTCGCCGGAGACCCGCCAGAAATTGGGTCTTCTCACCAGCACGCTGACCTGCGACACATTCGGCTCGAGCGGTGTGGGAGCCACCTTGTCCACCAAATCGACCTTGTGTCTCACCGGAGCTTCCACCTCCTTGGTCGGCGCTCCATAGGACTGCAGGCGCGACTCGTTGTTGCGCACCAGGTCGGGGCGTGTCAGATAGACATGGAGCAGCACGGAGTCGATGGCGGCTCCGAGCAAGTCGTCAGAGAATCGTGACTTCCGCTTCAGTCTGAGTGCGTCGGCGGCGATGTGATGGTAGAAGGTGAGCGGACCGAAGAGCTGCGCCATGCGGTTGTCCTCCAGAGGCCTGCACACGCTGTCCACCCCGAGCGAGTCGATTCTTGCCTGGAAGGCGGAGAGCGAGTCGGCATAGTGTTCCACCCATGCCGCGTCCCTCTTCAAGTGCGGATTCTTATCGTGATGATAGCGTGGTTGTGCGCCGAGCGAAACGCCGAAAAGCGCGAAGCCCAGCAGTATATAAAGTCTGATGATTTTCATTCTTGTTTTTCTTTGCGTCTGCAAAGGTAGTGGAAATCGAAGACAATACAAAATAAAAGACCACTTGTTTGTCTTTTCATTTTATATCACCGTGATGTTGCCCTTCTTGTCTTAAGGAGATGGAAATGCACGGAAATGCATGGAACGGGAAACAAAAATCGGGTATTATGTTTGTGGATGTCATAAAAATGTAGTAATTTTGCCACTTGAATTGTGTGCGTCCCATTGGGCACACACGGCAACAAGAAATTGATCATCAATTTAAACAAGAAATAATCGTGGCAGAAACAAAGTACATCTTCGTCACTGGTGGTGTGGTTTCCTCGCTTGGTAAGGGAATCATTTCGTCATCAATCGGAAAACTCCTTCAGGCAAGGGGCTACAAAATCACAATCCAGAAGTTTGACCCGTATATCAACATCGACCCGGGTACCCTCAACCCCTACGAGCATGGTGAGTGCTACGTGACGGTAGACGGAATGGAGACCGACCTCGACCTCGGTCACTATGAGCGCTTCACCGACATCAAGACCACCAAGGCCAACTCCCTGACCACTGGCCGCATCTACAAGGCGGTCATCGACAAAGAGCGCCGTGGCGACTATCTGGGCAAAACCATCCAGGTGATTCCACATATCACAGACGAAATCAAGCGCAATGTGAAACTCCTCGGACAGAAATATGACTATGATTTCGTGATTACCGAGATTGGCGGAACCGTCGGCGACATCGAGTCGACTCCGTTCCTCGAGGCCATCCGACAGCTCAAATGGGAAATGGGCAACCGCGCCGTCTGCGTGCACTTGACCTATGTGCCCTATCTGAAGGCTGCCGGCGAGTTGAAGACCAAGCCTACACAGCATTCCGTCAAGGAGCTCCAGAGCATCGGCATCCAGCCCGATATCCTCGTGCTCCGCACCGAGAAGCATCTCAACGATGGCATTCTCAAGAAAGTGGCAGCGTTCTGCAATGTTGCGCAAGACTGCTGCATCCAGAGCGAAGACCTGCCCAGCATCTATGAGGTGCCGGTCAACATGCAGAAGCAGGGTCTCGACGCGGCCATCCTCAAGAAGATGGGACTCGAAGTGGGTGCCACACCCGAGCTTGGTCCATGGAAGAAATTCCTCGAAAGAAGAAATAACGCCACCAAGGAAGTGCACATCGGACTGGTGGGCAAATATGACCTGCAGGATGCCTACAAGAGTATCCGCGAGGGTCTCTCGCAGGCGGGAACCTACAACGACCACAAGACAGTGCTCACCTTCATCAACTCTGAGAAGCTCACCGACGACAACGTGGCGGAGATGCTCAAGGGACAAGACGGCATCGTCATCTGCCCGGGCTTCGGCCAGCGTGGCGTGGAGGGAAAAATCGTGGCTGCCAAATATACCCGCACACACGACATCCCGACCTTCGGCATCTGTCTCGGCATGCAGATGATGGTCATCGAATTCGCCCGCGACGTGCTCGGCTATGCCGACGCCAACAGCCGCGAGATGGACGAGAAGACAGAGCACAACGTGATCGACATCATGGAGGAGCAGAAGAACATCACCAACATGGGCGGCACCATGCGTCTCGGTGCTTACGAGTGTGTGCTTAAACAAGGTTCACGCACGTTCAATATTTATAAGAAAGAGCACATTCAGGAACGTCACCGCCACCGCTATGAGTTCAACAACGACTACCAGGCTCAATTCGAGAAGGCCGGCATGAAGTGCGTGGGACGCAATCCCGAGAGCGACCTCATCGAGATTGTCGAGATTCCAACCCTCAAATGGTATATCGGTACACAGTTCCATCCTGAATATCAAAGCAC
>CAKPTK010000128.1 GCA_934190685.1 uncultured Prevotella sp.
GCTTAATTTAAAATTTTAAATAAGACAGGCGGATTCCCAAATGTGGGGGTCCGCCTGTCCTTTTGTTGTTTCTGTCTTCATATATTTTCTGCCGTGAGAAAACGAAAATAGGAGGAAGACGATAATTTTGTCTTCCTCCTATTCAGTTGTTGTCAAGCAAGAAAAGAGGCTTAGATGCCGAGCTTCTTGCGGATATCCTTAGGAATGGCGTTCTTGTTGACCATGAAGTCCATGGTATTGGCGGCGATGAAGTTCTTCGTCATATACCAGATGCCTTTATAGGCACCAGTCTCGCCCCATGAGTTCTTCACCATGTAATATTCCTTGCCGTTCTGGTCCTTAGCGATGCCGAAGATGAGCATGCCGTGGTCGTCGGTCAGTTCCCAATTGTCGAAACGCTGCTGGCGCATTTCCTGAGTGGGTACTACCTCAGGCACGTTGCAACCCAAAGAGTCGATGATGCTCTGCTTTTTGGCGGGCGCCATCTTGAGCCAACGAGCCATGTCGCTTCCAGCGAGACTCTCGGTCTTCTTGGTGTCAATCATGTAGGCCAGACCTTGACGTGTGAAGCCTTCCTCGCTCACATCACCTCCCCAAGCGATGGTGTATCCGTTCATCACAGCGTTGTCGATGATGCGCATCATATCCTCCATCGGAACGTTCCATGAGAGTGGGAAGCGCCAGTTGTCTTGCACCTCCACGGCGAACGAAGTCCAGAAAGGATGGTGAGTATAAGAAGTGATGCTCACATAGTCGTTCCAGTCCACTCCAAGGCTGGCTGCGAAAGTCTGCGGAGTGTAGCTCTTGCCCTGATAGGTGAACTTCTCCGGGCATTTGCCCAGATAAGCGTCGAGGATGCCCTGGAATCCCACCTTCCACTGTGGGGAAATCTTCTTGGCTGAGCTTTTGGCCACGGCAGCCACATAAGGCTCAAGCAGAGAGAAGAACTCGTTGAAGTTGTTCAGTGAGTCACCGTAGAGCGAGCCGGGGAAAGGCATGGCATCCTCGGGGCAGATGCCGTAATGCTGGATGACGTAGAGAGGGTCATAGGCTGAGCCACCTTGAGAGAACTGGCAGTCGCCGTGGAAGCGCACCACCTGGATGGCGCGATCCATATAAGTCTTGTTGGCCACGAAAGACTCGCAGAGGTCATAGGTCTTGCCCGTCTTCTTCAGGATTTCAGCCTCGAAGAAGGAGAGGGTTGAGTAGTCCCAGCACGTACCGCTGCGGTTCTGGTCCTTGATGCTTGTAATCTTGTTTTCCTTGACTACTGTGAACACGGGTTTGTTGCTCTTCACAGAGTCCTTTTTCTGCTCTGCGCTTGCGCCCATGCTCACAAGGGCGAGGAGAGCGATGACTAATGTTTTTTTCATTCTTTTGTTTGGTTTATTGCTTTTACTTTGAAAATCCGTTTATTCCCTGTTCTTCGCCATGAACGCCTCCACATCCTTGGGATGATAGGGGATGCGGTCCTTGCCGAGGAATCGGCAGCCGTCCTTGGTGATGAGTACATCGTCTTCGATGCGGATGCCGCCGAAGTCCTTGTAGGTCTCGAGCAGGTCGAAGTTGATGAACTCTTTGCAATGTCCGCTGGCTTTCCAGTCGTCAATGAGTGCAGGGATGAAATAGATGCCCGGCTCGTCGGTCACCACGAACCCCTCTTGCAGGCGTCGTCCCATGCGCAGGCAGTTGGTGCCGAACTGGTCGAGACGCGGATGTGTCTCCTCGTCGAAGCCCACATAACGTTGGTCGAGCGACTCCATGTCGTGCACATCCATGCCCATCATGTGGCCCAGTCCGTGGGGCAGGAACATGGCGTGGGCACCGGCAGCTACAGCCTCTTCTGTGTCTCCCTTCATCAGTCCAAGTTCCTTTAGGCGGTCGGTCATCAGCTTGCACACAGCCAAGTGTACGTCGAAATATTTCACACCCGGCTTGGCCACCTTCAGTGTGTAGTCGTGGCAAGCCTCAACGATGGAGTAAATCTCCAACTGACGCTGGGTGAACTTGCCGCTCACAGGCATGGTGCGCGTGTTGTCCGAGCAATAGTTGTTGATGGTCTCGGCACCAGCGTCGCAGAGCACCAACCGTCCCTCCTCAAGCTTTTTCATTGAGGGGTTGCCATGCATGATCTCGCCGTGCTGGGTGTAGATAGTGGGGAAGCTGACCATCGCTCCATAGGAGTTGGCCACGCCGTCCACCTGTCCGCCGACAAACTTCTCCGTCACACCGGGGCGTGTGAGTCGCATGGCGGTGGTGTGCATCTTGTAGCCGATGACGGCAGCCCGCTCCAGTTCCTCTATCTCTTGTGGCTCCTTGGTGGAACGTTGTTTCACCACAGCTTGGATGAGCGGCATGGAAGCCGACTCCTTCTGCTGGTTGGGATGGATGCCGAGCAAGTCGAATATCTGGAGCTTGATGTCGTAGCGGTAGGGAGGGAGGAAGTGGATGGTGCGCTTCTGGCGCATGGCGTCGTTGCAGATGGTCTTCAGACTGCGCATGGGGGCGGTGCAGCCCACGCCCACGGCTTCCGCCATGTCGTGTACACTCTCCACGGAGCCATACCACACGATGTCCTCTATGTCAATGTCGTCGCCCACAAGTGTCTCGATGTCGTTGTCGATGTCGATGACGCCCACGAGGCCGTCGCGCTGTAGACCGAAATAGTAAAGGAAAGAGGAGTCTTGGCGGAAAGGATAATAGCCGTTTGCAGGGAAGTTGCAGGGCGAATCGTTGTTTCCGAAGAGAATGATGATGCCGCTCTTTACGAGCTTTTTCAGCTCAGCGCGTCGGCTTACGTAGGTCTCTTTGCTAAACATAATGAGTCAATATTATAATTTTTCAAATTTTGATTGCAAAGTTAAGCATTATTATGCAGATAATTACTAACTTTGCGTCAAATTTAACGAGTTTTTATGCAGATTGATCGTAACACAGGCCTTGTTCTTGAAGGTGGCGGCATGCGCGGTGTGTTCACCAGTGGCGTGCTCGACGGATTTATGAAACACGAGTTGTATTTCCGCTATGTCGTGGCGGTTTCGGCGGGTGCGTGCAATGGACTCTCCTATATGAGTCGTCAGCCCCGAAGGGCGCGCATCTCCAACATCGACTATCTTGCCCGCTATCAGTACATCGGGTTGCGCCACTTGGTCACCCAGGGGTGCATCTTCGACAGTGAGCTGCTTTACGACAAATTCCCCAACAAACTCCTGCCCTTCGACTATGACACATATTTTGCCAACCCCGCCACGTTCGAGATGGTCACCACCGATTGCCTAACCGGTCGCTCTTGCTATCTCAGCGAGCACGACGGCAATCGCCAACGCCTGCTCGACATCGTCCGTGCCAGCAGTTCGCTTCCTTATGTGAGCAAGATTGTGTGGGTGGACGGAGTGCCGATGCTCGACGGAGGCATCATCGACAGCATCCCCGTGATGCATGCCATGGAGCAGGGGCACAGCAAGAATGTGCTCGTCTTGACTCGCAACAAGGGTTTCCGCAGCACTGACCACGATCACAAGATTCCGAAGTTCATTTACAAGAAATATCCTCGTCTCAGAGTGGCACTGAGCCACCGTGTCGAGGCCTACAACCGCCAGCTTGACTTGATTGACCAGTTGGAGGAAAGTGGTCAGGTGGTGTGTATTCGTCCCCAGCATCCTGTCGAGGTGGGGCGCATCGAGAAAGACACGGCCAAGCTTGAGCGTCTCTACGAGGAAGGTTTTGCGCTGGGCGAGAAATTCTGCGCCGAATATTTCTCTTAGCCGCCAGTTCCCGTCCGTCTCGTAACTAAGCCTTTGGGCGGCATCCGTATCTCAGTCATCCTTTTGAATACTTATTGGTCGGCCTTTTCTTTAAGGCAAATATGTCTCAAGATTCTAATTAAGCGTACATTGATTTTAATCGATGAGATACAAAATGAGCCAAAGACGAGGCTGCTGAACACGAGGCCCAGGAAGCCAAGAAATGGAGCTTGATAGGTATCGTGGTAGGACTCATTGTCGATATCATTTATGTATTGGTGAATGGTGCGACCCTCATGGCTGCGGCGCATTAACAACAAGTATAGCTACCTGGTGTTGGGAGCCGTCGTTGTCGGTGTGCTCTGCATGTACAATCCCACAAGCTACTGGTTCTGGCCCAAATGCCCAGTCAAACTGTTGACGGGGCTGAGTTGCCCGGGTTGTGGCATCCAACGGTTTGTCCATGCGTTCATACACGGACAATTCCGCACGGCCATTCACTACAACTATTACTTGCTCTATGCGCTTCCCTTTCTGCTGCTCAATGTCGTGGCCTACTATCTACCCGAGAGTCGGATGCGGAGTCGGATGAAGGACATGCTCGAAAGTAAGCCTTCGCTCTACTTCTACATCTTCTCCTTCGTGCTGTGGTTCGTCATAAGAAACATTTTTGATATTTAAGTGTATGGAAAAATCTCAAGTTGACCAGTTGCTTGCCGTCTACGGCAGCCGTTTCCCCATTGGATGCATCAACCTTGTCAGAGAGCGTCTGCAAGAGATGGAGTATGACCAAGGGGCATTGTACTTGGCGGAGACCAAAGACCCCACCATCTCCATCATCCTGTCCGTGTTGACGGGAGGATTGGGTATCGACCGCTTCTATATCGGTGACACCATCATGGGTGTGCTGAAGTTGATTACATGCGGCGGTTGCGGTGTCTGGGCCCTTGTCGACTTGTTTCTGATTATGGACGCCACTCGGCAGAAAAACCTCCAGAACTTGATGGCGCTGACCAATGTGTAAGTAATATTCATATACAAAAATCCCGCTATGTAGGAACATCATAGCGGGATTTTTGTGCTTATTTCTTTTTCTCGAGCAGGTCGGGACGGAGGCGTTTGGTGCGCTCGTAGCTCTGTTCGATTTCCCAATCCTTGATTTTCGCCTCGTTGCCGCTGAGCAGGATGTCGGGCACTTTCCAACCCTTGTAGTCGGCGGGGCGGGTGTAGATGGGGGCGGAGAGCATGTCGTCTTGGAAACAGTCGGACAGGGCACTCTGCTCGTCGCTGATCACGCCCGGAACGAGACGCACGATGGCGTCAGCCATCACGGCGGCGGGCAGTTCGCCGCCCGTGAGCACATAGTCGCCCACGCTGATTTCGCGGGTGATGAGATGGTCGCGCACACGTTGGTCGATGCCTTTGTAGTGGCCACAGAGGATGATGATGTTGTCCAGCATCGACAGGTCGTTCGCCACGTGTTGGTCAAACTTCTCGCCGTCGGGCGATGTGAAGATCACCTCGTCGTAGTGGCGCTCTGCCTTGAGGGCGGAGATGCAGCGGTCGATGGGCTCGCACTGCATCACCATGCCGGCGAAACCTCCGTAGGGGTAGTCGTCGACGCGCTTCCACTTGTCGAGGGTGTAGTCGCGGAGATTGTGCAGATGTATTTCGGCGAGACCTTTCTTCTGTGCTCTCGCCAGAATTGACTCGCCCACGAAGCCTTCAAGCATCTCGGGCAGTACGGTGATGATGTCTATTCTCATGTCTATTCTTTTACAATTTTCTTGTGGTTCTTGATATACACGCCCTTGGGCAGTGCGTCGAGGTCGGTGCCCATGCAGGTTCCATTGAGGGTGTAGATGCGGTTGTCTGCATTGTCTGCGCTGGTCTCAGTGTGGCGGATACCGCTGGCCACATCGGTTGTGTAGTCGAAGGTGACGGAGCCGTCGGCGTGCTCGGTGATGTTCTTCAGCGCAAAGTTGGTCTTGCCGCCAGTGGTACTTTTGTAGAACAGGAAGTTGGGCAACTGGCTGTCGTCGGTGAGTTGTTTCACACCACTCTGACTCTTGTCGGAGAAGGTGTCGCCGCACTGTTGTGTATAAAAGTCGTAGCTTGCGGCTGCTGCGTTCTTGTCGTTGAGCATCAGTCCGTCGGCGGGGATGACCGCCATGTGTGGATGGCCGAGTGTGTTGTTGACGGTGTTATCCTTGGAGTTGCCGGTGAGCACGTTGAAGATATTCTCGT
>CAKPTK010000129.1 GCA_934190685.1 uncultured Prevotella sp.
AGAATCTGAACTACTCCATGAAACTCGCCGTCGGCGACTGGACCCTCACCCTGCAGATCTGGGACAAGAAACTCGACATCTACACCAAGTCGCAGATGAGTTTGAAAGTGGTGGCCACTCCGCTCGACAAGGGATGGTACGTGCTGAAAGATCAAGACGGCTACACAGACATCGACTATATCACGGACGATGGGAAAATGTATGCTGACGTGTTGGCGCCAAGCGGCAACCGGGTGAAAGGCACCGCCGTGAAAATCGCCTACCAGCCTTCACGCTACTATCATGTGAAGAAAAATCCTGACGGAACATCCACGACATTGAGCAACCAGAAGGTGCTCCACATTCTCACCTCGGAGGACATCTGCACCTTCAACGCCCAGGATCTGCAATTGTTCAAGACCTTCCAGGATCAGTTCTATACCGCACCAGCCACCTGCGCTCCCCAAGACATCGATGTGGCAGGCACGGACTTGAACATGCTCAACAATGGCCAGATGTTCGGCATCTACGGCATGAGTTCCAACATCGGAAAATATGGCGGCGCCAAAGTGGGCGACCTGGACATTTATCCCTGCATGCTCAACAACGCCAACAACGAGCTGGTGTGGGACAAGAAGAGCCACAGTTTCTACTCCGGCCGTGCCTCCATGTCCACCCTCACTCCGTTCACGGATCCTGCCCCCAACGCCACTTTCCCGGCTTCGCTCTCCGACATGCCCTACGACATGGTGAAGATGACGGCAGGACAAGCCGGCAACTATTCTGGCGACTATGGTTTTGCGCTCATGAAGAGCACCGGCGACGGCAAATATTACTTGGCACACCTCCGTTACGACTACAGCGGCAACTATTCCACCTACCCCATGACCTCATGGCTTGAGGTGCCCTCCAACAGCACCCTGCTTCAGAACGACTGCATGGCCACACCTGCCTCCGGCGAGTTTGTATACTACAGCATCGGCAACAAGGTCTACACCTACACCAATGCGTCGGGCCTCAGCGAGCGTGACCATCTGCAGCTGACCTTGCCGGAAAACGAGAATGTGGTCTACATGTTCAATTTCCGCAGCACCTACCGCAACATCTACAACAACTTGGCTGTGCTCTCAAGCACCCCTACGGGATGGACCCTCAGAATCTATGAGCCGGAAGGCATCGACATCGAGGAAATCAATCCGCAGCCCAAAGCCACCTACAGCGGCACTGGCAACGCACGTTATGTAATGTACAGAAACAATTAATCAATAACAAAGACAATGAAAAAAATCATCTTTTCTCTGTTGGCGCTGGCATGTTCGATGAGCATGTCCGCCCAGCAGTTGTCCATCATCCAAGGTAAATACAATTCGGATGACAACATTCCTAAAATGTATGTTTACAAAGTGGGAAACTCCAACTGCGTAGAACTGGGCTCTTCCACCGTGGACAAAAACGGCAGATTCGCCCTGGCTTGCAACTTGGAAAAAGAAGGTTTCTATGTGGTGGGACGCAATGAAAGATCCCACATGCAAAGATACATTTTCTATCTCAAGCCCGGCGACAACGTCAACTTCTCCATCAATGGCGACAACTGGCAGCTGGAAGGCGACAACACACCGGAAAACCAGGAAATGGAGAAATGGCACAAGGCGCTCTACCCTATCGAGGCAAAAGCCGTCTATTTCAGCCACAAGAGAAGCAACTACAAAGACTTCTTCCCGCTTTTAACCAGCATGCTGCCCACGCTGCAGAAATATCCGAAGGCAAAGACCAAGAACAAGGTGTTCAATGCCGCCTTTGAGGACTTCAAGCACTACAACCTCTGCGACGACGCTTTGATGTTCGTCTACACACCACGTACGGCACAGCCCAAAGCAAACGACTACATCGACTTTTACAGACAAATGAGCGTGGCAGAGCTCAGCAAAAAGCCGTCCTTGCTCGACTATCCCGGCGGCGTGGACATGCTGGGCAACGTGAAAATGACCAACTACCGGGCTGACAAGAGCATCCCCGAAGACCAACTGAGTCAGGTATACAAGAACTTCCGCGCAGAAACGCTGAACGACATTACGGATCCGACCATCAAGGGAGAATTTGTGCTGAACGGTACGCTCGGCATCAAGACCTACCCGGGTTTGGTGGACTACAACAACCAATATGGCAGGTATTTGGTAAACAACAGCCAAAAGTTGCGCATGAAACAAATCATCGCCAAATATGACAAGAACGAGGCAGGCAACGAGGCCGCCGTGTTCAAGTTGCCGGACACAACCGGAAAGATGCACTCGCTGTCCGACTTCCGCGGCAAGCTGGTCTACATCGATTTCTGGGCTACATGGTGCGGTCCCTGCAAAGGCGAGATTCCATATATGACCAAGCTCGAGGAGGAATATGCCAGCAACCCAGACATCGTGTTCATCAGCGTGTCTATAGACAAGGAGGCCGACAAGCAGAAGTGGATGGACATGGTGAAGGAAAAAGGAATGAAAGGAATACAACTTTTCACAGGCAATTTGAAAAGCCAGGTTTCCGAGCCCTACCATATCAATGCCATTCCCCGCTTTGTGCTCATCGGCCGTGACGGCAAGTTGATCAACGGTGACGCTCCTCGCCCATCGTCCGACGAGATCCGTCCGTTGCTCAACTTCAACTTGAAGAAGAAATAAACACCTGACACAAGAAACTGAAGGTTTCACATCCAAATCCCGGCAACCCATTCTATTTATAAAATGGTGTTGCCGGGATTCTCATTTGTTGCCCGCCTTACTTTTTTGACAAGTTTTCAGCCCTATCGTTCGCCTTTTTCATGATTTTGTATTACCTTTGGCGTCACTTAGTAAACCTTTAAAAACATTCACTACCCATGGGAGGTATATTCGGAACCATTTCCAAAAAAAGTTGCGTAGCCGATTTGTTCTACGGAACCGACTATAATTCACACCTGGGCACACGCCGGGGAGGTATGGCCACCTATAGCCAGGAGAAGGGATTTATCCGCTCCATCCACAACTTGGAAAGCTCTTATTTCCGTACAAAGTTCGAGTCTTCACTCGACAAGTTTGAGGGCAGCACCTCTGGCATCGGTGTCATCAGCGACACGGACGCCCAACCACTCATCATGAATTCCCATCTCGGGCGATTCGCCATCTGCACGGTGGCAAAGATTGTCAACGTCGAGACACTCACCCAAGAACTGCTCGACAAGAACATGCACTTCGCCGAAATGTCTTCCGGCAGCACAAACCCCACCGAATTGGTGGCTCTGCTCATCATCCAAGGCAAGACATTCAAGGAGGGCATCGAAAACGTGTATAGACACATCAAGGGGTCTTGCACCATGCTCATCCTCACAGAAAACGGCATTCTCTGCGCACGTGACAGTTGGGGACGCACCCCCATCATCATCGGCAGGAAAGAAGGCGCCTATGCCGCCTCGACAGAATCAACGTCCTTTCCAAACCTGGACTATGAGACAGAATATAATGTCGGACCGGGAGAGATTGTGAAAATCACCGCAGACGGAATAGAACAAATCCGCAAGCCCAACAAGAAAATGCAGATTTGCTCATTCTTATGGGTCTACTACGGCTTTCCGACCTCAACCTATGAGGGACGAAATGTAGAGGAAGTGAGGTTCAAAAACGGCTACAATATGGGCAAAATCGACCCCGTAGAGGTGGACTGCTGCAGCGGCATACCCGATTCCGGCACAGGCATGGCCATGGGTTACGCCGCCGGCAAGAATGTGCCCTATCAACGTTGCATCGCCAAATACACTCCGACTTGGCCCCGCTCGTTCACACCAAGCAACCAGGCCATGCGTTCATTGGTTGCCAAGATGAAACTGATTCCCAACAAGGCCATGCTGAAAGGCAAACGAGTATTGTTCTGCGATGACTCCATAGTCCGAGGCACCCAGCTGAGAGACAATGTGAAAGTGCTTTTCGACCAGGCAAAATTGAAAGAATGTCACATGCGCATTGCATGTCCGCCGCTGGTGTATGGATGTCCGTTCATCAACTTCACGTCATCCAAAAGCGACATGGAGCTCATCACCCGCCGCATTATCGAGAAGTTTGAGGGTGACGCCAACAAAAACCTTGACAAGTATGCGACAACCGATTCTCCCGAATACAAGCGGATGGTGGATGCCATCGCTCAAGAGTTGGGACTGACCACGCTGAAATTCAATACCATCGAGCAACTCATCGAAGCTATAGGCTTGCCCAAGTGTCAAGTCTGTACCCATTGCTTCGATGGAAGTAGCCAATACACGCTTGAGGAACAAGCCGATGAATAACAAAGAAACATCCAATCTTCATAAAACATCTATGATGATTGGATGTTTTTGTTAACACGAACCATTTGTTTCTTCATCTTGAATATGGATTACCCGATAAATCTGTGTGCGGAGGAACAAAAGAAGCATCTCCATTTTACGTTTTTATTTTTACAAGACCTCCCCATATTTTCCCCTAGGGCAGTATTCCATAAGCTACAAAGATGGTTGTTGGGAGAAACAGGCGGATTAAACAATTTTTCACCGCGGTGAAAATACCATTAGTGGCACACTAATCCATCGCTAGTGGCACACTAACGATTCGTAAAAGGCCAAGTAGGTTTTCTCCCGTGTGATTTTCTTTACAACAGATGAGTCGGTTCTTGACCGTAGAAAAGTATCGATGAAGGGTATGCTCAACTTTATAAGGCTTCGATTTATGCTCATATACTACGTTGATTTTATCAATCCCAAGAAAACTTGGAATGACTTCCTTGCAAAAGAGATGCAAAAAACACCTCCTGAACATACTATTTTTGATTAGGGGGCTTACTTTTGAAAAAATAGCCCCCGAAGTCCTATTTTACAGGACTTCGGGGGAGGATATTTATGCTCTTGGGAGTTTTACCGGACAGCAATAATCAAAATCTTTATCTTACAACATTTTCTTCAGAATCGTTTATCTATTCGGCAAAATCGATAATTTCCACATTGTACTTTTTAAGTATCTTCTGCCAATCCAGCGATAGGACTATTCTATTATTGGAGTCCTTGTAACGTTTCGCTTTAAAAATACTATCCTGTCCCAAGAATATTTCACTTTTTTGTTTTGCATCATCATTCTTTTCAAATGCGACATTAGCATGATTGTCATCCCAGATGCCTCCATTGACAGATAGCAAGTCATATAGAATTGCCAGTTTTCTGTGACTCCATTGTTCTTCGTTTCTGTTCAAAGTATTGTTTTCTTTAAAGAACTCACTTCGTTTTTGTTGAAGTAGTTCCTGACAATTCAGACCTTTCTTAAAGAATTCTTTGTAGAAGTTAATGAAATGCTTTGTTCGGACAATTCTCTTCCATTCGCCAGTTTCATAATTGCTGTAATACCATGGAGATTGCTGTTCCCAAAATGCCTTGTTGTCCTCTACATAAAACAGAAGTATTTTCTTAATGTCTATGTGTGATGTACCTGTAGAATCTGTACCCAGAAGACTAATTATATTTTTCTTGAATGATTTTATGCTATCGAGAATAATGTTTCTTTCAATAATCTCTTCATCCTTGAAAAAATCAAAAATGGTATTACCTCCCACGCCTTTACCATCCAGAAAGTAGGGAAGTTCCTGAATTTCCCATATACAGGATTCTATCTTGCTCGTGTTGGTTTCATCTGAAAAATAGAGACTTGACAAAAGTATTTCCTCTTCACTGAAGGTCTTACTATTGATGTTGTCTTCCTCTTCTTCGTCTTTCGTAGCAATATCAAATTCGTGAATACGCCCATTTTTGTTAATAAACGCATTGACTATTGTTTCGATAGATGTTGCAGAACGTTTGTAGCACTGGAATCTGATGTAATAAAAATGCAGCAATCTCACCAAAAGTTGGTCATCTATTTCAGCCCCTTTGCACTTTTTGAAATATGTCATCCATGGCCAAAAGAGCATAGACTTGTTTCTGGCGATAGACTTATTCTTGTAGTCAT
>CAKPTK010000130.1 GCA_934190685.1 uncultured Prevotella sp.
ACATTGTGTAGTCAATATTGATGGTTGGAACACCCTTGTTGGAATACCCCCAAAGACCAATTGTATAATCACGGCGAGCATCTCCGTCGGCAAACATATACCCATAGAAACGTGATACACGTGCGTCAGCATTACATTTTCCCCATGTAGAATTGTTATAATCTACGTCGTCATTAATGTCCACTTCACTCTTCGGTCCCTGACTGTAGCCCCAAGCGCCACTATACTCCTTGGTGAAAGGAATCTCGAAGATTGGATCGTCACCCTTGGAAGTAATGAAGTTGCACTCGTCGATGAACACCTGGCGATAGCTCTTGGTCAGGGCATGGCCACCGGCATCGATAACTTTCTTGGCATAGTCGCGTGCAATCTGATAGTAGTCCTTGTAGTTGTCGGGACGGGTCATCTTGTAGTTCTTGGTGTCGCCAGCATCGTGGTTGAGCGAATAGCCGCCAGCCTGAAGAGCCAGACGGGCAATCATTGCATAGCAGGCTTCCTGCGAGATGCGCTCGGGAGCATTGAGCGTAGCGTCCTGGTCGGACTTCATCCACTTGGCAGCTTCTTCCAAATCTTTAATCAGTGCATCACTGACTTTCTGACGTTCGGTTACAGGTGGCAACAGATTTTCTGTATTGTCAGTACCTTTGAAGGTGAACGGAATGTCACCCCAGTAAGAAAGCAACTCATGATAGAACATGGCACGAATCACCTTGGCTTCGCCCATCTTCTGGGTGAGGTCGGTCACGTCGGGCACTTCAGTGGTGGTGGTGGCACCGCCATTCTCGCCGCCCTCGATGACACTCTTCATTTTTTGGGCATAAATCTTGGAGTCTTCCAGACCATTGATGAATTCGTTGCAGGTTTCTACACCGGCATAGAGATTGTTCCACAACTTGTTGACGTTGCTGGCATCGGCACGGGTGTCGAAACGCTGGGGCACGTTGCCTGCGGCAGTTTCCTGCGTCTTGGTCACGAAGTCAACGTCGCTGTTAAGCTGGAATGTGGTGTAAAGGTTCTTGCCGAAGGTTTCGCTGGAGAGAAGAGAGGCATAGACACCATTGAGTGCCTTGTCCACCTCGCTCGCACTGTTGTAGACGAGTTCCTTGCTGACAGCGTTTGATGCCGGGTCAACATCGAGGAAATCGTTACAAGCAGTCAACGACAACACGGCGAGTCCACCGATAAATATTTTGTTGATTTTCATATTATTCAGATTTCTTTAGTGATTCAATTAGAATGTTACGTTGAGACCGAAAGAGAAGGTGCGCGAACGTGGGTAGCGGTTGTAGTCCATGGAAGGAGTCAAACCTGACTGCACGTCAACTTCAGGATCGTAGCCAGAGTAGCTGGTGAGGATGAAGAGGTTGGAGGCGGAAACATAGGCACGAATCTTCTCGATGCCAATCTTCTTCATGATGGAACGAGGCAACGTGTAGCCGATGGTCACGTCGGTGCAGCGGAGGAACGAGCCGTCTTCCACGAAGTAAGAATTCATCACATTGGTAATCACGTCAGCAGGATTCCACAAGGTGGCGTTGGCATTCATCTCTCTGTAGATATTAAGAGAATTATTGATGTAAGTGTCTTTATAAAGAGTCTCACCACCAATGTTTCGCCCTTCACCATCCTTCATGCCTGCAGGAGCTGTATAACGCCAACGATTGGTAGCAAACTTGGCGTAGACGTTATAGAAGTCATTCTGGTTCTTCGTTGAAGAAGAGAGTGCGTAGGCTGTGGCATTGTAGACGTCGAAGTCGAGCATGTAGGTGAAGTTGGCTGTGAAGTCGAAGTTCTTCCACTGACCTGAGATGCCGAAACCACCCTGCCACTTTGGATTGGTGTTGCCGATAACGGTCATATCGTTCTCGTCAATCTGTCCGTCGCCATTTCTGTCCTTCAGGCGAATCTTGCCGGGAAGGGTAGAGTAACCCGAGTTGGAAGAAGCATAGATACCATTACCTGTGTTACCTTCGTAACCATCGGTAGCTGTACCGCCGATGAGCAGACCATTGAGGGTCGTTTTCTTGTTAGGAGTAGCCAAGAAGTTCTGACCTGCCGGATAGCTGAACTCATCGAATGTGTAGAGACCGTCGTACTCGAAGCCATAGAAGAGACCGAGTTCACCGCCTACCTGCATCACATAGTCTTTTTCGAGTGACGACTTCCAACGGCTGGCTGTATTATAAAGAGGTGTGTTGCCGTCGGTAGCGTTGAGCTTCTTGATGGTCATCTTGTTGTGACCGAGGGTGAAGTTGCCGCTGAGCACGAAGTCCTTACCGCGGAGAATGTCACCATTGACGGTGAGTTCCCAACCATTGTTAGCCACGCGGCCGATGTTCTGCATCTGCTTGGTGTAACCCGACACGCCGGGAATAGTGGACTCGTAGAGCAAGTCGCGAGTGGTGTTCCAGTAGATTTCGGGAGTGATGTTCAAGCGGTTGCGGAAGAGCGAGATGTCGAGCGCCAAGTTGCGGGTGATGGTGGTCTCCCACTTGATGTTCTTATTAGGATATTTGCTGGGCGTGCCATAATAGAGCTCGCCACCGGTTGTAGCCTCGTTGAAGCCTGGACCGCCTGTGGTGCCTGTGCTGTAGAGGAAGCGCCAAAGGTCGGCATCGATGTTGTTGTTACCGGCAAGACCAAAGGCTGCACGAAGCTTCAACTGGTCAATCCACTTGATGTCCTTCATGAACTTCTCCTTGTTGATGACCCAAGCACCAGAGATTGACGGGAAGTAACCCCACTGGTTGCCTGGAGCGAACTTGGTGGAACCATCGGCACGGAACGTAGCCGAGAGGAGATAGCGGTGGTCGTAGTTGTAAGAAACCTGGCCAAAGTAGGAAGCCGTGCGGTCTGGTGTAGAGCGCCGTGTATAGGTGTCTTCAGCATAAGGCTGTCCGAGTGCCATGTTGTTGAGGGCTGTCTCGGCGTCGATGTCGATAGCAAAGAGGTGAGCACTCTGCTTGTTCTCCTTGTACTGATTGTGGTAGATTTCCTGACCGAGGAGGAACGACATGTTGTTCTTCTCCTTGAAGGTGAAGTCGTAGGTAGCGGTATTGGTCCAGGTATAGGACTCTGCGGTGCGCTTGGTGAGCTGGGCTACAGGGCGAGACTGGTGCAGGGCTTTCTGGGCTGTACTGGTCTGCCAACCGTAGTAGCGCTGTGTGTCGCGGAAACCAATGTTGTAGTTGCCCTCGGTGCGGAGCACAAGACCCTTAATGGGAGTCCACTTCAAGGCAAACTGGTTCACAATGGAGTAAGAGTGCTTCTTCTGAGTGTTGGTCTGGATATCGTTGACAGGGTTGGTAAGGAGGAAGTTGCTGGCATCGGCAGCATTCTCCATTTCCTCGTAAGAACCCCAACCACGCAGACCGGCTGTAGGCCGATAGCGGAGCACATCGATGAGACCACCCGAACCGATATTGTCGCCACCGGCACCTTCGTCACGACGATAAGTGATTTTGGGGTTATAGGTGAACTCGAGGTTTTTGGTGATCTTGGTGTTGAGCTTGAGATTGATGTTGGTGCGGCGAACGCCGGAACCCATGATGATACCCTTGTCCTCAGACTGGGTGAGAGAAAGGTTGAAGCGTGTACTCTCGTTACCGCCGCCCACAGTCACATTGGCTGAGTAGTTAAGCGGATTGTTGCCGAGCACTTCGTCCTGCCAATCGTTGGTGGCCTCGTTACGATAAAGAGGAATGTCGTTCGGGTTACCAAAGTTGCCACGGAAAGGCTTTGCCCATGAAGAACGTGTTCCGTTGGCAGCAGCACGGTCGTACTGATAGTCCACGAAGTCGTAGGTGTTCATGATGTCCATGGAGCGAGACAGCGAGGAAACGCTCAGTCGGCCATTGAAGCCCACCTGCACCTTTCCGGCTTTGGCAGACTTGGTGGTTACCACCACAACACCGTTACCACCCTTAGCACCATAAATAGCGGTGAGGGAAGCATCCTTCAAGACGTCGATGGAAGCGATATCGGTAGAGGGGATATCGTTGATGTTGTCCACCTGGAAACCGTCAACGATGAACAGAGGCTGGTTGCTCTGGGTAACTGACGTGGCACCACGCACTCGGATATTGATGTCGGCACCCGGCTGACCGTCGACTGTGGTAATCTGCACACCGGCAATCTTACCTTGGAGGGCTTCGGCTGCTGACGATACAGGAACGGCAGCCAGTTTGGCACCACTCACGGAACCCACAGAACCTGTGAGGTCTTTACGGGCCTTGCTGACATAACCCACAACAACCACGTCGTCCAGCGTCTGCTTGCTGTCCTGGAGTTTGATGGTCATGGGCTTGTCGGACGCTGCTACTTCGGCTGTTTCCATACCGATGTAGGAAACAACGAGTTTGGCACCCTTGGCAACTCTGATCTGGAAGTTACCATCAATGTCGGAAACGGCATTCGTCTTGTTGCCCTTTTCCAGAATTGTAGCACCTATCACCGGCTCATTCTGCGAGTCGAGGATAGTACCTTTCACAAGAATGTTTTGAGCATAAGCTCCGCAAATTGGCATCCACAAAAGTAGAAGCAATAAGCATAGCATCTTGGTGAAAGCATTCGATGTTTTGCTTTTGTTCATGCTAACTTGGTTTTAGTTGAGTTTATAAAAAATTTGATAGTACAGTTTCTAAGTTTAGTTAAGTGTCTGGCGTTCGTCGCCTGCTGGTTTTAGTGTTTATTCATATTAGCGGTTGCAAAATTAGTTCTTATTATATAATCACACGGGGGAAATTTTGTAACTATGAGGTGGATTTTTTGTTTAAACGCCTGTATTTAGCCCATAAATGCCACTTTTTTGCCGATAAGCATACAAAAAGGCGGCAATCGCTTCTTTTGCGACCGCCGCCTCAATTATTAATTGTATTTGCGACAATTTTATAAATTTTCGTACTATTTGTCATTATAATGTCCGCCTAATTCCACAATAAAGAGAACAGGAACAATTATTTCGCCTCTACAGCTTCGCTCAGTCCTCCCATTTCATTGGCTGCACGGACAGCATAGCTGGCCTTGGAATTTTTGACAGAGAATTGGGGCTTGGTGGTGAAACCGATGACCTTGCCGTCCTTGCAAACAGCCCAACAAAGCACTTGGTCATTGTCCGCCCAAGTCAACTTCTTGCCATTCAACTTGACCTCTGTGGGCAGAGGAGCCTGACGAGTGTAGTGCGTTGGATTCCAATGGTCGTCACCGCCCATCACAGTCTCGAGCGTGTATTGGGCAGCCTCCTCTTTTGAGAGTACTGGATAGTTGTATTCCTTGCGGAGATTGACAGGCTTACCAGCCTCATCACGCTTGTCAAAGGCATCATAGCCCAACTTTCTTCCACTCAAGTCCACAACCTTTCCATCGACCGTGTGAGAATTATACTCGGCAAAACGCTTGGGATAGCCACCGCTCATCTCATTCCAACCCACTGCAGAAGGAATGATTTCCATCTTGGTGTCGATGAAGAGGGCGATAGGAGTACCCTTGCCCCAAGGGCGACCGAGCGTATAGTGTCCATTCAGATTTTGCTTGGCGGATCCGTCCTTGATGACACAGTCCTTGAAGATGTAGCCATACTTGCGCGGCACGGACGGTACGGCGATATAACCGCCATCACAAAGGAGCAACTCCACCTTATTATAATATACGTCGCCCTTGCCACACAGGAAGTCGGTGCGACCACGCAGCACGCCACCCTCGAAATAGTAACGGCTGTTCTCATTGTGCGACACATAGGTATCTTGGAAAGCCCACAAACACATGTTCTTGCAGATGGTCTTGTCACCGTTATCGTTCAGAACGATGTTGCGACCAGTCTTGTCGGGCATACCACTCTTCATGGTGAAGTCCTGGAAATAGGTATTCTTGGCAGTGGTGTCCATATAGAGCACGTCTCCCCTACCAATGC
>CAKPTK010000131.1 GCA_934190685.1 uncultured Prevotella sp.
ACTCTCGGGTGTCGATGCCTGTGATGCCCGGCACCTTCTCACGCTTCAACCAGTCGGCAAGGCTCTCCACTGCGTTCCAGTGGCTATAGTTCTCGCTATAGTCTGCCACGATAATTGCCGAGGCATAGATTTTGTCACTCTCCATGAATGTTGCGATGCCATTGGGTTCTATGGTGAATGGAGGTACACCATAGTTGCCTACCAATGGGTATGTGAGCGTCATCAACTGACCTGCGTATGAAGGGTCAGTGAGGCTCTCGGGATAGCCCATCATCGCTGTATTGAACACTACCTCGCCAGCCACCGGTTGGTCATAGCCAAACGATTTGCCGTGAAATTTCGTTCCGTCTTCCAGTACTAAAGTTACGTTTCTCATCTCTATTTTGTTTCGAGTATTTATTGCTTTTATTGGTTACTTCATGTCGTAGTATTTCTCCACGTAGTTGATGAAAGCCTGATTGCAGAGTTTCATGCCGCCCGGTGTGGGATAGTCGCCGGTGAAATACCACTTGCCCTTGTGGTTGGGAATGGCGGTCACCAAGCCTTCGATAGACTGGTAGACTAATTCCACTGGAGTGGTCATACCCTCGGGACGGAGCATCTCCACAATCTTTTTGTTGATTTCGTCCACAGTGAAGGGCTTGTAGATAGCCTGCACACAGTTTTTCATTTCCGACTTGGGCTTTTCCAGTTCTGCCTGACAGTTGTGGTAGGTCTGTTCCACGAGATTGAACAAGCCACGTTCCTTTATCAGCTCAATGGTGGCACGGAACACGCAGAACTCCTCCAACCTTGGCATGTCGATTCCATAATAGTCGGGATAGCGTATCTGCGGACTGCTGCTCACCACGACAATCTTCTTCGGATGCAAACGGTCGAGAATCTTGAGGATGCTCTCCTTGAGGGTGGTACCACGCACGATGCTGTCGTCGATGATGACGAGATTGTCGACATGTGGGGTCACACTTCCATAAGTGATATCATAGACATGGGAAGCAAGGTCGTTGCGTGAGTTGCCTTCCGTGATGAAGGTGCGCAACTTGATGTCTTTCCATGCCACTTTCTCGCTGCGGGCATAACGGTCGAGGATGGAAACAAGTTCTTCGTGAGTGGGCACATGGCCCAAGCTCTCGATAGCCTTCACCTTCTCCTCATTGATATAGGTCTTGACTCCTTCCAAGAGACCGTAGAAAGCCACTTCCGCAGTGTTGGGGATAAACGAGAACACAGTATGCTCGGTGTCGTTGCCCACGGCCTTGAGCACATTGTCTGTGAGTTGGAAGCCCAATTTCTTTCTCTCCCGATAGATATCCGCATCGGAACCTCGGCTGAAATAGATGCGCTCAAAGCTACACGCTTGGTCACCACGCTGTGGGATAATCTCCTCGATGGAGCATTCGCCGTTGCGCTTCACAAGCAGGGCCTTTCCGGGATTCAGTTCCACGATATCGTCCTTGTCGAGATCGAAAGTAGTCTGAAGCACGGGACGCTCACTGGCCAGCACCACGATTTCGTCGTTCTTGTAATAGAAGGCAGGACGGATGCCCCAAGGGTCACGCATGGCGAACATCTCGCCGCTGCCGGTGAGTCCGCACATCACATAGCCACCGTCGAAATCCATCATCGTGGTCTTGAGCACATTGCTCATCTTCACATGGTTGTCTATATAATCGGTGATGGCTGTACCTTGAAGTCCCTGTTTCTGGGCATCCTGGAAGTTGCGTTCCACCTCACGGTCGAGGCGATGGCCCATATATTCGAGAGTGATATAGCTGTCGCTGTAGATGCGGGGGCACTGTCCCATGCTGGTGATTTTGTTGAAAATCTCGTCAATATTGGTCATATTGAAGTTGCCGCACAGACAGAGGTTCTTTGCCCGCCAGTTGTTGCGTCTCAGAAACGGGTGAACATAAGAAAGGCCACTCTTTCCGGTAGTGGAATACCGAAGGTGGCCCATATACATTTCACCAGCAAAAGGTAGATTCATCTTTGCGTAATCAGCGTCGGCAAGTTGCTCCGCCGTCAAACCCTTATAGTTCGACTGCACAGCACCAAAAATTTTAGTGATGGCGTCCTTACCCTCGGCACGTTCACGGAACATATATTCGTTTCCGGGAACGGTGTCGAGTTTTACACACGCCATGCCGGCGCCTTCCTGTCCACGGTTGTGCTGCTTCTCCATCATGAGATAGAGTTTGTTCAAGCCGTACATCCATGTGCCATACTTACGCTGATAGTAATCCAGTGGTTTGAGGAGCCTCACCAGCGCCACGCCACATTCATGCTTCAATGGTTCCATTATTATCCTTTATCTTAATATCTGTTGTTTGTGTTCGTTTTCATTCCACCGTCACCGACTTGGCGAGATTGCGGGGTTGGTCCACATTCTTGCCTTTACAGATGGCTATGTGATAGGCCATAAGCTGCAAGGGGATGGTTGAGATGAGAGGTTCGAGACATTCCATTACAGCGGGAATTTCCAACACCTCGTCAGCCACATGACTGATGGTGTCGTCGCCCTTGGTGACAATGGCGATAACCCTGCCCTGGCGTGCCTTCACTTCCTGTATGTTGCTCAGCACCTTCTCATACATTGCATTGTGGGTGGCGATGACCACCACCGGCATGTCGGAATCAATCAAGGCGATAGGACCGTGTTTCATTTCGGCTGCCGGATAGCCCTCGGCATGGATATAACTGATTTCCTTCAACTTGAGGGCACCTTCCAAAGCCACGGGATAGGAGAACCCACGACCCAGATAGAGGAAGTTGCGTGCATAAGTGAAAATCTTGGAGAGGGTTTGTATCTGGCCGTTGAGTTTCAACACTTCTTCCATCTGCTCGGGTATCTTGCCGAGCGCCTCAACAGTTTTCTCATATTCGGTCTGCGACAGGGTTCCCTTAGCTTTGCCCAAAGCGAGGGCCAGCATGGTAAGCACAGTCACCTGACCAGTAAAGGCCTTGGTGGAAGCCACACCGATCTCGGGGCCGACATGGATATAGGAGCCGGTGTCTGTGGCTCTGGCGATGCTGGAGCCCACCACATTACAAATACCGTAGACAAAGGCGCCCGACTTCTTGGCAAGTTCAATGGCAGCCAACGTGTCAGCGGTCTCACCGCTCTGCGAGATGGCTATCAACACGTCGTCTGAGTTGACAACAGGATTGCGGTAGCGGAATTCTGAAGCGTATTCCACTTCCACAGGGATGCGACAGAAGTTTTCCAGCAATTGCTTGCCAATAAGACCTGCATGCCATGAGGTGCCGCAAGCTACAATGATAAAGCGCTTGGCGTTGAGCAGTTGGCGGCGATAGTCAATCACGGCACTGAGCACCACCTGCTTGGCATCCTGTATCACACGGCCACGCATACAAGTGGCGATGCAACGGGGTTGCTCGAAGATTTCCTTGAGCATGAAATGGGGATAGCCACCTTTTTCTATCTGACCGAGGTTCAAATCGACCGTTTTCACCTCGGGGTTGAGTTTCACATTCTGAATGTTCACCACCTTCAGAGGCTCGCCACGACGGAGCACGGCGATGTTTCCGTCTTCGAGATAGACCACTTTGTCTGTATATTCCACGATAGGGGTAGCGTCGGAGCCAAGGTAGAAGTCGCCGTTCTTACCGATGCCCACCACCAGTGGACTTTGCTTACGGGCAGCTATAATCTGTCCCGGCTCACGTTTGTCAAGCAGGGCGATGGCATAGGCCCCAATCACCTGATGCAGAGCCAGCTGAACAGCGGTCAAGGTGTCGAGTTTTTTCTTCACCTGGATATATTCAATCAGCTGTACGAGCACCTCTGTGTCGGTGTCCGACTTGAAGGTCATGCCTTTTTCAATAAGTTGCTTTTTGAGTTCGGCATAATTTTCGATAATGCCGTTGTGGATAATCGCAAGATTCTTGGATTGGGAATAATGAGGATGGGCATTGACAGAGGACGGTACACCGTGAGTGGCCCAACGAGTATGGGCAATGCCCACAGTGCCTGTGACATTTTTGTCCTCGCAATAATGTTCAAGATCGGAAACCTTACCTTTTGTCTTGTAGACGTTCAGGTCACCATTGTCGTTAACCAGGGCTACACCGGCACTGTCATAACCACGATACTCAAGGCGTTTCAATCCCTTGATTAGAACAGGATACGCCTGTTCATTGCCTAAATATCCTACAATTCCACACATATATAATATAATGAGCTTTTACAATAATATAATAGAGGTGCTAATCTCCCCTGAAGTTACAATAGCTTTAAACTCTGCAAAAATACGTCTAATTTTCGACATTGCCAAATCTTTGTCCATTATTTATGGAAAAATAATTCCACGTCTTCTTCTCATGGACAGGAACGTGGACGGTCCAATCGGACCAAAAACAAAAACCCGCCCGGCTGAGCCGGACGGGAACTGTACTATCTGTTAAATGTTTATTGTCTAAATTAATAGAACTTGAAGTAGTTGCGGGCGTTGTTATAGCTGATGTCCTCAACCATACGCGCAAGTGACTCCTGATCGTTAGGCAGCAAACCATTCTCCACATCGTTGCCAAGCAGGTTGCAGAGCAAACGACGGAAATACTCGTGACGAGGATAGCTCAAGAATGAGCGTGAGTCGGTGAGCATACCCACGAAGCGTGACAACAGGCCAAGCACGGACAGAGCGTTCATCTGACGAGTCATACCGTCGAGCTGATCGTTGAACCACCAACCTGAACCAAACTGAATCTTGCCTGGGCAAGAACCGTCCTGGAAGTTGCCGAGCATGGTGGCAATCACTTCGTTGGCACATGGGTTCAAGCAATAGAGGATGGTACGTGTGAGCTTGCCCTCAGCATTGAGATGATTGAGGAAGTGGCTCATGGCACGCGCTGTGGTGAACTCGCCGATAGAGTCGAAGCCTGTATCCGGACCGAGCTTGTCATACATCAAGCTGTTGTTGTCGCGGATGGCACCATAGTGATACTGCTGTGTCCAGTCGCTTGCATAGTCTTGCTCTGCCATGATGGTGAGGATGCAGTGTTTGTACTTGCGCACCTCGTCAGCAGAAAGCTGCTGGCCACGCATAGCCTTCTCGAAGATGGTCTCAATCTGAGAGTCTGTGTAAGGCTCGTCATAGAATTCCTCGATACCATGGTCGGAAAGACGGCATCCGTTCTCGTGGAAGAAGTCGTGACGCTTCTGGAGAGCGTCCACCATATCCTGGAACTTGTTGATCTCAACACCAGAAACCTCGGCGAGTTTGTTCACATATTCCGCGAAGTCAGGTTTCTCAATGTTCATGGCCTTGTCTGGACGCCAAGCTGGAATCATCTTAATCTCGAATCCGCTCTCACGTGTCTGCTTGTGATAGCGCAGGTCGTCGATAGGGTCATCGGTAGTACATACACACTCCACATTGTAACGGCGCATGAAACCACGAGCGCTGTACTCTGGCAATTGAAGCTTTGCGTTACACTCGTCGTAGATTTCACGAGCAGTCTTGGGGCTGAGCTGCTTGGTGATGCCGAAAGCAGTCTTCAGCTCAAGGTGAGTCCAGTGATAGAGAGGATTGCGGAAAGTGTAAGGCACGGTCTCAGCCCACTTCTCAAACTTCTCCCAATCGCTTGTGTCCTTGCCGGTGCAGTATTTTTCGTCCACACCGTTGGTACGCATAGCACGCCACTTGTAGTGGTCGCCGCCAAGCCACAATTCTGTGATGCTTTTGAATTTGTGGTCGTTGGCCACCATCTCTGGGATGAGGTGGCAGTGATAATCGATGATTGGCATCTTAGCCGCATGATTGTGGAAAAGATCCTGCGCGGTCTTGGTTTCAAGCAGGAAGGATTCATCCATAAATTGTTTCATCTAAATTATTGTT
>CAKPTK010000132.1 GCA_934190685.1 uncultured Prevotella sp.
ATACATTTGTGCTTCCGCTCGCAATACCGTTCACATTGGGCGCAGATGTCATATCCCAACATCGCTCCGAGGATGAAGTCCTCTTCAGGTGACAGTTGGTTGAGGGGGCGGGTAACAATCATTCGGATGGCATTCAGACACTCCTCCCGACCGAAGTACAGATTCAGCCGGTCGTTGCCCACAGGTTGGATGATATATTGAATGTTTTGGCTCTCCAATCTGCGAATGGCGAAATCCTCATATTTCTTGTTGAAGGTGAAGAGCACCATGCGACGTACCCCTTTCTTGTACTCATAAATATGGTTCATCAGAACCTTCATGTCTACTGGCATTGCTGTTGGTTGCTGCATGTTCGAAAGCCTTTCTTTTATGGTTGTGTGATGTTTGCTTATAATTGTGGCTGGATTTCTTCCACCCAAGCGTTGATGCGTTCGTCCGTCTTGTCGTCCTCGTTCACTTCGTCGAGAGCCAGTCCCACGAACTTTCCGTCCACAACGGCTTCCGATTCGTCAAAGGTATAGCCGTCTGTTGACACCTGTCCGATGATGTTGGCACCTGCTTCTTTGACTGCATTGTAGAGTTCAGCCATGCCGCCGACGAAAGTGTCAGGATAGGACTCTGAGTCGCCGCATCCGAAGAGGGCGACGGTCTTGCCGCTGAGGTCGGCTCCCTTGATGGTTTTGATGCCGTCATACCAGTCGTCCTGCAATTCGCCTGCTCCCCATGTCGAGGTGCCGAGGATGAGGTTGTCGTTGTCTGCGATGACGTTGTCGTTGAGGTCTGTCACGTTGATGATGTTGTCCACACCCAGTTTCTCGCCGATGCGGCCTGCCAGATCTTCACAGGTTCCAGTGCTCGTTCCGAAGATGATAACCGTCTTTTTCATATTTCCTTATTGTATTTTTATAGGGTTAAACATTCTGTTTGTTCTCGGTTGCAAAGTTAGTGCGGTTCATGAAAATGCGCAATACCTAAATACAATGATTTGGCACAGGGCGGCAATCATCATATTTAGGTATTGGCTGTTGCGTGTGTATGTGGAAGTGCTCCTTGGTTTGCACGCTCCTTTAAATAAGATAGGCGGCGCTCGAAATAAAAACAAATTATTTTGTTTTATATTTCATTCAATTACACTATCTTTGCAGTCAGAACCAATACCAAAATGAAACATATCATGCAGCAAAAACTTTTCACAACCCTACTACTGGCAGGCATGACCTTGACGACATGGGCGCAACCCAAGGCGGCCTCCCTGTCGCCTACCTATACGGAATGGCACGACCTCCAGGTGAATGAAATCAACCGGTTGAAGGTGCATACGGATTTCTTTGCCTATGCACCCTCTGAACTCACCGACCTCTCGCATCTTGACAAGACGAAGAGCCGTAACTTTCTTTCTCTCGACGGAGAATGGAAGTTTAATTGGGTCGCCAATGCCGACCAACGTCCCGTGAATTTCTACAAGACGGATCTCGACGACGCTTCTTGGAAGACGATGCGGATGCCCGGACTGTGGGAGTTGAATGGTTATGGAGATCCCGTCTATCTGAACGACGGCTTTGCTTGGCGGGGACATTTCAACCAACAACCTCCTGCTGTGCCGACCAAGGACAACCATGTAGGTTCCTATCGCCGCATCGTGGAGATTCCGTCCGACTGGGACGGCAAGCAGGTCATTGCTCATTTCGGCAGTGTCACGTCCAACATCTATCTCTATGTCAACGGCCGTTTCGTCGGCTATGCGGAGGATAGCAAGATTGCCGCCGAGTTTGACATTTCTCCTTATCTGAAGAAGGGGAAGAATCTGATAGCCTTCCAGACCTTTCGTTGGTGCGACGGCTCTTGGTGCGAGGACCAGGACTTTTGGCGTTTGTCCGGTGTGGCGAGGGAGAACTTCCTGTATGCCCGTCCCAAGCAAGCGCATTTGGACGACATCCGGGTGGTCGCTGATTTGGACAACGACTACCGTGATGGCGTGTTGCGGGTGAATCCTTCTTTCACGATGGACAAGACGAAGAAGGTGCGCGACAACATCGAGATGGAATATCGCTTGTATGACAAAGACGGCAACGCCATCGACTGCACGCCTAAAGCCGACGGCAAGGGTGGTTTCACCATCTTTGTGCCCAATCCGCACAAGTGGACAGCCGAGACTCCTTATCTCTATACATTTATCACGAAAGTGAAGATGCTGGGCAAGGTGCTCGAAGAGGTGCCGGTCAAGGTGGGATTCCGCAAGGTGGAAATCAAGAACAAGCAGTTCTTGGTCAACGGACAGCCTGTCTATATTAAAGGTGCCGACCGGCATGAGATGGATCCTGACGGCGGCTATGTGGTCAGCCTCGAGCGGATGATTCAAGACATCCGCATCATGAAGCGGTTGAACATCAATGCCGTGCGCACTTGCCACTATCCAGACGATCCGCGCTGGTATGATCTCTGCGACCAATATGGCATCTATCTCGTGGCTGAGGCCAACCAGGAGAGCCATGGCTTCGGATATGGCGACGACGCAGCTGCCAAGAAGCCGATGTTCGCCCGTCAGATTATGGAGCGCAACCAGCACAATGTCTCTTCTTTCTTCAACCATCCTTCTGTTGTCACCTGGAGTCTTGGCAACGAGACGGTGATGGGCGACAATTTCTTGGAGGCATATCATTGGGTGAAGAGTCAGGACTCAAGCCGTCCTGTGCAGTATGAGCGTGCGCTCAATGGTGAGGGTACCGACATCTTCTGTCCGATGTACTATCCGGTGGACCGCTGTGAGGCTTATTGCAAGAATCCACAAAGCACCAAGCCGCTCATCCAGTGCGAGTACAACCACACGATGGGAAATTCGGGCGGCAACTTGAAGGAATATTGGCAACTGGTGCGCAAATATCCTATCTATCAGGGTGGTTTCGACTGGGACTTTGTCGACCAGGCTTTACACCGCCATCCTGTCAAGCCGATGTCTGTCGACGGCGGTCATATGTCCAACAACCAATTGCGCAAGATTGAGTATACCTATGGCGGCGACTACAACAAGTATGACCCGACCGACAACAATTTCAATTGCAACGGCATCATCGGTCCCGACCGTCAGCTCAATCCTCATGCCTACGAATTGGCATATCAATATCAGAACATATGGGCGTCGATGAAGGACGCAAAGAGGGGAGAGGTGGATGTCCGCAACGAGAACTTCTTCCGCGACTTGTCCAACTATGCTTTGGAATGGAGCTTGCTCGAGAATGGCAAGGTGACACAGCATGGCGTTCTCGTCGATCTTGACGTGGCACCGCAGCAGACCCAAACCTACACGATTCCTTACGATCTTTCCAAGGTGTCTGACGGAGAGGTGTTGCTCAACATCGATTTCCGCTTGAAGCAGGCTGAGCCGTTGATGGAGGAAGGACAGGTGGTGGCCTATGCCCAGCTGCCCGTTCGTGAAAGTTCGGAGACATCGTGCTTGGCAGACTTGGCGCTGCGCAAGACACCGAAGGTGAATGTTGTGAACAAGAAGAATGCCAACCAAGTGGTCCTCTCCACTTCCGATCTGACTGTCGGCTTCGACAAACAGACGGGCCTCATTCGTCAATACGATTACAAGAACCGTTCTTTGCTGGGCGAAGGCGGAACGTTGAAACCCAACTTTTGGCGGGCTGCCACCGACAATGACATGGGAGCGCAACTGCAGAAGAAATTCAAGGTTTGGAAGAATCCTGCCATGAATCTCTACAAGACGGAAATCAAACAGCTCAAGCGGGAAGGAGAAACTTGGATTACCTTCCATTATGAGATGCCTGATGTTCATGCCCGTCTTCATCTGACCTATCTGTTGAATGGCTATACCGACGCATTGTCCGTCGTGGAATATCTTGAACCCACCGACAGCGCGGCAAAGGTGAGCGACCTCTATCGCTTCGGCATGGTGATGCAGTTGCCTTACGCCATGGATCGCAGCACGTACTATGGACGTGGCCCGATAGAAAACTATAGCGACCGCAAGGACTGCATGCGTATCGGCATCTACAAGGACGATGCCGACAATCAATACTTTCCCTACATTCGTCCGCAGGAGAGTGGCACCAAGAGCGACATGCGTTGGTGGAGCCAAACCGATTCTTCCGGCTTCGGACTTCGGGTGGAAAGTCCACGTCCGTTCTATGCCAGTGCTTTGCATTTCGACACCGAGACATTGGACGACGGTGATTCCAAGGAGCAGCGTCACAGTTTCGACTTGACTCCGTCCCGATACACTAATCTTTTCTTGGATGGAGAGCATACGGGAGTGGGAGGAACGAACACTTGGGGAGCATGGCCTTTGCCACCATACCGCATTCATTATGGAGAAAAGGTTTTTGAGTTCACCCTTTCTCCCTTGAAATAATATCAGACAGAAGCAGAGGATTGCTCATTCTTGGCAATCTTCTGCTTCTATTTGTTGTCAATGGGGAAAATCGTCCAACTTTTGGGTGGAAAAAGTCGGATAATTCCGTGTTTCTATGTAATTTTGCAATCTTATAAGAGAGATTTTAGTAAATTGCAAACATGAAAAAGTTGAAATTAGGGCTTCTGCCCTCAATCATTTTAGCTATTGTCCTTGGTATGGGGCTTGGTACAGTTTCTCCCGACATGCTCGTCCGGATCTTTGTCACGTTTAATGCCCTTTTTAGCGAGTTCCTCGGTTTCTTGATACCGCTCATCATTGTCGGGCTTGTCACCCCCGCTATTGCCGACATCGGCAAGGGGGCAGGCAAACTGTTGCTTTTCACGGTTCTGCTTGCCTATGGCGCCACCATTTTTTCCGGTTTCTTGTCATACGGGGTGGGACAGACTATTTTCCCCTCTCTCATTTCGGACCATTTCCAACTCGGTCAAATCAGCAAGGCGGAAGGCATAACCCCATATTTTACTGTGAAAATTCCCGCACCGCTCAATGTGATGACATCGCTTGTGATGGCTTTCACTTTGGGGCTTGGAATTGCCCATCTCGGTACCCAATCGTTGAAAAATGTGTTTTCAGAGTTCTGCGGCATCATAACAAAAACCATTCAAGTGGTCGTTTTGCCTTTGCTGCCTGCCTATATCTTTGGTATTTTTCTCAATATGGCCCATTCAGGTGAAGCATTTAGGGTGCTCAGTGTGTTTGTAAAGATTATCGGGGTGATATTTTTGATGCACATTTTCTTGCTCGTCTTCCAGTATACCATTGCGTCGATAATTGTCCGCAAGAATCCTTTCAGACTGCTCGCAAATATGCTGCCAGCCTATTTCACGGCCCTTGGCACTCAGTCGTCGGCTGCCACTATCCCCGTCACCATGCGTCAGACCATTCGCAATGGGGTGAACAAAGACATTGCTGGTTTTGTCATTCCGTTGTGTGCCACAATCCATTTGTCAGGCAGCACGATGAAGATTGTGGCGTGTGCCCTTGCACTTATGATGATGCAGGGCATAGCCTACGATTTCCAGACGATGGCTGGATTTATCCTCATGTTGGGCATCACAATGGTTGCCGCACCGGGTGTGCCTGGTGGTGCCATCATGGCGGCTCTCGGCATCCTTGCCTCAATGCTTGGTTTCGACCAAAAGTCGCTTGCTCTCATGATCGCCTTATACATAACCATGGATAGTTTCGGCACTGCATGCAACGTTACAGGTGATGGCGCTCTTGCTTTGATTATAGACCGATGTTCTCGTAAAAATGTGACGAATAGGCATGCGGAAATGGCCGCAGATAGTGATAAATAGTTTTCTTTTTCCCTCGTTGTCGCGCCTTGAAAGAATCGCAAAGGGTTCTGTCGCCTTGTGCCGGTAGCCTTCTGTATCCT
>CAKPTK010000133.1 GCA_934190685.1 uncultured Prevotella sp.
GCGGACTATTATATCAACGGCACAGAGCAGGTGGGTTCTTGGCGCGAAATGCACTGCCGTATCGAAGGCGAGGAAGTTAACACATTACAACATATCTTCCTGAAACTGTGGAAGAAAGTGACCGGAAAGGACGTCTATGGAGCGAAGTATTTCCGTGGCTACCATACCCCCGACTATTTCATAGGACTGAAACCCGACACGACTGCCACGGCAGGACGCAAGATGGTGGGCATCATCAACCGCGAGCCACGAACATCCAACAAGATTATCCGCAAGTTCTACATAGACGCCATCAACGACGCCCAAGACAGCATACGGATCATCAACCCCTACCTCACCCTAAGCCACAACTTGAAAAAGGCGCTTCGCATGGCTGTGAAGCGAGGCGTGAAAGTAGACATCATGGTTTCTGTCCACAGCGACATTCCGCTCACCCCTGATTGTGTGTTCTACAATGTACACAAACTGATGAAGAAAGGGGTGAACGTATGGATGTATAAACCTGGGTTCCACCACACAAAGATTATCATGGTCGACGGAAAGTTCTGCACGGTGGGCAGTGCCAATCTCAATTCCCGCAGTCTGCGGTTTGACTATGAAGAGAATGCGGTTATCATCGACCCTTGCACAACGCAAGAACTGAACGACATGTTTGAGCGCGACAAGCAGGATTCTTTCTTGCTCACCCCAGAACGATGGAAACAATTCCGCACTCCATGGAAACGCTTTGTCGGATGGTTTGCACATCTGCTCAGTCCTGTTCTTTAGACATTTCCAAAAGGTGAAGGCAAAGAAAAAACAAACAGAATGGAATAGAATAGCTCGACAAGAAGGATGTAGACAGGAAGCAGCCACGCCACTCTCTGCAATCCTCCGACGCATGTCTCATAGGCCCGTTCCAACGTATTGAAAGTTCCACTGGCGGTTCCATACGACAGGGAAAGGATGATGAGCATGGCGGAAACCATCGGCACAAGACCTCGACTGAAACTGCTGGGAAACAAATGTCCCGTGACACTCAACAGGATGGCGTGAGGAATGCACGTAAGCAACACGGCGACCGCCACAAACACCACAAGTTCGAACACGACCAACCGCAATCCCAACAACTGGCGGAATTGCAATTTACCCCATGAACACAGGGTGCGACAAGCCCCCAACAAGCCGCTGCCTTCCAAGGCGCCATAGGCGATGGAAAGCAGCAACAACCAAACACTCAAAGGCGAGGATAGGTTGTCGACAAACGTGCCGAACAGCCAACGCAATCCCTCGTACGACAGAATGGGCCGGAGAGGCAATTGCGGTGCCGCGGCATTGACCACCCACGTGACGAGCATCAGCAACACTTGAAGAATCAAGAGGGCCACCGCAAACAGCGAGAAATATCGGTTACTCTTCATCCGGTTTCAAGTTGTCTATATCAATCAAATGCAGTTCCAATGCACGGGTCACCAGTCTTGTCGCATTGACAGACATCTTGCCGTTTCCTTTCGGGAAGAGCAACTGCACAAGTTCGTTCTGTCTCTTCTCAAGACTCTTCACTCCGAAAGGCATTCCACGTAGTCCCGCAATCTGCTCCTTGGTATAGCCAAGGGCGAGATGGCGCAACAACCGCTCGTCATACTCGTCTATTTCATAGTGCACTTGGGCTTCCTGACGCATCAGTTCCTTGTTCACACTTTGCTTGAACCGATCGACAATGCGCTCCAATATGGGTTGGTTGAACACCAACCGTTTACCGCTCATCACGCTCTCCACATCACTGCGCGTCAGCATTTCACCACTTTTGAGAATGATGCCATCGGCACCGGCATCAAGCACGTCGACCCACAGTTTCTCGTTGAGTATCTCACCGGTGAAAATCAGCACCTTCAACTGGGGATGCAACTGCTTGGTCTGTCGACAGATTTCCACACCGATAGTGGTGGAGCCGCCCAATCCCAAGTCGAGCAACAGCAGGTCGGGCAACTGCTGCTTGACAAGTTTCCAATAAGCCACTTCGCTGTCGGCGGTTCCGATAATCTGTGCCTCGGGAATGTCACTCTTAAGAATGCCCTCAGTGCCTTTCAGTTCCAAAGGCACGTCTTCTACGATAATAACATTGAATTTATCCATAATTATATGTGCATGCAAGTTTAACGATAAAATTAGTTCCGCCATTGCCATCAGGCTCGACAACAATTCCGCATGCCGGTTGGTTGGCACGCTCACCATTGTCCCGCACGATTTGACGGCATATCATATAAGGTATATTTTCTTTTATAGGTAAAAACAAGTTGCGACCTGCCCCATCCGCCAAGGCGACATGGTCGAGGTTCAGAGAAATGACGACATAGCCATCTTTGCATTCCAGTTGTCGAACGGTCATCGTCCCGCCTTTGTTCTGCCGGGAAAGAATGGCGAAGAGTTCATGCAACAACGCTTTGTCGCCCAGCACAAACACAGATTTCTCCACCTTAACTTGTCGGGGCAGCAATTCCGCCAAGGACACGCGGGTGCAATCAGAGTGAACTCCAGCATGTTGGCTCATAGCCTGTTCCAACAACAGCGTATACAACTTTTTATAATAGACGGCCATCTGTTGCACGGTTCCGAAATCCGGACGGTCTGTGTTGAGCAAGTTCTGGATAGTAGCTGGATAATACATCGTTTCGTGCTTGAGCGTGCTCAACGTGTTGTCAAGAAGGTTGTTGGAAACATACCAGCGCAAGCTCTCATACTCCACCTTTTCCATTTCGGCTTGAGCCACCTTCAAGTCTTCCTCCTGCCCATTGAAAAAGTCAAGCGTTCGACGAATTGTCTGTTTGATACTTTCCACTATTTCCGCCAACGGACGGGGAAATTCGGAGGTGTCAATTGTCAAGATGCTGTTCAACTGCTCCCGGTCGTGCGATTCAAGAATGTCGTTGACACCTCTCACTTTCTCTACATAGAAACGGAAATAGAGCCGATGACGGAAGTAGAATAAGTAGTAAAGTGGAAACACCGACAACAACAGGATGATAAGCACAACCAAGGCCACCCATTTGTTGTTCTCCGATTTCTTCATCTTATAGCAGTATTCGCCTAATGTTCTATCAGCGGATTTTTCCTTGAACAATTGAGTATAGGCCTTGTTGTTATATGCATACAACTCCATGTCGTGCAGGGCAAGTGCCGCCACAGCGGTCTCGTTGCGTATCTCAAGGATGGTGGCGAAATTGAGAGGCAGCCCCTGATGAAGCCATACTATCTCGGCAGGCGTGTGAGAAAGTCCTGCTGTACGCATCATCAAGTCGGTGCCGTGAGGAACTACTGTCAGATAGGCGACATTCAAATATTTGCGACAGCTATCGGCAAACTGCACACATTCTTTATACCGAGCCGTGAGGTTGGCATGATAGGCGCAGGTCGAGACGGTGAACCTTAGGCGGTAAATAAATGTCAGAATCTTGCTGCCCGTCTGCCGCCTGCATTTGCAAAGGAGTTGTCGCCAAAAGAAGAGTCATCCAAACAATCATCCGCACAATGCCCTTGGGCAGACGGAAGAAGAAACGGCTTCCCTTGCCCTCTTCACTTTCCACACCAATGGAACACACTTGGAACAGTGCGTTCATTTTCTTGTATTTCTCAATGATGCCTTTACAGTTCATCAAGCCAAACCCATGAGACTGCACATGATCAAGTGCACTGTCTTGGTCGACAATAGATTTATGGTCAAAAATATGAGCACATTTCGTTTCGTTCATTCCGCAACCAGTATCCGTGACGGACAGCTCCACATAGTCGGGACCCGACTGGGAGGAAATGGTGACGGTACCATTCTCCGGAGTGAACTTTCTGGCATTGTCCGCCAAGGTGTTGAGCATAAAAAGCGTCAACATACGGTCGGCCTTGACCACATCCGAAGAGGGTTCCACCTGGAGCTGGATGTTCTTCATGGAAAAAGAAGTAGACTTCTCCTTCAGATAGTTGAACAACTCTTGAACGGGAAAACTCTCTATCTTGATGTTCAACTTGCCTTGGCGCAACTGAATCCATTGGGTCAACATGATATTGTAGTCGCCAATCTGGCGAGTGATTTCCTGGATGTATTCAAGTCTCTCCGTCAGCATATCGGGTGAGTCATCACCCTTTTGGAGACGACAGATTTCATGAATCATGCGGTCGATAAACGGAAGAAGACTCATGGCGGTGAAGATTTTGGCCCGTTGCTCCGCATTGACAATCTTGTTTCGTTCCAATTCCGCCATGGCAATCGCCCGCCGTTCCTCCAAATCCTCTTGTCTCTCCTGAAGATGTTCCTGCTCACTTTTGAAGGCAGACAACCAATGTTCCAAAGGCCGACGCAACTTGCCCAACCTGTCATTCCGTTCGTTCTTGGCACTGAGATGATTGAGAGCATACAATGACAAGCAAATGAGAAAAATCAGCACAATGACCGCCCCTATCATCAAATTAAGCTGCATCACAGAGGTCGACAGTTGTTCGGCACGCGACTCCAAATAGCGGTCTTGGCGAGTCTGCTCCTGCAAGTCAAGATACAAGTTGCGGTTGTAGTCACTATTGGGTTTGTCGTTGACGGCTGAATATACGACGCTCAACTGCTCCCGGATGCTCGCCACCAATTCGGGGGCTTGGTCTATACCCTTGGTCTTCAAGGCATCATTCAAGCAAATCAGGGAGGAATGAAAGTCTCCGATACGCTCAAAACACTCGGCAAGTGTTCGGTAGGCGCCGGCGGTCTGATAGGTGTCACCGAAAAGGTTGAACAGCTCCATCGCTCTCTGGGCGAAATTTCCAGCCACAAGAGAATCCGGCATGTGGTCTACATTGAAGGCGCTGATGGCGACACGATTGTTCTGCAGCAACAAGGGACCATAGTGTTCTTGCAACAGATGCTCACTGATGGACTGCAAAGCGTTGGCACGCCAATAGGGGTAACCTGAATAATCTGCCAAATAATAGCAGCGAATCAAGTAATTCATCTCCGCTTGGAAGATGGAATCTTGCGAACCAACAATAATGACACCGCCAGAACCGACATTATAGAGATAGTTTAGATATTGGGCAGTATCCCGCAGGATATCACCGCTTTCATCAATCTTTTCAATAGCGGCGACAGATTGCCGTTCCAAGCCCACGTAATAGTAATAGGCTGACGACGTGATAGCATATTCACTACGGGCATAAATCATGCGCTTTTGTTCACGCTCATTGAGCGAAGACATCTCTTCGTCAATGCGTTTCAACCTGCGCATGGCACGCTCGTTATAAGTATAAAAGTCTTTGTTCTTCGACTCTCTCTGACACAACCTCATCTTCTGCACATCGGCGACGAGCAACTCTATTTGGTTGTCCGTGACATTCACGCTGTCAAGTTGCTTCATGGCAAGTTGATAGTTCATCCGACAAATATTGACAAACGCCAAATTGTTATAAGCCTCCGCCCTTCCGTCGTCATACCTGTCGCTCAGCGCCAAGGCCTGCCGTGCATAGAATTCTGTGGAATCGAGATTGCGGTAATGATAATAATAGGAGAAATCGTTCAAACAGTCTATCTGGTCGCGGTTGGCTGGTGTACAGGCCGACAATACCGATATGGCGGCAATCAACAAGAAAAAAAATGCCGCAATATTCGAAGATAAACAGAAAAAGGATTTCTTCATCGGGTAACGATAAAAAGAAAAAGGTTGAGCATGAAACG
>CAKPTK010000134.1 GCA_934190685.1 uncultured Prevotella sp.
TAGTGAGAGAGACCATCAATCGTCCTCTTTCTGGGCCTTGGGATTTCCTCAATACTTATATTGTCAATGTCTATCCTGACACCACTTGCTGGGTGAATGATTTCCGTAATTCAGACAATGAACTGTACCTGCGCAACTATTTCAGTAATCCCACTTACAACGAATATCCCGTGGTCGGTGTTACTTGGGAGCAGGCCAATGCCTTTTGTGCTTGGCGTACAGACTATCTCTTGAAGGGCTTGGGTGGAGAAGCACGCTATATCCAGCGTTATCGTTTGCCGACAGAAGCCGAATGGGAATATGCGGCTCGTGGAAAGGAAGGCAATGAGTTCCCTTGGGAGAACAAGGATGTGAAGAGTGGTGATGGATGCTTCTATGCCAATTTCAAACCAGACAAAGGCAATTATACCGAGGACGGCAACCTGATTACCAGTAGGGTGGGTATCTATAAGCCCAACTCTAACGGCCTTTATGACATGGCGGGAAATGTGGCGGAATGGACCAGCACCGTCTATACCGAGGCTGGTGTGGATGCGATGAATGATTTGAATCCAGAGTTGTCTTATAATGCTGCCAGGGAAGATCCCTACAGATTGAAGAAGAAAAGTGTGAGAGGCGGTTCGTGGAAAGATCCCGAATCTTACATCCGCTCGGCGTGGCGCTCTTGGGAATATCAGAACCAACCTCGTTCCTACATCGGATTCCGATGTGTAAGAAGTTTGGCAAGTTCTTCAGTAATGAAACAAAAAGGTAAGAGGAAATAACGATGACATCATATAGTAAATACAATATTGTGTACCGTCTGCAAAAGTGGATGGACAGCGTTCCTGGTCAGACATTCTTGAACTATGCATATAGTTGGGGTGCATCAATCGTGATTTTGGGAACACTTTTCAAACTTACCCACTTGCCTGGAGCCAATTTGATGTTGTTTCTGGGTATGGGCACTGAGGTATTCGTGTTCTTTCTTTCCGCTTTTGACCGCCCGTTCGACAAGACAGCCATCGGAAAAGAAATCCCCACCCATGTTGAGGATGACGAGGATGAGGAAACAAGTGAGCATGAAAACCTGGAAGAGACGCCACAGTCACAACCTGTTGGTGGAGGTGTCGTCTATGTCGCTCCTGCCGGTGCAGCAGTAGTCGATGGCCCTGTGCCTTCAGCGGAGGTTCATGATGGTGCAATGCCTCTACAACCCGCATCGACGCCGGAATGGGTGGCGCAACAACAGACCATGACACCAGAGATGGCGGACGCCACCAACAACTATATTGAAGAACTCAAGAAACTCACGGAGATGTTGGGCAAGGTTTCAGAACAGAGCGCCCGTCTCACTCGAGACAGTGAGGAGATGGAGAACTTGAACCGTACATTGACCGGCATATGCAAGGTATATGAGATGCAATTGAAAGGTGCCAGTGCCCAAATCGGAACCATTGACCAAATCAACGAGCAGAGCCGGAAGATGGCGCAGCAAATTGAGCAGCTCAACGGCATCTATACCCGAATGATTGAGGCAATGACTGTCAACATGCGTGCGACCGCTCCTGTTCATCCGCAAACACAAGAGTAAAAAGACAAGAAGAAATCATGGCAATAAAGAAAAGACCAGTATCTCCACGCCAGAAGATGATAAACTTGATGTATGTCGTCCTCATGGCAATGTTGGCGTTGAACATCTCTACAGAGGTGCTCAATGGCTTCTCTATTGTGGAGGAAAGTCTTAACCGCACGACGGCAAACTCGTCAAAAGAGAATGAGTCTCTTTACGGAGACTTCGCCTCTCAGATGCAATCAAATCCCGAGAAGGTGAAAGCTTGGTTTGACAAGGCGACAGAAGTGAAACGGATGAGCGATTCTCTTTACAATTTCGCTCAAGCCTTGAAGGAAAAAATCGTTCGGGAGGCTGATGGAAAAGAGGGCAACGTGCATCAGATAGAAAACAAAGACAACTTGGAGGCTGCCAGTCATGTGATGCTTGCTCCCGGTACAGGACAGGGGAAACGCCTGTTCAAGGCTATCAACGCTTATCGCGAGCGGATACTTACCATGGTGAGTGATGCACGTCAACGTTCGATTATCGCCAGCAACCTTTCCACGTCGATACCCAAAGGGGCCCATGCTATGGGCAAGAACTGGCAGGAGTATATGTTTGAAGATATGCCGGTGGCGGCGGCTGTCACCTTGTTGTCCAAGTTGCAGAGCGATGTCCGGTATGCCGAAGGTGAAGTCCTTCATACGTTGGTGTCGAATATAGACATGAAAGATATCCGGGTGAACAAGTTGGACGCATTTGTTATTCCCGAAAAGACCACACTTTATCCGGGTGAACTTTTCAACGCCAACATCGTGATGGCCGCTGTGGATACTACCCAGCAGCCGGAAATCTATGTCAATGGTGTGCACGTCAACTCCAGAAACGGACATTATTCCTTCACGGCAGGCGGTGTGGGAGACCACCAGTTCGGTGGCTATATCTTGATGAGAAATGCCAAGGGGGATGTGCTTCGCCGTAACTTCCTTCAGAAATACACCGTCATTCCTGCCCCCAACACTGCCACGGTGGCTGCAGACATGATGAATGTGCTCTATGCAGGCTATCAGAACCCTATCAGTATCAGTGTGCCGGGCGTACCGTCCAATGCCGTATCGGCAACCATGTCCGGCGGGTCTTTCACTTCGAAAGGCAATGGACATTTTATTGCTGTCCCTTCATCTGTAGGACAGGATGTGACCATTCATGTGACTGCACGGGACAAGGGACAGACACGCACCTTGCCCCCATTCACCTTCCATGTACGCAAACTGCCTGATCCGACGGCATACATCGCTTTGGGCACCAACCGTTTTCGTGGAGGAGGAATGCAGAAGGCGTCACTGATGCAGGCTGGTGGCATTAAGGCTGCCATTGATGACGGATTGCTTGACATTGAGTTTAAGGTGCTAAGCTTTGAAACCGTCTTCTTTGACAATATGGGCAATGCCGTGCCGATGGCGTCTGCCGGAGCGTCCTTCTCCGAACGTCAGCGTGACGCCTTCCGCAAATTGTCGCGAAATAAGCGTTTTTACGTTTCCCGAGTGAAGGCCGTGGGACCGGATGGAATCACCCGCAACCTGCCAGCCTCAATGGAAATCATAGTGAAATAACAAGCAAGTCAACATACAGTCAACATGAAAAGAATACTGTTTATCATATTTGTCTCTACTTTGGCCACAGCCGTTTGGGCGCAGCCACAAGCCCGCCGTAATGCGCAGCGCCAGGTAAAATCGAATGTGAACAACATCACCCAGCGACAACTATTGTCGTTCCCCACAATGGCTCCCATGTCCGAGGATGTGGTGTGGCGGCGTGACATCTACCGCGAACTTGACCTCAACAACGATGCCAATGCCGGACTCTATTACCCAGTGGAGCCTATAGGCTCACAGATGAACCTGTTCACTTATCTGTTCAAACTGATGCTTACGGGCAATATCAAGGCCTATGAATATCGTTTGGACGGCAATGAGGTGTTCAGTGACTCGGCTGTTGTGAAACCCAAGGCATTTTTGGACAACTATCACATCTTCTATGAGCGAGTGAACGGCCGGGTGCACATCGACAACAGCGATATTCCTTCCCGTGAGGTGAAAGGATATTATCTGAAGGAAAGTGCCTATTATGATCAAGCCACTTCCACATTTCATCGTAAGGTTATTGCCCTTTGTCCGGTGATGAGCCGTGAGGATGATTTCGGTGACGGTGCTCAGAAGTATCCGCTCTTTTGGGTGAAATATGACGATGTGGCGCCATTTTTGAGCAAGCAAGTTATCATGACGAGCAATCTGAACAATGCCGCCACGATGAGTATCGATGATTTCTTCACGATGAACCTCTATCAGGGAAAAATCTATAAGACCACCAATATGCTTGGAAAGACCTTGGCGCAGTATTGCCCGAACGACTCGGCTTTGGCCAAGGAACAGCAAAAGATTGAAAATGAGTTGGTGGCTTTTGAGAAGAATATCTTTGGTGACCGTGCCAAGAAAGACTCTCTCGACAGCATTGCGCAAAGTCAGCAGAAAGTGAAAGGCAGGAAAGTGAAGACCAATCGACGGGCAGGAAATGCTTCCTCCACCACTAAGACGGTGAAGCCACGCAAGTCCAGTGGAAGCGCTTCGTCGGCAGCCTCACCGGCACGTGTGTCTGTGCGTCGTCAACGACACTAATCAACAATCAAAATTATAGGTATGAAAAAGATTTTATCATTTGTCGTGCTGGCAGTAGCCCTGTGTGTGGCCATTCCTGTCAACGCCCAAATCAAGTTCGGTCTCAAGGGTGGTGTCAATGTGACCAGCATGTCGTTCAACAATGAAGTGTTTGATGCTTCCAATCGCACAGGTTTCTTCATCGGTCCCACCCTCAAGGTCCAGTTGCCGGTTGTCGGCTTGGGCATTGATGCCTCTGCCCTCTATGACCAGCGTGAGGCAAAGGTGAAAGTTGCCGGTGTGGAAACAGGAGCCACTGTCAAGGCGCAGGCCATCAATGTGCCGATTAACCTGCGTTATGGATGGGGCTTGGGAAGCCTTGCCAACCTCTTCCTCTTTGCCGGTCCGCAGTTCGGATTCAATGTCGGCGACAAAGACAAAGAACTGGGCGATGGCAATAGCTGGACACTCAAAAATTCCAACTTCAGTGTCAATGTCGGTGCCGGTGTCACTCTGTTGAAGCATCTCCAACTGTCAGCCAATTACAACATCGCTTGTGGCAAGACGGGTGACGCTTCCTGGAAAAACATCCAGGATGCCGTCTCGAGTGACAAGAAAAGCCGTGGAAGGTTCAATGCATGGCAGATAGCCTTGGCCTACTATTTCTAAGGATATCCCACTAAGACGATATAAGGCAGATGCACAAACTTTTGTGCATCTGCCTTTTTTTTCTTACTTTTGCAGCGATATGAAGTTCGTAGACATTATTCTTCCCTTGCCGCTTGACGGTCTTTTCACCTATGCCATTCCGGAACGACTTGAGTCCGATGTGTGCTTTGGTGTGCGTGTGTCGGTGCCTTTTGGTAAGAGCAAGTCTTATGTGGGTATGGCTGTCAAGGTGCATGAAGTCGAACCCCAATTCAAATATAAGGAAATCACGGCAGTTCTCGACAAGCGTCCCATACTTTTCCTTTCCCAGTATAATCTGTGGAAATGGATATCCGATTATTATATGTCGTCTATCGGTGATGTCTACAAGGCTGCCCTTCCTGCCGCCTTGAAAGAGGAGGAGGGCTATCGTCCTAAAACGGAACTCTATGTCACGCTCGCCGAGAACTTCCGCAGCGAGTTGTCTCTTCATATTGCCATGAGTATGCTGGGCAGGGCGGTGAAACAAAAGCGCACGTTGGAAACCTATTTGCGACTTTCTCATTGGGACTCCTTGGAGGGGAACACACAGCCACAAGATGTTCGTGAAATCACACGTGAGGAACTGCTGAATGAAAGTCATGCCACTCTTCCCATTGTGAAAGGATTGTTGGACAGGAAGATTCTTGTTGCTTATAAAAAAGAGGTGGGGCGGCTGAATGTAGGTGGCGAACCGCATTTGGAATCCGTACACACACTTAACTCCGCCCAGCAAGAAGCCTACAACCAAATCTTGCTTAACTTTTTGAAACACGATGTGGTGCTTCTTC
>CAKPTK010000135.1 GCA_934190685.1 uncultured Prevotella sp.
TTTGTCACGAAATGGTCATAAGTGTCCCAATTTGCGTGAAGTTTTTTGTCGAGAGAGATGAATTCGTCGAGGAGCGGTTTGCGCTCGGCATCGGTGTGGAGCTGCGTGTCCTCGGAAAGCAAGCGGAGATGGAGGTGAAGCTCACGCATACGGTGAACGATGTCGAGGTTTTCGACATAGAGGGCCTGTATGTCCTCGGGGAGCGAGTCGTGGTCGGCACGCTTACCTGCCTTGAAGGCTGTTGCCGGGTTCGTGTCGCTATCGGAGAACTCTGTTCGGGATGCTACTATTTCTTCAACCTGTTGCTGCATGGCGTTCACCTCGTCATGGGCTTCCACCTCACGGCGAGCTTTGAGGAACTGTCTTAGCTTGCCCTCAATGAACTCGGCCTTACCATTGGGGTTAAGGCTGATGTTGCGGTATAGGATGGTGTTGTTGGTGAGCTGGAGAAGGAGGAGCGCGGCGGTGTTCCAATCCTTCTGCTCGTCGGGAGTGTCGAGGAATTGGGCGACCTGTTCTGTTAATTTGTTCATTGCTTGGAATTTATGGGAGTGGTGAGAGTAATGGGAAATATGAGAGAACTATGCCGGATGGGCCGGATAGGACTGATATGGTGTGGGCATTACAATTTGTTGTTGATGCCTGTGAAGAACACACAATTCTTGTGGTGTTCGAGGAGTAGATTGCGCATGGCTTTGAGGGTGGAGCCTGTGGTGACGAAATCGTCGAAGACGATGCAGTTAGGCTCTCGGGGCAACACGTTGAGCGTGAAGACGGCACCGATGCGCTGCTTGGAATGACAGTGGGCAACATCCTCGTAAAATGGAATATTGAGATGTTGGGCGATGCGCTCGCTGATGCGCGTGGCGAAGTTCTTGACGAGGTGGCGACGCTTGGGTGTGGTGACGATGCACCAATAACCTGTGTTTAGGTTTTCGCCCAAGATGTCACGGATGAGTGGCGAGATACTGTCGGCGAAGAAGTCAACCATCGTGTCGTCAGACTTGATGTCGGTGAGCGTGCGTCCGTAGAGCGACTTCTGCCAGAGAGAGATGAAGAATACGTCAGCACGGCGAGTAAGGCGGATGCGTCGGGTGAAGTCGCACCGCGCTTCGACCGACTTGTCCCATGCCTTGCGCTTCTCAATAGCAAAAATGTCCTTCTGCCCTTTCGGAGCGTCAGGCGATGACAAGTCAAGCGGACCCGATAAGTCCGGCACGGAAATGTCAGTCAAGAATTCCTGCATGTCTATCGGAGTCCGCTTGTCCATGGTAAACTATGATTAAAACATTACGCTGCGCAGTCGATGTCGCCCTCCTCGGTAGTGATGGTGCCGGTGTAGAACGGAGCCGGACACTCGTCAGAGGCTTCGACATTGATGGTGGTGCCAGTAGTGCCAGTGGCACCCTGTCCGAGATCCTGCGTGACGGTGGTCTTTGTCGTCCACTTGTCACAACCCACGACACGGTGCTTGCCCTTCATGTCCTCGACAATAAAGACGTTGTCGTTGTTGTTGAGATAAGCAGCGGCAGCGGACGCTTCCTCGCCGACACTCGGATGGACGGCGACAAGCTTGTTGAGCTGGGTCTGCGAAGGGAGTTCACCCTGGGCTTCACTGGTGAGCTGGGACTTTTCGGGGAGGATGTCAATGTACTTCCAAAAGGAGTTTTCCTTCAGCGTGAAGGAGCCGTCATAGACAGAAGAAGTGACACGTCCGACATCGTTATGAGGGAGTTTGGGCCAGACAAGAATGTCATTCTTGGAGGTATAATAAACACGGCGACGCACGCCTGGAAGCTCCGGCGTACCCATCGCCCATGCGAGGGACTTTTGAACGTCTGTATTTGGAGTAGATGCTGCCATAATTACTATTTTTAATGATTAGACTATAAGCCAGCCAGTTCGACGACCTTCAGACGTCGCTTGTCGATGGACTCGAACTGCACGCCGAAGAACATGGTGGCGATGTAAGAGAGGACAAACGGCTCGAAACGCTCCACGTCAACCGATTCCACGTCGCCCATCTGGTCATAGCCATAGAGCATGTTGATTTTCGGAGAGATGTGGATGTATTTGGAATCCGTCTTGTTGGAGAGCGGACAGAAGATGAGCTTGCCGTTGGAACCCTCGACAGTGGGCTGATTGTACTGCGTGTTGTACGGGATGCCCGAGTGCGTGAGGAGATAACCCTCGTTGTACTTGTCGACGAAGTCCTGCGAGCAGTACATGAAGAGCGTCTGCGAGCGGAGACGAGGGTCGAGCGAGAAAAGAATCTCCTTGGCGACGTCAACAGCGTTGGCAGAGGTGATGGCCTCAGTCAGTTTCATGTAGTTGCCCTGGTCGGCGGCGATGGTGCCGGCAATGACCTCCTTCTTTGTGATTGTGTCGAAGCCGTCGAAAAGGTCGTGGGTAGTCTTGCCGCTTGCGTTGCGGACGGCATTCCAGATGGAATCATTGAGTTTCTCGGAGAGGGATTTGGCGATTAATCCGAGAACTTCGCGAGCCGTGGGGACAGACTTCTGCCCGTCGCCCTTGGTGGCACCCGTGCCGAGGAGCGTGGAGATGGCCGAGTTAGGCTCGAACTTGGCGACGACAGAACCGAAGAATGTCTCCAGTGTGCGGAAGTCGAGCTGCAAGTTGATGTCCTCGGAGCGCGTGGGCGAATAAGGACCGAACTCTGCGGATGCGTTGAGCGTGCCGACCGACTCCTTGTAACGGATGCCGGGGCGACCGGTCATGAACTTTAAGGTCTCGTCGCAGCCGATGATGGGGAGACGGAGGAAGTCAGAACGCCATTTGCGTGCGGCGTCCTTGTATTCTTGGAGGGTGAAGGATAATTTTCCTGCCATGATTGTTGGAATTTTGAATTGTTATTTGAGTGGGTGATTTAGACTATGACGGATGGGACGGATAGGGCTGATACGACATTGCCTTGGATTTTTGCTGGTACGATTGTGCCGTGGATTTTGGGCGGTACTGCTTGGGCGAATCCTTACGGAAGGGAGTCAAAGAGGGCTTGGGCGGAGTTGGTGGTGTCGTAGAAACGCTCGATGTCGGACTTGTCAGCGTTGGAGCTGCTGTCCTTCTTGTCGTCCACGACATCCTTTGTGGTGGCGGCAGGGAGCGATTTGACTTTGGCTTCCAAGTCCTTGTTGGACTGGGTGAGCTTTTCCACCTGTGCTGTGAGGTCAGCGATGGACTGTGCCTTGGCGGTGATGTCCGCCTCGATGGAGTCGAGCTGGGCGGTGGTGAGCGTGGTCTTGTCGTCGGTGGCATCGAGAGCGTCACAGGCGAGAATGTGGCAGATGTTGGTGTAGGTCTTTTTCATTGTTACTGTTTCAGTTGCTGTTGAAGATTTGGAGTGGTCAGTATTTGGGGATTTTTCTTGCGAGTGGAAAACGGAGGCAAACGCCTGAAGGAAACGCCTGAACGTAGTGATGTCCTCCGGCTTGTTGTCGGTCAGCATCTTGGGAAGCGGTATGCCGTGGGCGGTGAAGTCAGCGGCAAGAGCATCCGTAAGAACAGGAGCCGACTCGTCTTCAAAATCAGTCAGTTCATCAACGAATCCCCAGGCAAGTGCCTCCTCCGCCGTCAGCCATCCGCCCACTTTCATGAGCGCAAGCAGGTCGGCGGATTTCTTTTTGCACCTTTTGGCGTAAAGCTCGGCGACGTTGGCATCCAGTTTGTCAAGGTCGGCCTTCTGCTTTTCGAGGTTGTTAATCAAGTTCTGCATATCCGTGGCATTCATGCTGCCCCACTCGAAGAACGACTGGCTGCACTGGTGGACGAGGTACATGGCCGAGTGATCCATGGTGATGCGCTTGGCACCCATCGAGGCGATGGTGGCGGCACTGGCGTTCATGCCGACGAAGTGAACACGGACGTTGCCGTGGCGGCGGAAAGCCGAGGATATGGAAAGAGCGGTGTTGAGTTGTCCGCCAAGCGAGTCAATGAGGACGGCGACCTCCTTGTCGGTGTTCTTGTTGAGCACGAAGTCAACATAGTCAGAATCGAAGTCCCAACCGCCGACGTAGCCTTTGAGGTGGAGATTGTATTTGGTCTTTGCCATGATGCAATTTGTTTGGTGTGGGGCAAAGATACATTGTTATATATATAGGCGAAAAGACGAAAATGATGTAACTTTGCAGGAAACAAAAACCTCAAACAATGGAAGAAGTCTTACTCAAAATATGCGTTTACCTTTTTTACGGCATCATATTAGTAGTTGGTGGTGTTGGTATAATAGCCTGCTTCATCCTCTTTGTCGTGCAATTTTTTAGGTGTTTAATAGGAAAAGGAGAAATTAAGGAAAACTATACCATCACAATCAATGGGCGTTACCAAAAGGATAAAAAGAAGAAAAAATCGTGATTTTCAAAATTGAACCGATTTCGGGTGTAACAAGCGTTATTTTGCGTAACAAAATTTTCTGTACTGAAAATCAATGAGTTAGAAAATGGCGTTTGTTGTAACTTGTTACAAAACGGCCGATTTTGTTACAAAAAAACGGCGTTTTCACGCCGTGCATGGCACAAGAGCCACTTTGTTAGTATATGAGATGGTGTATTTGGTGACAGCCGAGTCGCCGTCTGGCTTGCCTGTGGAACTCTCCACTTTTATGACGGGGTAAGGTTTTTCGGCAGTGCCGACGAGATACTGCTTGCCGTCAACCGTGCGGATGACGAAAGCAAGATGTTGGCGAGTGGGAAGCTGGGCGGTGGTGGAGAACGTGAGCTTCGCCTTTTCGAGAGTGTCGTTGTTGTCGAACTGCGATTCAAGCTCGCAGACGGCATCCCCGATATGCGGCACAGGGAAAGAGTCGGCAAATATTCCGACTGGAACATTCGCCAACGCTTTCTGGGTGATGCTTGCCGTGAGCGAGGCGGCAAGCACATATCTGATGCTTATGATTCCGGGGAGACGCTGCATTGCTATTCTTCTGTTTCTGTTGTTTCGATATTGTTTTTATTGCGGCCTTTTGTCGTGCGGTTTTTCTGTCGGCAGACGTTGGTGAGATAGTTCTTGCGGAGCCGCTGGTAGATTTTGGCGATGGAGTCCCAGCAAGTGCCGTCCTCCTTGATGCCACGCTGCTCCATGTAGAGATAAATCAAGTCCTTCTGCTGCTTGCCGATCTTGCCGAAGTCATGGAGAAACGTCCAGCAGTCCACGTCAAAGGAGTTCTTGATGTTCTCCAAGAGGGCGCGTTTGCCAGTGTCGGTGATGTGGTTGTATGTACGAGGGTCGCGGAGCTTCGAGTAAGGGATGCAGATGGCGACCTCGTCCGGCTGCTGACGGTGCGGTATTATGCTTTCGGGCGGACGGACAATGGCGAGTTTGATAAGCTTGGACTCGATGCTGCCGTTGTTCAGACGCACGGGGTCAGTGCCACTGTGCCGATGGATAAACCACTGGCGCAGGTAGGAGGGCATTTTTATGTAGATGTGGTAGTCGCTCATAATATTCG
>CAKPTK010000136.1 GCA_934190685.1 uncultured Prevotella sp.
GAAACAGACTCCGCATTCGTCGTGACAAAATACTTGCTTGTGAGAATGGTTCTGAGATTGGTACAGCCTTCAAACATTTTGGTTAGATTGCGTAGCTTCGATGTATTGAAGCTGGAGAGATTCAATGTGGTCAAACCTGCGCATCCTTCAAACATACTTTCCATATCTTCCACATTCGTTGTGCTGAAGTTGGAAAAATCGATATCAGTCAAATTGGAGCAGCCTTTGAACATATTCTTGGTGCTTGTTGACGCTTCCGTGTTTAAATTCTTAATATCTTTAATTGTTGTCAGTTTCTCCATTCCGTCAAACCAGTCATAGCATGTTGTGGGCTTGAAATTAGCAAAGGATTGGTCAAAAACTACGGTGTTGATGTCTTGGTATTTTTTCTGGGTGGTTTCCGTGTCCGTCACTTTGCTGTTCCATTCTGGTGAAATATCGGTATTTGAACTATTCACCGTGGAAATGTCAAAGCTGTTTTTGAATTTGTCTTTGTTGTTGTTGAAGTAAAATGTGAGTACTGTTTTCGTGTCGTCAAGCACTGCATAGGCTGTTTGTGCAGAAACTTTTATACCACAGGTCAAGAATAGGTAGGTGAGAATGGAAAAAGCTATAAGCTTATTCCCCCAAATGCGCAGAATTGTGAATTTGAATGATTTATTCATCTTTTTATAAAAATATAAAGTTATAAATAAAAATCGGGTGCAAAATTATAAAGAATAGTTGAATAAACAAAAATCGGCAGTCATAAATTTATGACTGCCAACAGATTATCTCTTATTCTCCGATGATGTCTTTGGCTCGTGCCAACGCTACCTTGATGTGCGGGCAGATATTCTTCTCGCCCACGAGCGAATAGAACCCGGCGTGCTCCAAGGTTTGGTGCACCTTGGGGTTGACACCCGACAGTACAATCTGGATGCCCTCTTTCTTGCTCATCAAGCAGAGGTTGGTGAGGTTGTGGATGCCCGTGGAGTCGACAAAAGGCACTTTGCGCATGCGGATGATGCGCACACGGGGACGGTCGCCGAAGCTCGCCATGATCTCCTCAAATCGGTTGCCCGCTCCGAAGAAGTAAGGACCGTTGATCTCATACACCTCCACGCCCTTGGGGATGACGAGGTGCTCGTCGTGGTCGTGGCTGATGCCGCTCTCGTCCTCTGTCACAATCTCGTCCATGATGACCTTCACATCTGTGGTCTCCGCCATCCGCTTCATGAAAAGCAGGCAGGCGATGAGCAGTCCCACCTCGATGGCGATGGTCAGGTCGAAGAGGATGGTCAGGAAGAACGTGATGAGTAGCACGGTGACATCGCTTTTGGGATTCTTCATCAGCGCCATGAACGAGCGCCAGCCCGACATGCCGTAGCTCACCACTACCAGCACACCTGCCAGACACGCCATAGGGATGTATTGGGCGAGCGGCATGAGGAAAAGGAAGATGAGCAACAGGACCACGGCATGGATGATGCCCGAGATGGGCGTGCGGCCGCCGTTGTTGATGTTGGTCATCGTGCGGGCGATGGCTCCTGTGGCGGGAATGCCGCCAAAGAGCGGAGAGGCAATGTTGGCGATGCCCTGCCCGATCAGCTCCGTGTTGGAGTCGTGGTGGTCGCCGATTACACCGTCAGCCACCGTGGCGGAGAGCAACGACTCGATGGCGCCGAGGATGGCGATGGTGAAAGCGGGAGAGATGAGGTTCTTGACAGTGTCCCAGTTGATGCCTGGCACGGTGGCGGCAGGCAATTGGCTGCTGATGGTGAAGCGGTCGCCGATAGTCTCGATGCCCGTGGCACCGCAGTAGCGCTGCAGTCCCAGGGCTACAAGCGTCATCACGATGATGGCGATGAGCGAACCGGGGATGCGCTTGCTGAACTTGGGCGTGACGACGATAATCACCACGCTCAGCACGCCGATGAGTGCGCTCCAAGGGTCGATGGTGTGGAAATCCTGGATATAGGCACCCCATTTGGCGAGGAAGTCGCTCGGCACCGTCTGCATCTGCAGGCCGAAGAGATCCTTGATCTGTGTGGTGAAGATGGTCACGGCAATGCCGCTCGTGAAGCCCACCACGATGGGGTAGGGAATATACTTGATGATGGTGCCTAGATGGAGCACACCGAAGAGGATGAGGAACACGCCCGCCATGAGGGTGGCGATGGTCAGTCCTTCCATGCCATACTGCTGGATGATGCCATAGATGATGACGATGAAAGCGCCTGTGGGGCCTCCGATTTGCACTTTGCTGCCTCCGAATACAGAGATGATGAAACCAGCCACGATGGCGGTGATAATGCCCTTCTCTGGGGTGACGCCGGAGGCGATGCCAAAAGCAATGGCGAGCGGAAGGGCAACGATGCCGACGATGATGCCCGCCATGAGGTCTTGCATGAATGTCTTGCGGTCGTAGTGTCGCAGGGTCGCGAACAGTCGCGGTGAGAATGTCATGTTGGATTTTTGTTTGTTGTTAATAAAATGATGATGTGTTGTCGCTTGTCTTATGCCCCGCTTTTTCATTGGGGACTGCACAGGATGGTGCACACACGGTCTTGGAAAGCCCTTCCGTTTTTGCGGTGCATCACGCCCTGGTTGATGATGGAGAAGGCGAGATGGTGTCCGTTGGAGGCGGTGCAGTAGCCGGCGAGCGAGCTGATGCCCGTCACGGTGCCCGTCTTGGCATGGACATTGCCGTTGGTGAACGAACCACGCATGCGCTTCTTCAGGGTGCCGTCCACGCCGGCGATGGGCAGGGCGGGGTAGAGATGCACGTAAATGTTGTTGTTGCGGTAGGCATAACGCAACATTTTCACTTCCAATTCCGCCGTCACATAATTGTATAAGGAGAGTCCCGAGCCGTCGGCGAAATTGTAACGGGCAGGGTCGAGACCGATTTTCCTTACCAGTTGGTTGGTTACGGCACGCGCGCTTTTAGCCGATGCCGGCCGGTTTCCGGTGGATGCCGCTGTCTGGTAAAACATGGACTCGGCATAGAGGTTGTCGCTCTCCTTGAGCATGCGCATCAGTATTTGGTCGAGCGTGTGGAAGCGGGTGCACACATTGTAGGCGTTGTAGGGGACGGAACCCGTGTAGTTGGATGCGGACACCACGATGCTGTCCTGCCGCAGACGGCGAATAAAGCGGTCCATAAACTCATCCTTGCGCGAGATGAGCAGTGGCGAGAGTACGGGATTCTTGTCGTCCCAGCACCATCCCTCGCCCAGTCGGTCGGCGTCCTTCATGCTGGTGTCGGAGAAGAGTGTGCCACGGATGGTGTCGACCCCCATCTCCTTGAGACTGGTGACGAAGGCGGCGAGGTCATCGTTGTTGAACCGCGGGTCGAAGCCGCCCACACAGTAGACCGCTCCCGTAAGCGTGTGGTTTTCGATCTTTCCGGTATATTTCAGTTCCGTCTTGAACTGATAGGAACCGCCGAGTTTGTCGATGGCGGTGATGGCGGTAATCACCTTCATAGTGGAAGCAGGACGGAGTGTCTGCCGCTCGTTGTGGGCGAAGACCACGGAGTCGGCATCCAGGTCGTAGACCATCAGTCCCACCTGCGACGTTTTGAACATGTCGCTCTCCATCAGCCGGTTGAGTTTCACACCAACCGCCTTGTCCCACGGCAGATGGTTGAGCGTGCTGTCGCTGGCGATGGAGTCTGCCACAAGCGCATTGTCGTCGTCGTTGTCGTCGTTGTCGTCATCCTCGATGATAGTCTCGTCGGCTTCAAGGGGCGTATGGTTCACTTGAGCCTTGACAGGCGAAGAGAACAGAAAACAGAGAATCAATCCCGCGAGGACAATCGCCCGAGGACGGATTCTTCCAAACAAAATCATTTTCATAATTGGGTGCAAAATTACAAATAATATTCCGAACACACCCCCGCAAAGATAAAAAAGAATGGAAAAAACGACAGATTGTTTCTTTTTCTTCCATAAATTGTATTACCTTTGCCCCAACTTAGCGGAATGCCCGCACGAATAACAAACAATAAAGATGGTATTCAAATACGATTTTCTCATTATCGGCTCTGGTGTGGCTGGTATGAGTTATGCTCTGAAAATCGCCAGAGCACACAAAGGCAAAATCTGCCTCATCTGCAAAACCTCGCTCGACGAGGCCAATACGTCTTTTGCCCAAGGTGGTGTCGCTTCGGTAACCAACCTTGAGGTGGACAATTTCGAGAAACACATTCAAGACACCATGATTGCCGGTGACTATATCAGCGATCCGGCAGCCGTCAACCAGGTGGTCAGAAACGCTCCGGCACAAATCAAGGAACTCGTGCAGTGGGGCGTGAACTTTGACAAACAACAGGACGGAAAGTTTGACCTTCATCGTGAGGGGGGACACTCGGAATTCCGCATTCTGCACCACGCAGACGACACAGGTGCCGAGATACAGCGCGGACTGATGGAAGCCGTGCGCAACACACCCAACATCGAGGTGAAGGAAAACCACTTTGCCGTGGAGATTATCACCCAGCACCATCTGGGCATCGAGGTGACTCGGCGCACGCCAGACATCGAGTGCTATGGCGCCTATGTCCTTGACCCAGACACTCAGAAGGTGGATACCTATTTGAGCAAGGTGACGATGATGTGTACCGGTGGTTGCGGCGCCGTCTACCAGACTACGACCAACCCCGTGATTGCTACAGGAGACGGCGAGGCAATGGTCTACAGAGCCAAAGGCGAGGTGAGGGACATGGAATTCGTGCAGTTCCATCCCACAGCCCTCTATCATCCCGGTGAAACCCATCCCGCCTTCCTTATCACAGAGGCCATGCGTGGTTATGGAGGCATCCTGCGACTGCCCAACGGCGAGTCGTTCATGGAGAAATATGACAAACGTCTTTCGTTGGCTCCCCGCGACATTGTGGCGAGGGCCATCGACAAGGAAATGAAGATTCATGGTCTCGACCATGTGTGTCTTGACGTGACCCACAAGAATGCCGAGGAAACCAAGCATCATTTTCCCAACATCTATCATAAATGTCTTTCCATCGGTATCGACATTACCAAGGAATACATTCCTGTGCGTCCGGCAGCCCACTATATGTGTGGCGGTATCAAGGTGGACCTCAACGGCGAGTCGAGCATACACCGACTCTATGCGCTCGGCGAGTGCTCTTGCACAGGTTTGCATGGTGGCAATCGCTTGGCTTCCAATTCTTTAATCGAAGCTGTCGTCTATGCCGACGCTGCCGCCAAGCACAGTCTTGAGGTGGTGGACCAGTATGACTTCAACGAGCGTGTGCCCGAATGGAACGACGAGGGAACGATGACCAACGAGGAGAAGGTGCTCATCACCCAAAGTGTGAAAGAGGT
>CAKPTK010000137.1 GCA_934190685.1 uncultured Prevotella sp.
GCAAATCTGCTCATTCCCAACTGTTTACGTTCCAACCTCTCTTATTCTCCTTTGGCTGCTTTAGAGCTTTATGTTATATAATTGTAACCGCTTTTTTAAATCTATAAACTCAAGGCGCATATTTCTTTGCGTCTTGAGTTCAGTGTTATTGTCTTCATGTAGAGACCATCAAGAGCGTGTAGTAACAAAGTTTCCACAACAGGTATCTCTTGAAGCCAATTCTATTGATGGAACGGATAAGTATCAAGATATTCTGTCTGTTACAATGGTTGCAGATAAATATGTTTGCCGTTCGAAAGGAGAGTTCTTCTATTATGTCTTTGATTCCCAATTTCAGTTGATAAGTCGGATTGCAAGAAGGGGGCATGGCAACAAGGAATTCATCGCACCATTTTTCTCGGGCCAATACCTACAGGAAAAAGGTAGAGAGTACATATATTTGTTGGAAAGGCCTCAACGTACTTTGTATAAGGTAAATATACATGATGCAATGGATGTAGTCCCCGTATTTCGTTTCCCGATTGGCAAAAAAATTGAGCCTCGTTACATCTTTTCTGTAGCAAACAAATTTGTAGGGGCAAATGATTTAGACGATTGCAAAATTTTTGTATATGATCGTCAATGTGGGGAATGTGTATTCAAAGAGCAAACATATACAAGTGAAAAAAGAAAAAGTCATGAGTTGTTTGAAAGCATAGCATCGTATAGTCCTTCCAATGAAAAATTGGCGGTGGCATTCTTTAATTTGCCGCAGATAGATATAAGGAACTCAAATGGAGACATATTGAATACCATATTTATTGATAAAAAATTACCTTTGAAGGAGGATATGTCTGACAAACTATATTTTTCTTGTGTCTGCTCGACGGATAAATACATATATGCATTATATAATGGATATGATGATTTGGAAAAACAAGGAAAGAGCGCAGTGTTGGTCTTTGATTGGAATGCAAATCCCATTGTGAAATACATAATCGATGCGTCATCGTACATTACTGTCGATATTAAGAAAAAACGTCTGGTGACTATCGATGAAAAGGCTTCGAATAGTCGGCTTTTGAGTTATCCGATTTCAAATGAAAATCTTTAAGAAATGGTGATGTGGAGTAAACTGTATAAATGTGTATTGTTGATGACATTGTTCATCGCACTCTATGCGGTGTGCCGGGTGTTTATAGTGGATTGGTTTCACATACTATCCTCGTCCATGACACCGACCTTGCAGCCTGGAGACGAAATCATTGTCAACAAGACAATGATGGGTGCGCGCATTTATACAGACTTCCATTTCAAAAAAGATGGCGGTGAACTGCATAGCTTCCGTTTGAGAGGATGGCGGGGAATACGGCGCAATGATGTGGTGGTGTTCAACCGTGCCAACCACCATAGAAAAATCAAGTTTGTGCTCAACAATGTTTACTGTAAGCGTTGTGTGGCATTGCCAGGCGATACGCTCAGCATCGTTGAGGGACGTTATGTGAACAACAACTATCCGGGTGTGCTCGGTGTGGAGGCGGAACAGCGGAGACTCCAGCAGACGCCCGACAGTTTGGTGGATTCCCATAGTCTGAGGGCCATGCCCAAGAACGAACACTTTCACTGGACTGTCCGCAACTTCGGCCCCTACTATGTGCCCCGAAAAGGTGACGTGATGCGGATTACTCCCCAAACCGCCACGCTCTACAAAGTGTTGTTGGAATGGGAAACGGGGAACACTGTTAGAATAGACTGGAAACTAAACCGAGTGTTGAAAGGTGAAAAACGTTGGGTGTGGCACAGGTTTCAGCACAACTATTATTTCATGGCGGGCGACCATGTGGGCAATTCGGACGACTCACGCTATAAAGGTCCTGTGCCGGAAGAATATATCATCGGAGTGGTCACAAGAATCATCGACTCAAAAGATACAGAAACAAACGAACGGAGATGGAACAGAATAGGAAAGGCATTATAATCGTCAAGGGTGTGCAATGGACGGTGGTATCAGCGTTACTGTTGCTATCCGTGATGCCCATGGAAACCAGTTGGAGCGACGGCGAGTGGTGGCATGCAGTCAGTCTGCCGGTGGCGGTGTTGGTGATAGCTGTTCTCTATTTTATCTTAGGCTCACGCTTTAGAATCTCCGTTGTCGACCTCTTTGTCTTGTCATGGACACTGTTGGCGGGAGTTCTGACCTACAGTGGCTATGGCGTGGTCACGCCAACGGCTTTTTATCGTTTTATGGAGATGGCTTGCACTTATGTGTTGCTTCGCTTGCTGTTCTCCCTTCGATGTGTCGACCCTCGCCTGTTGATTGTAGGCATAGCCTTGGCAATTCTCTATGAGGCGATGCTTGGTGTGTCGCAAATGGTGGAGGGCACAAGCCGTCATGCCTACTATCCTGTGACGGGCAGTTTTCTCAATCCTGGACCCTATGCCGCCTTTCTCGCTGTTGGAGCAAGTCTGTTGATGGCACAACTGAAAACGATGGATGGGCGTCCTTGGCTCAAGCGTTTGGCTTGGGCTACCATGTTTTTGTTGTTTGCTCTGCTTGGCATCGCTTTCAGTCGCGCCGCCCTGTTGGCTGTGGGCATCGTGGCATGGATGGTCTACGGACAACGGATGCGGCGGAACCGCTGGTTGCTGTGGTTGGGCGTTGTGGTTGTGGCCTTTGGACTTTATTGGATGAAGATGGGTTCAGCCCATGGCAGGCTCGTCATTTGGAACATCTCCTTGCGTGCTATCTCCGAGCAAGGACTATTGGGCAGCGGACTGGGATCTTTCCCCCATGCTTTTGCCCAACAGTCGGCAGACTATTTCACGGTCTATCCGGCGGCAGCCCAGATGGCAGACGTGTGTGACAATGCGTTCAATGAGTTTCTGACCCTTGCCGTGGAGCAGGGAATGATAGGGTTGTTGTTGTTTGTCGCCATGCTCGTCTTCACTGGAAAAATTTTGTACGCAGCCAACCGTCCGCTTTTCTGCGCAGGAGTGGCGTTGTTGGTGTTCGCCCTGTTTTCCTATCCATTCCAATGCCTGTCCTACAGACTGCTGCTGGTGCTCTTGTGTGCCTATGCCGCCAGTGTCGATGACGGGGCATGGCAATGCCTGATGGGGAAGAAATATGTTGCGGCGCTCGCCGCCTTGACGTTTCTGTTGAGCGTTGGAATGGGGAAGGAGATAGCGCAGCGGAAGCGGGCAGCGGATGAATACCGCCAACTGGCATACACAAACTGTGCGTATGCCGTGGACGACTATCAGACGTTGCTGCCTTGGTTGTCGGACAATGCCCCGTTTCTCTTCGATTTTGCCAAGGGACTGTCGGACAACGGCAGGTATAATGACAGCAACGCCATGCTCAGAAAAGGCACCCTTGTCAGTGCCGACCCGATGTTTTATGTCTGTATGGGCAATAATTATGCAGCGATGTCGTTGTTTAAAGAAGCACAACAATGCTACCAATATGCCTATGACTTGCTGCCAAACCGTCTTTATCCGCTTTATAAACTGATGAAAGTCCATGAACAACAACATCATGAGCAAGCGGTCTATCATCTCGCCAAACGGATTGTCCGGTTTCATGAGAAAGTGATGTCGCCCGCTGTGAGGGAGATGAAGTGTGAGGCACAACAAAAATGTGAAGTGTATGAAAGAAAAGAGAAATAACCCTATAAAAATATTGTGGATTGTCCTGTGGATGGTGGCCGTTCCCACCTGCGCACAACGGCAGTATCTGTCCTTGCGGGATGTGATTGCAATCGCCCAGAAGCGGTCATACGACGCCAAGTCGGCGCGTTTCCGCTTTCTTGCCGACTATTGGAGCTATCGCTCGTTCAAGGCGGAACTGCTGCCCTCGGTCAATCTCACCGGCACGCTGCTCAACTTTGACCATTCCAAGGTGGAGACCCGCAATTCGGACAATGGACACATCAACTATGTGGACAACAACTCTCTGACCAACAGCTTGAAACTGTCTGTCGACCAGCAGATACCCGGCTTGGGCGGCACCGTGTCGTTGCAGTCCTATCTCTATAGGCTCGACCAGTTCGACTACGACCAGACCACCTACAACTCACAACCGCTCCGCATCACCTATACCCAACCCCTGCGCTCCTACAATGCCTTGAAATGGCAGAAGAAGACCGCGCCAGTGGAGTATGAGATGGCACAAAAAGAATATCTTGAAGACATGGAGCAGGTCACCATCAAAGCCACCCGTCTCTATTTCAATGTAATTTCGGCACAGACCAGTTATCAGCAGAGCGTGAAGAAATATGACGACCTGCAACAGCTCTATGAGATGGCGAAGCGGCGTTTTGACTTGGGAACCATCAACAAGAGCGACATCCTTCAACTGGAACTGTCTGTGCTGAATGCCAAGCTCGCCGTGACCAACGATAAACTGAATCTCGACAACCAGCAGTTCTATCTTTTCTCCTATCTGCGGTTGTCCGACTATCAGCAGTCGGAACTGATTGTGCCGGAACAAATTCCTAACATTGTCATTAATGCCAACGACGCCATCTTGCACGCTGTCAACAATTCCTCGCACACCCAGTCGCAAACCTTGACCCGACTGAAAGCACAACAGGCTGTGGCACAAGCACGCTCACAAAAGGGCATACAGGTGCAGTTGCGCAGTGAATTGGGCTTCAACAAAACCGACTCTCGCTTTGCCGGCGCCTATCGCAACCTGCGCGACAACGAACTGATTGGTGTCTCGTTGAGTCTTCCCATTTTCGATTGGGGCGTAAGCAAGGGAAAGGTGCATACCGCCGAGGCTAACTTGCAACTTGCCAAGGTACAGGTGGAGCAGGAACACGAGGAATATTTGCAGGATATACGCAAACAAGTGATGCAGTTTGCCTATCAGGCGGAGCTGTGCCGAACAGCCCAGCGGGCCCGTGACATCTCGTCGGAACGCTATGAGATGACCCGCCGTCGCTTCGAGGCTGGCACTATTTCCGTGACCGACCTGAATACGGCTATGCAAGAGGCGGAATCAGCCAAGTCGAAGTATGTCGACCAACTGCAGACCTACTGGGTTGATTATTACACCTTGCGCCGTGCCACGCTCTACGATTGGCAGAACCACGCCCAATTGACAGCAGACTATACAAAACTATTAAACACAAGATATGATGATTAGACGACTGACATATTTTCTTTTTCTCTTCCTTTTGGTGGGGTGTCATAAGAAGGAAAACAAACATGAGATGGAGAACGCTGCCGAGGTGAAGACTGAAACCGAGGTGGAGACGATGACGCTCCACCGCTCCTCGTTCCCCATGCAACTCATTTGCAACGGCAAGTTGGCGGCTGTGTCGAAAAGTGAGATATCC
>CAKPTK010000138.1 GCA_934190685.1 uncultured Prevotella sp.
GCAGTCCGTGGCCGATGTACTTGGTGTTGTCCCATGCCTTGTTCTGGATGTTCTCCACAACGATGTATTCGTTTTTGTTCAGTGGGTTGCGCACGCGGTAGGCCTTGCCGTTGTCGCAAAGGGACTGGGTGGTGTAGGAGCCGCTCTCCTCGAGGTCGACGATGTCTCCCCAGCCCAAGGTCTCACGTTCGAAGGCGGTATAGGCGCGGGGTGAGTAGCTGTTGTTTTGGAAGTTGCCCATATCCATGAGGTCGTAGAATCCCATGGTCTGGTTGTTGGCAGTCTGCACGGTTCCGCTGGTGGTGGTATAGAAGTCGGGTAGTCCGAGGCAGTGGGAAAATTCATGGCAGAAGGTGCCTATGCCGTTGATCCACATGGTGGCCCTGCCCGTGGTGGGGTCGTTGCCGTTCATCTCGTTGTTCACACCGTAAAGCGCCACGTTCTTGCCGTCATAGGTGCCGCCGCTGGTGATTCCGCTCTTGGGCCAGATGCAGTCTGTGGAGTTGGTGCCTATGTTTTCGCCCCAGCCAGCGTAGACAATGTATACGAGGTCCACGTAGCCGTCGTTGTTCTGGTCGTATTGTGAGAAGTCCACACCCGCCTCGTCGGCTTTCTTGCACACTTCGGGCACGAATGCCTTCATGTTGTCACTGCTGCCCTTGCCGTAGTAAGCATAGTTGTTGTCGAGGGTGACGGGGCCGTAGATGTCGAATTGCGGGGTGAACTGTCCGCCACTCATGTCTGAGAAATATTGTTTCACGCTGCCGTGGTTCTTGCTCACCGTGCCGTAGGATTTGTCGATGGTGCCCGTGGCGTTGAAATATTGTTCGAAGATGGTCTTGGTGTCCAGTTCGGTTTCCACGCCGTTGATTTTCTCGGTGGTGTGGAAGGGCATGTCTGGAAACTGTGCCAGGATAATCAGCACGTGGGGATTCTCCGTGCTTTTCCAGGGAAAACTGGCATAGCTCTCTTTCTTCACGATTCTCGCTGCGGTCCTTTGGGCGTTCTCTCTGTGCTGCAGAGGCTCGAGATTTTGCCGTGTGGCTGCCTTCTGTTCCGCCTCGGTGCGGTTGTCTGCGTTGTGGGCGAGGATGCCGGTGGAGGTGAGGGTGCCGTCAGCTTGGACGGCGGCGATGTAGTAGGAACCGTCGGTTCTGACGAGCAGTACGCCGTCGGTGGTGGTGAAATAGTGGAAATGTTCGTCGCCACGGTTGAGGATGGTCAGCCGGGTGCCGTCACTCTGGGTCACTTCCACAGGGAAGGGCCACGCCTTGACAGCCCATGAGGGTGCGGTTGCCGAACAGGCGAGAATCAATGATAGGAGAAGTTTCTTCATGTCATTTATGGTTGAAATAATATTGTCCTTTGTTTTGGGTCTGCCCGGCAAAGGAGATAGCGTGAGCCGGGCAGTGGTGATAGCAGCTCAGACAGGTCAGGCAGCGTCCGTTGTGCTTCCACTGGGGAGTGGGGGTGTCGCCGTCGCAGGAAATGTCGTCCACGGGGCATACTTGCTCGCATCGGCGGCAATGGATGCAGCGTGCGGTGTCGACACGGAACCAGCGGTCGTTGACCCACCATCGGTTGAATGCCGCCGCCACCACGCCGCTCTTGAGCCGTGGCATGGAACCTATGTCGAGGTTTGCGACGCCTTCGCTCCTCCGCTCCACGATGGCGGGTAGGATGCGGTCGAGTCGCTGCTGCGAGTCGCTGATTTTCCGCCGTTCGTTCTTTGGTTTGTCCACATCCATGAAGGGCAGGCCCACATAGGTCTCGGGCATCACGAGTGACCAGGCAGCTTGGAGCTTGACGCCCACGTGGCGCAGGTCCTCGCGCAGGATGTCGATGGTGCGCCCGATGTCGTCGCCCGCCGTGCAGAGGGCGTAGGCGAAGAGCGGTTGCGGGGAACTGATGCGGAGCTGGCTCAGAAACCGCCGGTAGAGCATCGGCGGACGCCAGCAGTGGACGGGGAAGCAGAATCCCAGTCGTTCGCCCTCGTCGAGCGTGAACGTGTGCGGACGGTCGGGCAAGGCGGTGATGTCGACCAGCTCTTCTCCCGTGGCGTGGGCTATCTGCCGGGCTGCCCACAGGGTGTTGCCTGTGCATGAAAGGTAGAAAATCATGTTGCAAAATTACACAATAAATTTGAGATAAGGGGGAAGGAGAGAAAATATTCCCCGAAATATTTGTGGCATTAGTGAGAATGATGTAAATTTGCACCACGAAAGGAGTAAACCAACAGGTCGTACCAGTTCGATCGGGATACTCATCAAATAAATCAGAAAAACCGGGATGACTTCTCTTGCCAATGGCGGGCCACACCCTTCGGGGCAGCTGCAAAGCCGGTGGATTACAAAGGCGGAGAGCTCTCAAATCTTGTATTGCTCGGAGTTTTCATCACATCATTGGTACGACCTCTTTTTATTTTTCAAACCCATTTAAAACATTCAAGACAGCAATATGTTCTCAGGCATCGTTGAAGAGATGGCGACTGTTGTCGGCATCCGCAAGTATCAGGAAAATATCGATTTCACATTGACCTGCTCGTTCACCAGTGAGTTGAAGATAGACCAGAGTGTGGCCCACAACGGCGTGTGCCTCACGGTGGTAAGCATTGATGGCGACACCTACACGGTGACCGCCATGAAGGAGACGTTGGACCGCAGCAATCTCGGCCGGCTTCGTGAGGGGGATCATGTGAATGTGGAACGTTCGATGATGATGAACGGCCGGCTCGACGGACATATCGTGCAGGGCCATGTGGACCAGACGGCACGCTGCGTGGCGATGGAGGATGCCGGTGGCAGCACCTACTTCACTTTTGACTACGATTTCAATCCCGAGATGGCGCGCCGTGGCTATTTTACGGTGGACAAGGGCAGTGTGACCGTCAATGGCGTGTCGCTCACCGTGTGTGCCCCCACGGAGCATTCGTTCCAAGTGGCGATTATCCCTTATACTCGGGAGCACACCAATTTCTGCGACATCCAGGTAGGCTCTGTGGTGAACTTGGAGTTCGACATCCTCGGCAAATACATCGCCCGACTGGAAGAACTGAAAGGATAAGGCTTTGCCTTTCAAGAGAAGGCTAAACGAAGAGCGGCACAGAGGATTTTTCCTCTGTGCCGCTCTTTTCGTATCTTGTGGTTTTGCGTTTTATTGTTTGAGGAGGAATGCCTTGAAATCGGCGAAGTTCTTGCTCATCTCCACGCTCTGCTTTTGGCCCTTCATGAAGGCGGCGAGGCGGGCGGGAATCTCTACAGAGGCGCCGATGACTGGTTCTACGGTATCCTTGAACTTGGCGGGGTGGGCGGTCTCGCAGAACACGCCGGTTTCGCCCTCCTTGAGTCCTTCTTTCAGTGCCTCATAGCCACAGGCTCCGTGGGGATCGAGGATGTAGCCGGTCGTGTCGTGACACTCCTTCATCGCCTGGCGAATTTGCTCGTCACTGAAGGTGGCGCCGCTGATGAACGACGAGATTTTCGCATGGTCGCCCTTGTAGAGGTCGATGATGCGGGCGAAGTTGCTCGGGTCGCCCACGTCCATGGCGTTGGCGATGGTCTGCTTGCTGGGCTGTGGATTATACTTTCCTGTCTTGAGATAGTTGTAGAAGATGTCGTTGGCATTGTTGGCGGCGATGAAGCGCTTGATGGGCAGTCCCATCTCGCAGCCGAAGAGGGCGGCCGTGATGTTGCCGAAGTTGCCGCTCGGCACGCACACCACGAGCTGGTCGGCCTTGCCCAACTTCTTCATCTGTGCATAGGCGTAGAAATAGTAGAACGCCTGGGGGAGGAAGCGCGCTACATTGATGGAGTTGGCGGAGGTGAGTTTCATGTGTTTGTTCAGCTCCTCGTCCATGAAGGCGGACTTGACCAGTGCCTGGCAGTCGTCGAACACACCGTCTACCTCGATGGCGGTGATGTTCTGTCCAAGGGTGGTAAACTGACTTTCCTGAATCTTGCTCACCTTGCCCTTGGGATAGAGCACGTAGACATGGATGCCGTCGACGCCGAGGAATCCATTGGCCACAGCCGATCCCGTGTCACCGCTGGTGGCGACGAGCACGTTGACCTGCTCCTTGCCCTCCTGACGGATGAAGTATTGCAGCAGGCGGGCCATAAAGCGGGCGCCCACGTCCTTGAAGGCGAGGGTGGGACCATGGAACAGTTCGAGCGAGTAGATATTGTCGGTCACCTTGACGGCGGGACAGTCAAACTGGAGTGTGTCGTAGACAATGCGCTTCAGGTCGTCGGCAGCCACGTCCTCGCCGAAGAAGGCGTCAGCCACGGTATAGGCGATTTCTTGGAACGACATCGTGTCGATGTGGTCGAAAAACGACTGTGGCAGTTTCTTGATTTGCTCGGGCATATAGAGTCCACGGTCTTCTGCCAATCCCTTGACCACCGCCTTGTGCAGATCGGCGACGGGAGCTTTCCGGTTGGTTGAGTAATATTTCATGTTGTTGTTTCCTTTCTTATTCTATTCCCATAAATGTGTTCATAAACTCTTGCAGGCGGAGCAGTCCGTAGGCGCCGCTGACACAGCTCACCTCGTCGTATTCCTGCACCCCGTCGGGCTGGATGCCGGGATACCAAATGGCGAACGGCACAGGCTCTTTCACGTGGGTACGTATTTCCACGGGTGTGGGATGGTCGGGGAGCACGGCGATGCACACAGGCTCGTCCCAGGTGGACACTTCCTCGAAGATGGGCTTGACGATGCGGCTGTCGAGGTTCTCGATGGTCTTGAGCTTCAGTTCCAGGTCGCCGTCGTGTCCTGCCTCGTCGCTCGCCTCCACGTGCAGATAGACGAAGTCGTCTGTGCGCAGGGCGTCGATGGCGGCTTGCGCCTTGCCCTCGTAGTTGGTGTCGAAGAGTCCGGTGGCACCCTCCACGTTGATGACGCGCAGTCCGGCATAGTGTCCGATGCCCTTGATGAGGTCTACTGCCGAGATGACGGCTCCGCGCTTGATTTGCGGATACATCTGCGTGAGGGTGAGCATGTGGGGGCGGTAGCCGCCGCCCCAGGGCCAGATGAGGTTGGCCATGCGTTCTCCCCGCTGTCGGCGCGCCACATTGAAGGGATGCCGTTCAAGCAGGTCTTGGCTCTTGAGGATAAGGTCGTTCATCAGGTCTGCTGTCTGCTGTGCCGTCATGCGTCCCTCTTCCACGGGTGCGTTGGGCATGGGCTTGACGAGCAGGGGTTTCCATTCCTCGTTGGGATGGTCGTGTGGCGGTGCGCAGTCCACATATTTGCTGCCGCCGTGGATGACGAGCAGATGGCGGTATTGGATGCCGGTGACAAACTCCACACGGTCGGAGCCGAG
>CAKPTK010000139.1 GCA_934190685.1 uncultured Prevotella sp.
GCATCAGCGTGACCGTGAACCTGCCAAACTCCGTCGACGAGGAACTGGTCAACCGGCTCTATGTGGAAGCCTGGAAGTCGGGATGCAAGGGATGCACCATCTACCGCGACGGCAGCCGGTCGGGCGTGATGATTTCGGTAAAGAAGAAAGACAAGAAAAAGGAAGAGGCCAACCCCGGCAGCGATCCAAAACCAGAAATCTGCCGCCAGCCACAAGTGGTGGAGGTAAGACCGAAGGAACTGGAATGCGACGTGGTGCGATTCCAGAACAACAAGGAGAAATGGGTGGCTTTCGTCGGTCTGCTCAACGGCTATCCTTACGAGATCTTCACCGGACTGCAGGACGACGAGGAGGGCATCGTGTTGCCCAAGACCGTCACCAAGGGAAAAATCATCAAGTCGACCAACGAGGACGGCACCCACCGCTACGACTTCCAGTTTGAGAACAAGCGTGGCTACAAGACCACCGTGGAAGGACTGAGCGAGAAGTTCAACCCAGAATATTGGAACTACGCCAAACTCATCTCCGGCGTGCTGCGCTACCGCATGCCTATCGCCCATGTCATCAAACTCGTAAGCTCTCTCCAGCTCAAGAGCGAGAACATCAACACATGGAAGAACGGCGTGGAACGCGCCCTCAAGAAATACATCACCGACGGCACCGAAGCCAAAGGAATGAAATGTCCTGTGTGCGGACAAGAGACCCTGGTCTATCAGGAAGGATGCCTGATCTGCAAGAACTGCGGCGCCTCCAGATGCGGATAAACAAGAACAGATGACACTGACAGATAGTTATATCACACTAAGAGACCTTCATTTTCACGCCTACCACGGTGTGCTTGCCCAGGAAAGAACCGTGGGCAACGACTACGTGGTGGGCGTGACCATCAAGGTTGATCTCTCTGCTGCCATGCAGACAGACAACGTGGCAGATACGGTCAACTATGCCACATTGTACGAGCAAGTGAAAGCGGTGATGGATATTCCTTCAGCCCTGCTCGAGAACGTGAGCTACCGCATGGCGGAGAAAATCTTCAGCACATTTCCGACCGTTGAAGAAGCCCATATCAACATCAGAAAAGAGAATCCCCCCTTCGGAGCCGACAGCCTCGGAGCCGAAGTGGAAATGCACTTCACAAACGAAAAAACCAAATGATTGTTTGGAGTTTTCACCTTATTTAATTAACTTTGTCGCCATATTCATGAGTATGAGTAAAAAGACCGCATTCATTCTGACGCTTTTTTTCTCGTTTGCAGCCGTCGCCCTCTCCGCCGCCGACCGCAAGTTTACGCTCGTCATCGATGCCGGACATGGTGGACATGACGCAGGCGCATTGGGTGCTGTGTCCAAAGAAAAAAACATCAACCTCAACGTGGCGCTCGCTTTCGGACGCTATGTGGAGAAGAACTGCCCGGATGTCAAGGTGATCTACACCCGCAAGACGGATGTGTTCATTCCCCTGCACGAGCGTGCAGACATCGCCAACCGCAACAAGGCAGACCTTTTCGTCTCTATCCACACCAACGCACTGCCTGGCGGACATATCGCACGAGGCTTGGAGACCTACACGCTGGGGATGCACCGTGCCAAGGACAATTTTGACGTGGCACGACGCGAGAACTCGGTCATCCTGGTGGAGAAAGACTACAAGCAACGCTATGAAGGGTTTGATCCAAAATCGTCAGAAAGCTATATCATGTTCGAGTTCATGCAAGACAAGAATATGGCAAAGAGCGTGGAACTCGCCAAACTCGTGCAACGCAATGTCTGCAACACGGCAAACCGACCGGACAAAGGAGTGAAGCAGGCGGGATTCCTGGTACTCCGCGAGACCTCTATGCCCAGCTGCCTCATCGAATTGGGTTTCATCACGACCCCCGACGAGGAGACTTTGCTCAACGACGCGTCACGGATAGACCAAATGGGAAACGGTATTTACCGCGCCTTTTTACAATACAAGAACAAATACGACAACAAGCCCGCCATTCCTTACGCCGCACCGGAACCTGACAATAGCGGAAAGCTGGATGTAGGGCGCGTGGTACCACAACAGGAATGTGAAACACCCAAGCGGGACACTGCTCCGGTAGCCAGCACCAGAACTGCAGCCAAGTCGCAAAGCAAGCCTGCAGACTCGACAGCCAACCGCAAAACGCCGACAATGGTCAGCAAGGTGCAGCAACCAACTCCGCAAAAAGAAACCAAAGACGACCAGCCGGTGTTCAAGCTCCAAGTATTGGCGTGCGACGCCAAGATTTCCAAGAACAGTCCACAACTCAAGGGACTCACCGATGTGGACTGCTACCAAGAGAACGGCATGTGGAAATACACCACCGGAGCGTCGAACAATTATAACGAAGTGAACAGACTTCGCAAAAGTCTTGCCGACAAGCATCCCCAAGCATTCATCATCGCCTTCAAGAATGGCAAGAAAATGAATGTCAACGAGGCCATCCGCGAGTTCACACGCAACAAGAACAAATAAAAACAAAGCATATAAGATTATGAAAAATCCATTCACCAAGGAAGTCAAGATAGCCCTTGTGGCGATTGTTGGCATCATACTGCTGTTCTTCGGAATGAAGTTTCTCAAAGGACTCAACCTCTTTGACAACGGCACAAAATACTACATCACGTTCAAGGACGTGAGCGGTCTCTCCGCTTCAAGCCCCATCTACGCAGACGGATACAAGATAGGCACCGTGAAAGCCATCAACTATGACTATTCACACAGCAACGACATTACCGTAGAGGCTGAAGTGGAAAAAGACATGCGCATCCCCAAGGGTTCGTCTGCAGAAATCGTCAGCGACATGATGGGCAACACACAAGTAAACCTTCTCTTGGCCAACAACCCACGCGAGCGTGTGGAGCCAGGTGGCATCATCCCCGGGAACATCAATGCCGGCGCCCTGGGAGAGGTGAAGAACCTCATCCCCACCGTGCAGCAAATACTGCCCAAACTCGACAGCATCATGGCAAGTCTCAACGCCCTGCTCGCCGATCCTGCCCTTGCCAACTCTCTTCACAACGTGGAGACCATCACGGGCAACCTGACCGTCAGCTCCCGCGAACTCAACACGCTGATGGCCCAGCTCAACAAGGGCGTGCCTGTGATGATGAACAAGGCAAACGGAGTGCTCGACAATACAAACAAACTGACCGGAAACTTGGCAAACATCGACATCGAGGGAACCATGCAACAGGTCAACAAAACCCTTGCCAACGTGGAAGCTGTCACGGCAAGCCTCAACAACAAGCAGGGAACACTCGGATTGCTGATGAACGATCCTACACTCTACAACAATCTGAACAGCACCATGCGCGACGCAGACTCACTCCTTGTAAACCTCAAAGCGCACCCCAAGAGATACGTACATTTCTCCCTGTTCGGGAAAAAAGACAAATAAGTCGTAATTTAAATTCTGTTTAAATTAGGCGGTCTTTGTTTCACGACACAAGACAATATTCCCAAAGGCTTGAAACTATAGAGTCTTTGGGAATATTTGTGAAATGTTTCACCATATCTTGAGGTCACGGCTTAGCAAGGCGCAAGTAGCTCAACATCAACCACTTGCACAAGTGCAACATCCATTTCATGCAGTTTCTCATAACATCGATTGAATCTATTGATAATGAGAGACTTAGCGTCGATATACATATAAAGACGTTAAAACAAGGATTGGGATAATTCAGAAAAGTTTGCTAATTTTGCATTCGATTCTACGCAAGTAGCTAACCGCATCCCCTATTAATTTAGAATATAATTAAATCAATATATGGATAAAAGTCCGAAAGTTCTTTGGGACCAGTGTCTTCAGCTCATCAAGCAGAATGTCAGTGAGCAGCAATATGATACTTGGTTCAAGCCTATTGTCTTCAACAAGTATATCGTCGCATCCAAGGCGGTATGCATTGAAGTCAGTACACAATTCGTGTATGAGTATCTTGACGAGCACTATGGTAACTTACTGAAGAAAGTTTTGCACCACTATTATGGCGATGGCGTGAAGCTTTTCTACAAAGTACAGGTGGTGAAAGGAAAAGGCAAGGGCGGAAACATCGAAATGGAAGCCGAGGAAAATGAGACTTCCTTGACTGCCACACCGGACACCAAAGTCACAAAAGAAGCGCCTACACCCCTTGACGCAGCAGGTCCACAGCAGATTGATTCCCAACTCAACCCGCACTTGACATTCAACAACTATATAGAAGGAACCAGCAACAAACTGCCCCGCTCTATCGGTCTCACCGTAGCGGAACATCCCAAGAGCACCCAGTTCAACCCGATGTTCATCTATGGACCGTCTGGATGTGGAAAGACACATCTCATCAACGCCATCGGCATGAAAGCGAAGGAGATGAATCCCAACTGTCGCGTGCTCTATGTCAGCGCACGACTCTTCCAAGTGCAATATACCAACTCCGTGCGCAACAACACTACCAACGACTTCATCAACTTCTATCAGACCATTGACATGCTGATTGTGGATGATATTCAAGAATGGGCAACCGCCATAAGCACACAGAATACATTCTTCCATATATTCAACCACTTGTTCCGCAACAACAAGCGCATCATCTTGGCGAGCGACCGCCCTCCTGTAGACCTCAAGGGCATGAACGAGCGTCTGTTGACCCGATTCTGCTGTGGCCTTATCGCCGAGCTGGAGAAACCGAACACAAAGTTGTGCGTGGACATTCTCAACAACAAGATTAAACGTGACGGACTGAAGATTCCCACAGAAGTCATCGACTATATCGCACAGACCGCAAGCGGCAGCGTGAGAGACCTACAAGGGGTCATCAACTCTCTCCTCGCCTACTCTGTGGTTTACAACTGCAACCTGGATATGCGTCTGGCTGAGCGCGTCATCAAACGCGCGGTAAAGGTGAATGACCGTCCCCTCACCATCGACGATATCCTCGACACGGTATGCAATCATTTCGGCGTGTCAACGTCAGCCATCTCAAGCCGTTCACGCAAGCGGGAATATGTTGAGGCAAGGCAGGTGTCCATGTATCTGGCACAGAAATACACCAAAATGCCTGCCTCCCGCATTGGCAAATTGGTGGGAGGCAGAGACCACTCCACGGTGATTCACAGTTGCTCCAAAGTGGAACGTCGCATCAAGACAGACCGCAACTTCCAAGACGAATTGACCAGCATTGAGAACTCGTTCAAATTGAAATAAGCATTATACCCATCCCTATAATCGCCAATCGGCACCATTGACAGAATCTTGTCAATGGTGCCGATTGCGT
>CAKPTK010000140.1 GCA_934190685.1 uncultured Prevotella sp.
CACCGCCAAGTTCATCACGTCATATATTGGCAGCTACAGTTCCATCGCTGTTGGAGTGGACTTAGGACTGAATTATTTCGACTCTGAACATGACCTATCAGTTTCCGCAGTCGCCAAGAACTTGGGAGGACAACTGAAGGCTTACGATGAATCGTTTGAGAAAATGCCGCTCGACCTACAGATAGGCATAAGCAAACAGTTTGCAGCCGCCCCATTCCGTATCCACGCCACCTTGGCCGACCTGAACCATTGGGGATATAAATTTTTCAACCATCTTGTATTGGGCGCCGACATTCTGTTGGGGAATAATATCTGGATTGGCGGTGGCTATAATTTTCGGCGTGCCAACGAAATGTCTATTCTTGCCACAGGAGAGGAAAAAGGAAGTAGCCATGGCGCAGGACTCTCCTTTGGAGGAGGCATCAATTTGGAACGGTTCAAACTCAATGTCGCTTACGGGAAATATCATGTATCTTCCTCTTCCATTGTAGTGAGTGCCGCATACAGTCTGTAAATAATCACATCAAAATAAGCAAATGAAACGTATCATCATTGCCGTGGACGGCTTCTCTTCTTGTGGGAAAAGCACCATGGCCAAAGACCTGGCCCGGGAAGTGGGCTATATTTATGTGGACACGGGGGCGATGTATCGCGCCGTGACTCTTTATGCCATGCGCAAAGAACTGTTTCACGGGAAAAAGATAGACAGTGAGAAACTTCAACAACTTATGCCGGATATCCACATCAGCTTCAAATTCAATGCCGAGACGGGCAGACCGGACACCTATCTGAACGGAGAATTGGTGGAAAAGGACATCCGCAGTATTGAGGTATCAAGTCATGTGAGCGTGGTCGCAGCCTTGTCTTTTGTACGTTCCGCCATGGTGGAACAGCAACAACGCATGGGGGAAGAAAAAGGCATTGTCATGGACGGACGCGACATCGGAACCACAGTCTTTCCACAAGCCGAGTTGAAAATCTTTGTCACAGCTTCAGCTGAAGTGCGTGCCCAACGACGCTTTGACGAACTGAAAGCCAAGGGCATACCGGCAGACTATGACGAGATATTGAAAAATGTACAGGAACGTGACTATATAGACAGTCACCGTGAGGTGTCTCCACTGCGCAAAGCGGACGATGCCATCGAATTGGACAACAGCCACATGACCATTCCAGAGCAAAAAGCTTGGCTCATGGAACGATTTAAAGAATGTGTGAAATAACAAGTCTATATTTTAAAGCCACCGCTGTTGTTTTTACAATCTTCACAAGATGCAAAACAACAGCGGTGTTTTTTCGGTATTAGCCATTGACAAGATGCAACACATAGTCACGGCATTGTTCCATCAACCATTTAGGAGTGCTTGTGGCACCACAGATGCCAATGGTTTTCACTCCGCTAAGCCAAGAAGATTGAATCTCTTCAGGATTCTCTATTTGGAAACTGTTGCCATTCACCCTACAGCATTCCTTGAAAAGCACTTTTCCATTACTGCTTTTGTGACCACAGACAAAAAGTATCAAGTCATGTCGTGAGGCAAACGAAGAGATATGCGGCATACGGTTGGCCACTTGTCGACAAATGGTATCGAAACTCTTGAAGGTAGCGTTACTGCTGATATGCTCTTGAATATAAGCGATAATGCGATGGAACTCATCAAGTGATTTTGTAGTCTGCGAGTATAAATAGATGTCACGCCCCATATCCAACTTCTTGGCATCTTCAAGTTTCTCGATAACCGTAGCATGGCTGTGGGTCTGCCCTACCAATCCCAATACCTCAGCATGACCATTTTTCCCGAAGATGACTATCTGCGCCTCAGGATTGGCAGCATACTGCCGATGGATACGTCTTTGCAAGGCAAGCACGACAGGACAGGTCGCGTCGATGATATCGATATTGTTGCGATGAGCCAACTCATAAGTTTCCGGAGGCTCTCCGTGAGCTCTCAGCAACACTTTCACATCGTGCAATTGCAGCATATCGTCGTGATTGATGGTAATCAAGCCCATATCCCGCAAGCGTTCGCATTCCATGCCGTTGTGCACAATATCTCCCAAGCAATAGAGCGAACCGCCCTTTGCCAATTCCTCTTCTGCCTTGCTGATAGCCGTGGTCACACCAAAGCAAAATCCACTACCATTATCGATTTCTATCTGTATCATAACTTATTCCGTCACATTGATATGGACAACTACCTTGGGACGATGCGGATCATTGGTTATCATCAGCACACGAGGACGAGATTTAGACCTTCCTTTCAATATGCGGGATTCTGCCGTCACCTTAAGTTTTGCCGTTTCGCCAGGTTGAATCTTCATTTTGTTGAGCGAGACCTGCAGTCCACTGGTAAACATTTGCAGTGCCCGAATGTCCAAAACACTCTTTCCAGTGTTGAAAATTTCTATCTCTCCCTTTTTCTTTGACTTTCCCGCAAATGATCCCAGATCAAGGTTCTCCCGAGAAAGTTTGAGCTGAGGAGCATTAGCCATCTTTTCCGGAGTCATGCTTTGGAATCCCGGCAAAAGGACGGCAGACACTTCTATGCTCTTGTCTTCACTGACTTTCTCACCAGGATTGGCACCGAGATAGACTGTGGTTTGGGTTAGGCCAAAATCACGCAGTTTTCGGGAATCAAGCGTAAAACGCACCACACCACCACGACCAGTGGCAATGGTCGATGGTGAAACTTCCGCCGAAAGATAGTTGGGAAGATGCATTACGACAGGCCGCACGCTCTGACTGGAGGTGTTGAGGATATGAATTTCCGCAGTAGGACGGTCGCCATTGTTCACATCATCAAACTCCACCGAGGCGCTATCGGCTTTCAGACTCCCCATCTGATAGGCATAGCCACCATTATAGTTTGTGATTTCCGTCACAACCACACCACGCAATGTGAGCATTAATGGTTCTTTTGACCCATTGCTGTACACCAGAAACTGCTTGACGAAATGTCCCAATTGGCGGGCATCATAAGTAGCGTTTAAAGTAAACTCCTTGCCTCCTGCCACTGGCTGCTTGGGGTAATCAACCTGAGTGCATCCGCATCCCGTCTCCACATCTTGAATCACAAGATATTCATTACCTTTGTTGTGCAGATGGAAGGTGGCCTTCACCGGCTGATTGTAAATCACTTGTCCACAGTCTATCACCTCATTAGAGGTGGTGATACGCTGCGCCAAAAGCGGACAAGCCGCCATGGCCAGCATCGTTGTCAATATATATTTTCTCTTGTTCATAATTCTTTTATTCTTTCACGCTCAACACCGCGCCTTTGTCTCTTCCGGCATATTCAGGAGCGTAGGCACACTGCACCGTAGCGGCACCATTTTGGTAGTTACCCTTTCGGTCTATATAATATTCAATATCTACCTGTGTCTTACCTTTTCTCACCTTGTCTATATAACATCTGGTAGATGTGTCTTTGATTTCGAAATAACAGCCACAGCGATAGCCACTCACCTGCTCCACCGGTTCGAGACAAGCCGCACGACGGTCTTGCAGTTGCACAAAGTCATAGTCTCGATCGGCCTTGATGGTCAGACGAACCGTCACCTTATCTCCAACCTTCAAGTCTTTACCACCAAAAATCTCACGTTTTACGCTCAATCCGTTGATACTGTTGTTGATATCCGCCATCGGTTGCATTCCGGTAATATAAACCGAACCCCATGATGTGCCTGCAGTTTGTTTCTTCACAGTGAGAGTCTTGCCATGAATGTTGTCTATTGCGATTTTCACATATCCGACACCTGCCGTTGGCTTATCCGTATCCATTAACTTTCCATCCAAGAAAAGTTGAGTTTTTCCACAAGGAGAAAGAATGTCGAGATTAGGTTTTTCTCCCATCTTGTGGGTGAAGAATGCATAGACGGCCTCTGTACCCACAACAGGAGAATCCCAACGCTGCACATGTTTTTGCTGCAATATCCACCGCTGCATTTCGGTGATAGTCTGTTGGTCATTCGGAGTGACGAGCTTAAGCGCTTCAATAGCCATCACTTGTGCCGGCATTCGGAAATCGCTCCAATAATAGGCTGCGCGGTTACCATCAAAATAGCGTCCCAGAAGGTCGTTGTAGACGGTGAATTGTTTGATGCTCTCAACATATTCCTTGGCTCTTTCCGTATGCCCCGTCCTTGCAAAGACCACTGCCGCCACTGCCTTGGCACGAATATCTTTCATGACAGACTGTTTGAGAAGGATATTCATCAAATAGTCCTGAGCCTCCTTATATTTTCCTTTGAGTGGCTGATTGTCTAGAGCAAACAGATAGAGTTGGGTAAGCGTCTCATAGTCTATCGACTCGAGTTTGTGACCTTTCTTTTCCATCTGCTTCATGCGTTCCACCTGCTTAACCATGCAGTTCTGGATATAGCCGAGAGCACGCTCCTTGATAGCCATACTCAATTTATTCATGAGTGGTGTAATGGTTTGTGCATTGTTTTTCATGTCAAGCATCAATCGTAACCGCAATATGGTTGATGCAACATTAGAGGTCACATAAATAGAACCCGGCATGCCTGGGAACCAACTGAAAGATCCATCAGAGTGCTGAAGCTTCATGAGTTTTTCTGTTAAGATTTCCTGTCGATTATTGATGACATTTTCATCGAACAGATTGATCAATTGGCAGATTTGTTCCGTCTCACTCTCCGCATCAGCAATCCAAGGAGTCTCTGAAAGCAGCAAGTCTTTGACTTCTTGATTTTTCTGTAGAGGACTAATTGCAGATTTCTCCTTACTTTGTTTTTGTCGCCATAGTTCAATGACATTCTTCAGTCGTGGAGACTGATGCAGCAGACTATATGCGAGTGCATTGGCGTAGAAAGCGCCAGAGAGAGTGATGGCATCTTCAGCTTTTGTTTCTAAAAGAGACGGCAACGACTGCACCAAGAACCAAGCGGGATTGTCGGCATACTCCACCGAGATCTTCTCATCCTTCATATTTTTCATCGACTTGACCACGGAAGCGATGTCTATATTCGTCTCCCCCTTGCCGTTGATACTGAAGGGTATGGTATTGACCACTTTTTGTTGGTTGGGAAGTATCGGCAGATAATGTTGTTCACCATCACTGCATCCCACCACTTCAGCCACGACTTTGCAGATGAGTACAGTATTTTTCTCATCTGTCAACTTATCCACATCCACAGGAAAAGAAACAGTTGTTGTGTTTTGGGCTTCCACAGAGAAACTTTCGGTCTGCTGGCCGATTGTCTTATCTGTTTCTGGGTTGATAAAATAGATGTGTGC
>CAKPTK010000141.1 GCA_934190685.1 uncultured Prevotella sp.
TTCAAACACTACACCATCTTTATTTATTACCTCTATGAAAAGAAACCGCATTTTCTCCCTGCTGTTCGCCGCAGCCCTCGTGCCAAGCACCCCAAACGCCATGGCACAGTCCACCGGTTATCCCTACAGACAGGTGCCATTCACCAATGTGAGCATCAACAAAACTTCTTTTTGGGGTGACCGCCTCAAGGCCGCCCGTGAGGTGACCATCCCGCTTGCGCTCTCCAAATGCGCCAGCGAGCACCGCTACAAGAACTTCGAGATGGCTGCCTACACACTCAAGCATCCCGGACACAAAGGATTGCAGACACCGGAATGGGATGTTTCCCGGTTCATGGGCTTCCCATTCGACGATACGGATGTCTACAAGACCATCGAGGGAGCCAGCTACATTCTCCAGACATTTCCCGACAAACAGTTGGAGGCACGAATCGACAGCGTGCTCGACATCGTAGCGGCTGCACAGGAACCCGACGGCTATCTCTACACCGCACGCACCATCAATCCTCAGCATCCCCACAAGTGGTCGGGAAACAAGCGTTGGGTGAAGGAAGAGGAACTGAGCCACGAACTTTACAACCTCGGGCACATGGTCGACGCTGCCTGCGCTCATGTCATGGCCACAGGCAGCCACAAGTTTTTCGACATCGCCGAACGTTATGCCGACTGCGTATGCCGTGAGGTAGGCTCACAACCCGGACAGGCGGCAGTTGTGCCGGGACACCAAATAGCAGAGATGGCACTGGCAAGACTCTTCACGCTTTCTGGCGACAAGAAATATCTCGACGAGGCGAAATGGATGCTCGACAATCGGGGCAAGACCCACACCCGCAAAGCCTACTCACAGAGCCAGAAGCCCGTCACCGAACAGAGCGAGGCGGTCGGCCATGCCGTACGGGCTGGCTACATGTATGCGGGTATGGCGGACGTGGCTGCCCTCACCGGCGACTCTTCCTATATCCGCGCCATCGACCGCATCACGGACAACATCATCTCTTGCAAATATTATCTCACCGGCGGTGTGGGGGCACGGCATACCGGCGAGGCGTTCGGCAGCAACTATGAGTTGCCCAACCTGACGGCCTACAACGAGACGTGCGCCGCCATCTCCATGGCCTATCTCTTCGAACGCATGTTCCTGCTCCATGGTGACAGCAAATATATCGACTGTCTCGAGCGTACCCTCTACAATGGTGTCATCTCCGGCATGAGCATGGACGGTGGACGTTTCTTCTACCCCAACCCATTGGCAAGCGACGGCAAATATCAGTTCAATGCAGACGGCACCACAACGCGTCAACCGTGGTTTGGCTGCGCGTGCTGCCCGAGCAACCTCAGCCGGTTCATCCCCTCAGTTCCTGGCTATCTCTATGGCGTCAGAGACAACGACATCTTCGTGAACCTCTTCGCTGCCGGAACGTCCACCATACAAGTGGGCAACCATGAGGTGGAACTTGAACAGTTGACCAACTATCCTTGGGACGGCGACATTCTTATTCGTGTGAAGCGTTGTCCGACCAAGCAAGCCAACCTATTGGTGCGTGTGCCCGGTTGGGTGAGAAACCGCCCTGTGCCAAGCACGCTTTATGCCTACAGCGACACCTTGCGCCCGCAATACACCGTCTGCCGAAACGGCAAGCCTGTCACGGCGGACCTTGAGCAGACCAAGGGCTACGTGGCAGTCAAGAAAATCAAAAAGGGGGATGTGGTGAGCATCCACTTCGATATGCCCGTGCGCACCGTCACCGCCCATACGAAAGTGATAGCCGACCGTGGACGGGTGGCTGTGGAACGCGGCCCCTTGGTCTATTGTGCGGAGGCTGCCGACAACCAGGACGAACCCGTACTGCGCAGCGTGATGAACCGCCAGCCGCAATTCTCCTTGGTAGACAACTACACAATCGCCAACACCGAAACACAGGGCGCCCAACCGTTCCAAGTCAAAGCTTTGCGGACACAAGCCCAAGTGCTCACGGAAAACGCCCAAGGTGGAGTTGACGCCAAGCCACTCCAACTCACGCTCATCCCCTATTACGCCTGGAACCATCGGGGCGCAGGACAGATGAACGTGTGGTTCATGCAGCATCTCGACCTGCTCGACCAATAAGACAACAGAAACAGGACAGCGACACCCATACAGACTGGTCGTCGCTCCTTCAACTTTTATCGGGGAAATAGAGGTGTTCGTCTATTTCCCCGTTTTTCTTTTTCCCTATAGATTTTACTTTCGCCCTTTTCTTGAGTCTTATAAGCAGACGGCAAGAAAAACAACACTGCCTGTCACCATCGCCACGCCGATGGCCAACGATAGTAAAAAAGTAATAAATGGAAATCAACGACGAATACATCTTGTCCACCTTCCTGCTCGAGCAAGAGCGCGGCTTCCGCCTCTTGATGTCGAAATACAAGGAGTCCATCTACTGGTTTGTCAGGCGCATGGTGGTGGATCATGACGACGCACAGGACGTGACCCAGAACACGTTCATCAAAGTGTTCCGATCCGCCGACAGCCTGCACAAGGTGCACTCGCTCAAGTCGTGGCTCTACCGCATCGCCACCAACGAGGCTCTCAGTGTCCTCCGAGGGAAGAACAATGGACAATGTTCCATCGATGACTTGAAGACGAACACGCCGCAAGCCGACACCTATGTAGATTTCGATGATGCGGAGGCCGTCAAACTCCAACGCGCCATCGCCACCCTGCCCACCAAACAGCGGTTGGCATTCCATCTCCACTACTACGACGAACTGAGCTATCAGGAGATGGCGGAAGTGATGGAGTCGTCGGCTGCCACCGCCAAGGTGAACTACCATTTGGCCAAAGAGAAGATTGTGAAATATATGAACGTATAAAAAATATGAAAAAAGAATTTGACTTTAAAAGCATAGGCAAGCGTACACCCTACCGGGTGCCAGACGGATTCTTCGACGAACTGGACCGACAGGTCATGGCTGCCGTCAAAGAAGAGTCTCAGCCCCACTCCATCCACCGTATGTCATGGATTCGCACAACCCTCAACACCGTGGCAGCCACGGCAGCCGTCGTAGGATTGTTCTTCATGTGCAATCCCTTCCAAACCCGAAACGAAAAACGCGACACGGACAAGGTGGAACAGGCGTTCAACCAACTGAGCAGTGAAGACCAGGCTTTCATGCTCCAAGTCTATCAAGAAGACGTGTTCCTCAATCCATAAGATTCGCGCCTTTCAACAAAAAGAAACAAACATTCAACAATTATTTATAAGGAGAAACAACTATGAAGAAAGTAATGAAAATGATGGCATTGGCATTGATGCTCTTAGCCACCTCACTCACCGCATCGGCACAAGACAAGGACGCTGCCCAGAAACAACGCATGACACGCGAACAGTTCGCCACCGCACAGGCACAGCGCATCGCCAGCCAACTGGCATTCGACGACGCCACAACCAAACGCTTTGTGGAGACCTATGGCAACTATCAGAAAGAGCTGTGGTCCATTCGCCCCAACAAGATGAAAAACGGACACCCCGGCATGCGTGGCGGACGTGGAAAGGGACCTCAAGGAAAGCAGGGCGGACAGCCACAAGCCAAGGCTGACGGACAGCAGCAGACACAACCCAAGCAGCGTCCTCAGAAGAAAGAGATGACCGAGGAGGAAACCGACAAAGCCATCAAAGCACGCTTCGAGCAGAGCCAAAAGATTCTGAACCTGCGCGAGAAATACTACAACGAATACAGTAAGTTTTTGACCGCCAAGCAAATCCAACAGGTCTACAATCAAGAAAAGCAAATGATGCAGCGCTTGGCACAGCGTGGCGGACAGCATAAAGGGCCACGCGGCGGCATGAGAGGTGACAAACAACGTCCCGGCAAGCCTCAGCAACCGCAAAACGATTAACCCTATCGACACATGATAAAACGCAGAATCCCCGACTTCCACATCAAGGTGGCAAGTCGGGGATTCTGCGTTTATCTCGTTAGCTGGAACTTCATGCTCAGTCCGAAGTCCTGCGTGGTAGTCGGATAGGAGTTGCTCGACAACAGAGGTGTGTTGGTCTGCCGGTCGTAGTAGAAACTCATCGTGAGCAGGCGCGACAATGTGTAATCGGCAGTGAAACTGAGTTTGAACGCTGAGTTGCCGCTGCTCGCCGACGAGGTCATCGTGGCGATATCACGCGAGATGGCGGCTTGTCGACGGTAGCTGAGGTCGAGACGCAGGTTGAGGTCGTTGTTCACGCCACTCTTCTGCCGGGTGTTGGCGGTGGTGTTCCGTTGTTGGTTCTGCTGCTGTTGGCCGTTCTTGTTGCCCCTCACTTTCACCCGGCGCACCCGTGGACCGAAGAGATTGAGGTTGTTCACCTTGTAGCCCATGCCGACCACCCAGTCATGACTGGTCGCCTCGTTCACCTGCACACTGGTCATGGAGAGGTTGAGCACACGGGTGGAACGATATTCCAACTTGCAGGTCAACCCGTTGTGCAGAGTCATGTCGATACCCAACAAGGGGGAGAACGCCTCGTTGATGGTCACCACAGGGATGTTGTACATGGACGAGGGAACAGGGTTGCCGGTCGTGGCATCGGTCACGAAACCGAGTCCGTCTGCAAACTCCGCCCAAGTGCTGTAGGAGCTATAGGAACCCACCGTGTAGATGCTCTTATAGACGTGGTTCACGTTGACGCTCTTGAACACGTCGCGAATCCATGGCAACTGGCTCAGTCCCGAGTAGCGCACCTGCCAGTTGGGCAGCAGCTTGCTCAGTGCCGGGAAGATGCCCAGTCCGTTTCCGCCCATGCTTGTATAGGCATTGAGGAAGGCGGGCACCATCACGTCCGCACTGTAGCGGTTGACCTTTCCATTCTGTGGATCGAAGGGTTGTCCGGCGAGTGCCGTACCCTGTGGATAGACTGCGCCGGCATAACGCTGCTCCACCCGCTCCCTATAGAGGTCGAGCGAACGACAGAACTTCTCGAAGGTCTTCGAGTGGAATCCGTTGGCGGCATTGCCCACGCCCTCGAAAGCGCTGCCCAGCGAAAGGGTGGTCATAGTAAACGAGCCACTTTGGGTGGTAGGGTTCCCCTGATACATATATTGTATACTCTTCGCCTTGGTCACCGTGCGGGTGGCGGAGAGGTCGATTTTGAGGTCGCGCACTGGCTCAAGCGTCATGCGTATCGTCAGGTCCTCTGTCTTGTTGGTGGTGGCGGGAGTAGCCACACTGTCGTTTTGGAGCAGCCATCCAC
>CAKPTK010000142.1 GCA_934190685.1 uncultured Prevotella sp.
ATAATAAACAGGCAGATATAAGCATCTATTTAACACGATTACAAATATACTGAATTTCAATTAATTATGCAAGCATTCAGGACTTTTTCCGTCATTTTATGGGCCATTTTGAGGAATTATTCCATCTTAAATGCCATATAATCCGTTTTGTACTCATGTGAAACGGAAAAGTTTTTAGGTCTGTTTTACTCGAATTTTGGAGGGAAATGCCTACTTTTGCATGCGCGAACAAGAACTGACGCTACTATTAAAAAGAGTTTGAAATGAGATTTTTCAGTTTTAGAATATATTTTGTAATTACACTCATGACATCCATCACTCAAATACAAGGACAAATATTTCCGTCCGAGAATCTACAACAACGGATGCTTGCTGAGGAACGTGACTTCTTGAAAGGCATGAAACCCGGACTGCAACACACGCAGATGCTTGCCGTACGCGCTGCCAAGAAGGGCGACGACACTGCTTTGCAACAGATACGGCAGAGCCGCAACCACCCCCCTGTTCTTCCTAAAGGCGTCAATGTCACATACCCCACACCCAACCTCTGTCTCTTCTCTCCCTCCTCTCCTGTCCAACACAAGCGTCCGCTCATGCTCTATCTGCATGGCGGAGGATGGTGCTTTGGAAGCATCAACAGTTGTGCGCGTTTCTGTGCCGCAATGGCGTTGGAGGGCGACTGTTGCGTGGCGGCACTCAACTATCGCCTTGCACCCGCTTTTCCTTTCCCTGCTCCACTCAACGATTGCCAACGGGCATTCGCATTTATCAAGCAACACGCCGAAGAATGGGGGTGTGACTCTTCATGTGTGTCTGTAGGCGGTGACAGTGCTGGCGGCAACCTTGCATTGGCTACAGCCTTGTCAGTTCACGGTGTGAGCAAGGTCGTCTCCATCTATCCCGTCACCAAGCTCTTCACAGAGTCCACGGCATCGTGGCGACAGTATGCCACAGGCTATGGTGACGACGCCGAGTTGCTCGAAGCCTTCAACGAAGCGTATGCAGGCGACAATGCCACGAATCCGCTTGTGTCACCAGGCTTGGCGAGCGATTCAGCCTTGCAGTCGTTGCCCCCCGTGCTTATCATCTCTGCCGGCCACGACATTCTCTTTGACCAGACATGCGAATTGGCAGAACGTTTGCGTCGACTTGGCCATCCGCTTACCTATCATGTCTATCCCACAGCCACACATCTTTTCATCACTGTACCAGGACAGCCTACAGCGTTCAACGAGGCTGTCAAGACCGTTGCCGGATTTTTATCTCCGAACTAAACACCAACAACCTTATTTTTGCAGACTCTACAGATTATTCATGAAGACAGGAACTGCAAAACAACAACGGGTCCAATAGAATGTATCAGCACATGATTATACTATGATTTTATTTTACAAATCTTTCATTCCAATCGATTCTCCACAAACAACAAATAGACCCGTTTATGGAGAACAAGCAGACTAACGGAATTTTCACCGCGGTGAAAAATTCGTTAGTGGCACACTAACGCCTCGCTAATGGCACACTAACGTTGGCCAAACGGGCGAGTAAGTTTTCTCTAGTATGAATTTATTTTACAAAGAATCCTTGATTTTGTGTCTCTTGACTGGGGAAAAGCGAGAAACATGGATGTAGGTTTGTGTATGATTTGTGTAGGATAAATGTAGGATTAATCACGGTACAATCTATCTAAAGATCAGATAGTTACACAACTTTTATGCTGGTATGTATGATGTTTTTCAAAATTTCTCACGCGTGCGCGCGCACGTATGCGCGCATAACATGCAGAAGAGAAGCATACTAAAAAATGCGTGCCACACGCATATTGAATGTGGCACGCATTTTCTTTTATGAGAACATGACGGATAAGTCAATGTCGCTATATCTTCAAATCTTTGAGTATTTCCGCCATCTTGTGCAAAGTCTGAATGCGGGTGGGGACGAGAGGTAGACGGAGCACGTTCTGAATCATTCCCATCTCGCTGAGCAATGCCTTCACACCGGCAGGATTGCCGTCGACAAAGAGCAATTTGTAGAGTTCGGTGAACTTGTGATGGATTTTGCGGGCAGGTTCATACTCACCATTGAACTCAAGGCGAATCATGCGGGAGAACTCCTTGGGCAGCGCATTGCCAATCACGGAGATGACACCCACTGCGCCACAAGCGATCATCGGGAAAGTGAGCGCGTCGTCACCACTGATCACGTCGAAATCAGCAGGCTTGTTCTTGATAATGTCGTCGATCTGTTCCAAACTTCCACTTGCCTCCTTGATGGCCACGATATTGTCGCAGTCAGCAGCCAGACGACAAGTGGTAGCCGCTTGCAGATTGATGCCTGTACGGCCCGGCACATTGTAGAGCACGATAGGGAGTGTGGTGGAGTCGGCGATAGCCTTGAAATGTTGGTAAAGGCCCTCCTGTGAAGGCTTGTTGTAGTAAGGACACACGCTGAGCAGTCCATCGATTCCGCTCCAATCAGAGGTCTTGATTTCCTCGATGACGGCAGCCGTGTTGTTTCCGCCACATCCCATCAAGATGGGTGTTCTGCCCGCCACCGTCTCCACGATAGTCTGCTTGATTTGGCGTTTCTCCTCCTGAGTGAGACAGGGAGTCTCACCGGTGGTGGCGAGAATGCAGAAAAAGTCTGCCCCGTTTTCTATCTGATAGTTGATAATGGATTTGAGCGAATCGTAGTCTACCTGACCATCGGCTGTAAACGGCGTGATGAGCGCGATGCCGAGTCCTTTGAATATATTATTTACCATAAAATCTATAATTGAATTTTCAATTTGGTTACAAAAGTACGCCAAATATTTGAAATTAAAAAGTATTCACACAATTATTTGCGCTTTTTCATGCATTTTCCTTTTTTACGCGACACTTCCATCAATGGCTGCCCAACCAGAGGAAGACCATACCCAACAACACAAGCGCCAAGTCGACAACCTTGCTCTTCAGGTTCTTCTCATGGAACACGGCAGCACCGAAGAGGAACGAGACAATGACACTGCCACGGCGCACCATCGACACGATGGAAATCATGGCACCATCAAGACTCAGCGCATAGAAATAGACAAAGTCGGCGGCACTGAGGAACACGCTGATGAGGATGATGCACCAGTCCCAACGGAAGGGAGTGGTCCGCTTGCGTTTGGGCCACCACAGAAACAGCATCATCGCTCCCATCATGAAGCACTGATAGATGTTGTACCAACTCTGCACCATCATCGTGTCAAGCCCCACACCGCCGTTGCTCCGGGGTGCCATGAGATATTTGTCATAGAGTCCGCTCACGGCACCGAGCACTGCGGCAATCACGATGAAATAGATCCATTTGTCGTGCTTGAAGTCGATGCCCTCTTTCTTTCCGCTCCTGCTGAGCATGAAAAAAGACGCCACTGCCAACGCCACACCAATCCATTGATAGGCATTGAGCCGTTCACCGAATACAAGCAAGGCACCGATGAGTACCATCACAGGGCGCGTGGCATTGATAGGGCCGACAATGGTGAGCGGCAGGTGCTTCATTCCGAAATAGCCGAATATCCAGGACGACAGCACGATGACGCTCTTGCCGACGATGTATTTGTGTACCTCCCATCCGCCAGCTCCGACATGGAAGATGGAACCGTCCAGCAAGGTCGAGTTGTAGCTGAGGATGATGAACGGAAGGAAGATGAGCGAGGAGAACAAGGTGTTGAGAAACAACACGGGAATCACCGCATTGTCCTTGAGCGACTCTTTCTTGAACGAGTCATAGAATCCCAGCAGGGTTGCTGAGAGAAATGCTAATACTAACCACATCATTTTTTATCCTAAATCTTAATCATTTCTTTGTGTTGCCGTCTTCGGGATATTCCACATTCCAAAGATACAGTCCACAGGCGGGAACGCTTTCGCCAGCCTCGGTGCGCTTGCCGGAATCGACAATGCGACGGAACTCTTCTATCGTGCACTTACCTCTGCCCACATTCAGCAGGGTGCCGACCACGGCACGTACCATATTGCGCAGAAATCTGTTGGCGGCAATGGTGAAGCACCATCTGCCCTCACCCACCGGGTCCCAATGGGCCTCCATCACATCGCACAGCGTGGTCTTGGCGTCGGAATTGGCCTTGCAGAAGGAGGCGAAATCATGGGTGTCGAGGAGTATCCGTGCCGCCTCGTTCATCCGGTCGAAGTCGAGGTCGTAGTGCATCTCCGCCGAGTGTCCCTGACAGAATGGGAGTTTACGGGTATGGACATAATAGTGATAGGTGCGTCTGACGGCGGAAAAGCGGGCATGGAGTTCGGGGGACACTTCCACGACCTTGTTCACCGCCACATCGCGGGGCAGAATGCGGTTGAGCTTGTAGTGCAGTTGGGCACAGTCACGCTCCTGTCCGTCGTCGAAATGGGCGACCATCGTCATGGCGTGGACACCGGCGTCGGTGCGTCCCGCCCCCACCACTTCCGTCTTCTTCCGAAGGAGGGTGGACAGGGCGGATTCGAGCACTTCCTGCACGGAAATGCCGTTGGGCTGCACCTGCCATCCATGATAGCGTGTGCCGTCAAATGTCAAGTAAATGAAATATCTATGTATCATCGCGTTCTCTATTCGGCGGCAAAGGTACGAATATTTATCGGCATCTCAACAATAAACAAAATAAAAGCGAAACAAGTTAGCATTTAATTTTGTTTTGTCTTCATTTTGCACTAACTTTGCGCATAAAAAGAAATAAGGTATGAAAAAAGAAAATCTCAAGATAGTATTTATGGGTACACCGGAGTTTGCAGTGGAGACGCTGAAGGCTCTGATTGAAGGCGGCTACAACGTGGTGGGTGTGGTGACACAGCCCGACAAGCCTGTAGGCCGCCATGGCAGCGTGCTTCACCAAAGCGAGGTAAAGCAGTATGCACTGAGCCAGGGACTGCCTGTGCTCCAGCCCGTCAAGATGAAAGACCCGGAATTTCTGGAGCAACTGAAATCCTGGGACGCTAATCTGCAAGTGGTGGTGGCTTTCCGCATGCTGCCCGAAGTGGTGTGGGCAATGCCGCAATACGGCACCTTCAACGTGCACGCCGCCCTGCTGCCCAAATATCGGGGGGCAGCCCCCATCAACTGGGCGGTCATCAACGGAGAAACGGAAACGGGTGTGACCACCTTCTTCCTCGACCACGACATTGATACCGG
>CAKPTK010000143.1 GCA_934190685.1 uncultured Prevotella sp.
AATGCAATGCGGGAGAGTAGGTAGCCGCCTTCTTTCAGAGAGCCTCGAGGACGAAAGTCTTCGGGGCTTTTTCGTTTCCCGGAAAATGGTCCTTGTTCTTATTTGGAATAATATTATAGCTGTGTGGACGACAAATTGTAAGGGAATCTATCTTGATATCTAAGCCTATATTTGGTCGATGCTTTGTCTGTGTGACTGCTTGTCCGCCTTGTATTGGGATGGCGTCAGACCTGTGATGGATTTGAATTGGGCGCTAAGATAGGCTATACTGGAATAGTCCATCTTGACGGCTATTTCGTTGAGCGTGAGTTCCCCATAGGAGAGCAGTTCCTTGACACGCTCAATCTTTTGCATGATGTAGAACTTCTCTATGGTGGTGCCCGTCTGCTCGGAGAAAAGTTTGCTCAAGGCACTGTAGTCGCAGTTGAGCAACGAAGAAAGATGATTGGACAGTTTGGTCTTGAGGTGTGCATGGTCGTCATAGACCAATCTGACAATCTCGTTTTTGATGCGTTCCACCATTTGGCTGTTCTTGTCGTCAAGCAGTTCAAATCCCACCTTTGACAATTCTTTTCCTATTTGCTGCAACTGCTGTGCGTCGGGCTTCTCGGCGAGTGTGGCTTGTCCCAGCACAACTTGCTCAACGGGAAGACCGCAGGCGGTGAGTAGTTGTTTGACGACCATGATGCAGCGGTCGCACACCATATTCTTGATGTATAGGGTTGTAGACATCTTTTTTATTCAGCTTTTTCTGTATTGTGTTCAGGCAAGAGTAGGGGCGTGGTGTCCGCGTCGATGAACAAGGACTCGTCCATGTCGTCCAGCGACTTTTTCTTCTTGTTCTCTTGTGCGCCAGCCTTCAGCAGTTTCTTGGCTGCGGTGATGATGCTTGCGCCACTGTCGGCTGTTGTAATCTTCAATTTCGCGATTTTCTTGATGGTGTCGTTCATGCTTGACTCCACATCCATGAAGCGGATACCGAAGTCTTGCACACGGTCGATCACCGTATTGGCGGCGTCCATCATCGCCTGTTGGTTTTTCAGTTGGCGCACCTGTGTCCACATCATCTCCAAGACGCGGAGATTCATGTACATTGTCTGTGGTCCCAGAATCATGACACCCTGGTCGTAGGCTTCACGCCACAGGGTGTCGTCATTGAGAAGGGCAAGGTTGAGTGCGCCCTCTATCGGCACATACATGATGGCGAAATTGAGTTTGTTGTAGCCACTGGGCAGATACTTGGTATATTCCTTTTTTGCCAATCTTTTCACTTGCGCTCTCACACTGGCGATATGCGCTTTCAGATATTCCGTTTTCTCGGGCGTGCCATCCTCTGCGTTCATATATCGCTCATAGTCGGTCAGCGACATCTTGGAGTCGACGACGACATGGCGATTGTTCGGGAAATGAAGGATGAAATCGGGGATGAGTCCCTTACCGTCATCACCCTTGGCGGATTTTCCGATTTTGTCCTTTAGCGTTTCCTGGGTGTCGAATTGCTCACCCTCCTTCAGTTCCAAATCCTCGAGGAGTTGTTTCAGTTTCAACTCTCCAAAGTTTCCCTGCACCTTCACCTCGCCGGTCAACGCTCGTGTCAGTCGGTCGGCGGTCTCACCCAAAGACTGGCTCTTTTCCATGTTTTGCTTGATGGTCTCGTCCAGTCGGGTGAGCGCTTCTTTCTGCTGCTCCTTGGTGTTGTTGAGCGCCTCTTCCATGTCTTTCAGACTCTTTTGCAGAGGGTCGATGATTTTGGACACTTGCTCCTTGTTGCGCTCGCCCAGTTCTTCCTGACGTGCTTTGAGAACCGACTCGGAGGTGGTTTTCATTTGCTCTTTGATAAGAGCCAGTTGGTCGTCGATTTGCTTCTTGTTCATTTCGCGAAGGGTGTCGAGCTGCTTGTCATACGACTCTTTCAGTTCTGTCTTGATGGAGTCCATCTGCTTTTCATAGTCCTCTTTCTGTTCCGCAAGGCGCTGGGCATAGTCTTTCCGCATTTGTTCCAATTGCTCCGCCAAATTGTTGGCATGCGTCTGTTGCACATCCCGTTCGGCTGTCAAGGTCTTGATTTGTTCCGTCTGGCGACTGATGACCTCTTCTTTCGCCGTGAGCGTTGAGGACAGTTCGTTCACTTTGGCTTCCCATACAGGTTTGTCGCCTTTCTGTGATTTCCCGATAAAGAAGAATATGCAGGCTGCTGCAAGGATGCCGATGATGAATATGATTTCCATGTTGAAGTGTTTTTAAAATAGAACCAAACAAAGGTACCGCTTTTATTCCAAAATGCAAACCTTTTCTGTTGATAAGTTGATTTTTTATCTTTCCTATGCAGCATAACAAGTCGAAATGGAAAGAATTCTGTATCTTGGGCAAGTGTGCTGAAAATAAAATGGCCATTAGTTTTGTATAAGTCAAATAATTAGCGTAATTTTGACATCGTATATTGTTTGATAATAATTATCCGTAATAATATGACTAAATTTCTCCAAATCCATGTGGCACTCAGGTGGTGTTTTCTGTTCGCCGCATTGTGTGTATGTGCCATCGGACATGCTTGTAAGATACGCTTCTTGTGGTACAGTGATAATGGTTACAGTTATTATGTAACAGTTATCAACAATCGTGATAAATCATCTTGGTGGAATCCGTCGCAATTTTCTGAATTTATTGACGAAAGCAGTTCTGAAGTTCCATTGATTACAAACATCGAAATAAAAGAAGGTGACCCCGGCAAGCCGCATACGATTGACTTTGACAAATTGTATAAGAGCAGGGATAAATCCGTCTTCTTTTATGGAGAAGTGACGGACAAGCCCTTTGATATTGGTGCCGATGTCTTTAAGAATGACACCCAACTTACCGGTATAACGCTTTCCTCGTCGCTCCGCAACATTGGCAGTGGCGCCTTCAGTGGGTGCACAGGGCTTACGGATGTGGACATACCGCAGTCTGTCAGCCGAATTGACAGTAAGGCTTTTGCCGGGTGTACAGGTCTGAAACCAGTTTTCCATCTTGTCGCAGGACAGTATCCTACCATTGCCGACGATGCTTTCGGGGGGGGCACTTCCGATGATTTCGGAAAATGCAGCCATGAAGATATGGCAAGGCGGAATAGAGTACAGCATGTACCCGTATACCCACAAGCTGGAGGTCGATCCTTTGACGGATGAGGTGAAGTCGTCAAAGACAGACCTTACGTTGGTAGGCTCATTCATTTTCAATGACAATATCTATGCCGACAAGATGAGTCTTGGTAAGGTGTTTGCTGCCGCCAATTCCGGCGAGTCTGGAGCCGCCATGACGGGATTGACCATCGGAGAAGGTCTCGTTTCCATTTCCGATGGCGCCTTTTGCGGATGCGACAATCTTAATTCATTGACGTTGCCCAGCACCTATAAAGGCAAACTTACCAACACCATGTTCAGCACCGATGTCTCCTCAACACCTTCACTCGATCATTATCGCATCTTTGTGGACGGCGTGCCCTACAACATAGAACGCGGCGCAGGTTACAATGTGACTTTCGATAAGGAACGTACCAATCTGTGTAAGGGTGAAATCACGTTGCAACGCTACTTGCCGTTTGTCTACGGAAGTGATGACACGAACCTGTTGTGTGGCAACATACAGGATGCCTGTGTACCCGCCGAACTTTTCAAGGGCAACACGTCTATTACATCAGTAAAGTTGGAACCCAAGATTTCTTCTGAAACAGAGGTCGTATGGCACTTTGAGTCCTTGGGCGCATCTTGCTTTGAGGGTTGCACTGCCTTGAACTTTGTTTCCTCCACTCCTTATCTCCACACCTTTGGCGAAGGATGTTTCCGGGGGTGTGTGAAACTCAATACCTTATATATTGACCATGTGTCAGGCAGTGGCAACACAGAGCCTCTGACCTTCGGAGGAGAATGTTTTGCCGGTTGTACGAGCCTTGACAAGGTGAGTCTTCCCTTCAATGCCGGCCGCACGGCTTTGGTGCTGGGTGAGGGAATGTTCAGTGGCTGCACGGCTCTGACTTCTGTCAACCTTCAGGCTGCTGTCAACAAAGCAGATGGCTCCGCCTACCATCTTCCGGCTCGTTGTTTTGAGGGATGCGACAAACTGCAAACACTCAAGTTCGTGTCTCCTGTGAGCGACATTGCGGAAGGCGCCTTGGGCAGCAAGAAAGCACTGCAAACCGTGGAGAGCCCTGTCACGATTGAAAAGGACGGCAGCAAATATGATATTACTTTCCTTTTCAATTATCCTCAGAAGACAGCATCTATGCTCAATGCCCCCGATGGCCCTTCTTTCTTTGCGATACCGGAAGAGGTTACCCTGAACCAAACGGAGGGCATCACGGGAACAATTACTTATATAGCCGACAATTGTTTTAGTGGGAACAAGTCGACTAAGAGTATCCAGTTGCCAAGTAGTGTGAAGGTGCATGTACCCTCAGATGGTGCAGACCGTAAGACTGGTGTCGGTCTGGGTACAAACTGTTTCAATCTCGATGTGCTCCAAAGCGTCACTTTCACAACCGATTTCAACGATAATATCATCTATGAAGCCAATCGGTCTACTGAAGACAAAAGTGTGATGCTCGTGTCGCTCAAAGACGAGGCGTCCACTAAGAAATGCTCTGTCAAAGATGTGCATATACCAGCCTATGTGGTGCTGTCGAACATCACAGGCTATGTCCATGAGATTTACAATGACGTGTTCAGCGGTAATACCGATGTCGAGAGTGTGACCATTGACAATCCGTATAAGCCAATCCCAGATGGCATTACCGATAAGGAGGCTTATGGTTTTGATATTTTTGGAAAAAACGTAAACAATACTTATCCGTTCAACAATTGCACTTCGATGAAGACGCTTGTCTTGCCCAAGCGGTTGACATATATTTCTGATGCCTTCAATGGCTGTTCTGCCCTTGAGAAACTTGAGCTTCCGGCTGGCAGTTACATATTGTATAATGTCTTTTGTAACAGCACTTCTCTGCGCAAACTAAGCATAAACGAAGGTATCACAAAACTCACAGGCAAGAGTTTCAGTGGTTGTTCTTCACTGCGCAGTGTGGTGTTGCCCACATCGCTTCAAGAGTTGAGCGCTTTCAATGACT
>CAKPTK010000144.1 GCA_934190685.1 uncultured Prevotella sp.
CAAAGGTAGTGCAAATCGAAGACAATACAAAATAAAAGGGAACTTGTTTCGCTTTTATTTTTATTGTTGAGATGCCGCCTACATTATCCAAAGGTAGTGCAAATCGAAGACAATACAAAATAAAGGGAACTTGTTTCGCTTTTATTTTTGTATTTTCAATTCCATGCATTACCTTTGCAAACAAATAATTAAAAATTGTAAGCAAGTGCGACTGGACAAGAAAGCTATAACCTCGGAAACTCGTGATTATCTGTTTATTACGATAGGAATGATTTCATACTGTATCGGTTGGAAGATATTTCTGCTTCCTAATAATGTCACCTCGAGCGGTGTGCCGGGTGTTGCGTCAATCATTTATTGGGCCACCAACATCCCTGCCCAATGGACTTATTTCGCCATCAACGCCGTTTTGTTGGTGCTCGCCCTCTTTATCATCGGTTATAAATTCTGCATCAAGACGATTTATGCCGTTGTGATTGTGACCTTGTTCACCTCCTTCCTTGACGCCTATACACACCAAGTGTCCTTGCTCCATGACCAACCGTTCATGGCAAGTGTCTTGGGTGCGGTCTTTTGCGGTTGCGGCATTGGAATGGGCTTTGCCAATAATGGCAGCACGGGCGGCACGGACATCATCGCCGCCATCGTGAACAAATATCATGATGTGAGCCTTGGCAAGGTCATCATGTTGTGCGATGTGCTGATTGTCAGTTCCAGTTATCTCGTGTTGCACGATTGGGAAAAGGTCATCTATGGCTATGTGGTGCTCTACATCTCGGCGTTTTGTATTGACCAAGTGGTCAACGCTAAGCGCCGTTCGGTGCAGTTTTTCATCATTTCGAAGAAATATAAGGAAATCGGACAGCGCATCAACCGCAATCCGCATCGTGGCTGCACGGTCATCGATGCGTCGGGCTTCTACTCCGGACAGGAGGTGAAGATGCTCTTTGTCCTGGCCCGTCAGCGGGAATCGAATACGATTTTCCAATTGATACAGGAGATAGATCCGTTGGCATTCGTATCACAGAGTGCCGTCATCGGAGTCTATGGCGAAGGCTTCGACCGCATCAAACACAAGCGTAAGGAGCCTAAGAAAATCTCCTCCGAAGCCCTTGCGAAAATGGCGGACGGCGAGTAACTGACCGTTAATGGCAGAGTAACGATGCGTTAGTGTGCCATTAAAGGATCGTTACTCTGCCATTAACGATTTCTTACTCGGCTGTATTCTTTGATTGCTTGTGCCTCTATCACATCGGGCACGAGTCCGTGGATGGACTTTCCCTCGTGAATGAGGTGGCGAATCTGTGTGCTGCTGATGTTGAACAGAGGTGTGTGTACCAATTTGACGGTGCCGGGAAGCGTGGTCTCGTCGATGGGGGAGTCCTCCCGAGGGTAGATGATGATGGGGTAGTGGCGCACGATGTCGTCGGCGTGCCACCATCGGTCGAAACATGCCCAGTTGTCTCCGCCGATGATGAGCGAGAATCTTCGCTCGGGATAGTCGGCGGAAAGATGTTGCAGCGTGTTCCAGGTGTAGGAGGGAAGAGGCAGGTGAAATTCATAGTCGCTTGCCGTCAGTCCTTTTTCTTCAGCCAATGCTTGGCGTGCCATCGACAGCCGCTTGTCGTCGTCCAAGAGTTGCGAGTGCTGCTTTAGGGGATTTTGAGGCGAGACGAGAAACCATATCTCGTCCAAATCGCCAACCTCGAGAATATGGTGGGCGAGAGCGATGTGTCCGTAATGGATGGGGTTGAAAGATCCCCCGTAGATGCCTGTGCAAATCATAAGTGTGATTTTATCAAAAAAGAAAATCTGTTTTACCTGATAGAAAAGGCAAAAGCCAAATGGCTCGGTTCCTGTGAGGGGAATCTGACATTTGGCTTTTGTCGTTTATAGATGTGCGGATGCGCATCATATTGTTGCTTGCGCTTTATTTTTCAATGAACTCCTTGACCAATCGGTAGGCTTCCGCTTGGGCGGTTTCCAAGTCATCGTTGACCACGACATGGTCAAACTTCGGTGCGAAGGTCAGCTCGTAGGCGGCGCGGGCAATGCGGTCTTCGATGACCTCGGGGGCATCGGTGGCCCGGCCGACCAATCGGTTGCGCAGCTCCTCGATGGAGGGTGGCTGGATGAAAAGACTCATGGCTTTGTCGCCATAAAACTGCTTGATGTTGCAGCCTCCCTTCACATCCACGTCGAAAACCACGTTCTCGCCCTTGGCCAGTTGGTTTTCCACCTGCGACTTCAAGGTGCCGTAGAACCGGTCTTTGTACACTTCCTCATATTCCAAGAACTCGTTGCCGGCGATGCGCTGGCGGAATTCCTCGGGCGAGAGGAAGAAGTATTCCACGCCGTTGCGCTCAGTTCCGCGCGGCGCGCGGCTTGTGCAGGAGATGCTGAAAGCCATGTTCAGTTCCTTGTGCTGCATCAGCCAGTTGATGATGGTGCTCTTTCCGCTTCCGCTGGGAGCGGAGAAGATGATGAGTTTTCCTTCCATAAGTGTGATTAGAGAGCGTTGAGCACTTGTTCCTTGATCTGTTCCAGTTCGTCTTTCATCTTCACCACGATGTTCTGCATCTCAGCCTGGTTGCTCTTGGAACCGGTGGTATTGATTTCGCGTCCCATCTCCTGGGCGATGAATCCGAGTTTCTTGCCCTGTGCGTGTCCCTCTTCCATGGTCTCGCGGAAATATTTCAGGTGGTTGGCCAGTCGCTGCTTCTCCTCGCTGATGTCGAGCTTCTCGATATAGTAGATAAGTTCCTGTTCCAGGCGGTTCTTGTCATATTCCACCTCGGGAATGTTGCTGAGTCCATCCACAATCTTAGTGCGGATTTTCTCCACGCGCGACTTTTCGTATGGCTCGATGGACGCCAGCAGACGGCCGATGTTGTCGATTTTCTCCGTGAATTTCTTCTGAAGAGCGGCGCCCTCCTGCTTGCGGAAGTCCACCAGGTGCTGCAGGGCGGTGTCGATGGCCTCGGAGGCAGCTTTCCACTCCTCGTCGCTCAACTGCTCTACGTCAATCTTGGCGGTCACGTCGGGCAGACGCAACAATGTGGCAAACCAGTCTGTCGGCTCTGGAATACCCGTTTTGGCGGCGATGTCCTTGATTTGGCGGTAATAGTTCTCCACGAGTGCGCCGTTGATGGGTGTGGCGTCCACCACGGTATCTTTCTCAATCCAGATACTGAAGTCTACCTTTCCTCTTTCGAGCGCCTTAGCCACCTTTTGGCGTATCTCCATCTCCTTCTCGCGGTAGAGGGGCGCTATGCGTGTGGAAAGGTCCAAGGCCTTGCTGTTAAGTGATTTAATCTCAACGTTGATTTTCTTTTCCTTGTAGGCCACAACAGCTTTGCCGTAGCCCGTCATTGACTGTATCATAGTTTCTTTCACGTTAATTTTCTGCAAAAGTACAGATTTTTTCGGGAAAAAGAGTAAATTTGCACTTTATTAAGAATATTATTTGTTTATGTCGTGCATATTGAATATAGATACGAGCACAGATGTGTGCTCGGTAGCTGTTAGTTTTGGGGGCGAGTGTGTGTTCACGAAAGAAGACCACAGTGGTCCCAATCATGCCGTGAAGCTCGGCGTTTTTGTCGACGAAGCCCTTTCCTATATCGACAGCCGTGACATGTCTTTGGATGCCGTGGCGGTGAGTTGCGGTCCCGGATCCTACACGGGTCTGCGCATCGGCGTGAGCATGGCGAAAGGCATCTGCTATGGCAGAGACGCCAAATTGTTGGGCGTTCCGACACTTGAGGTGCTCACCGTGCCCGTGCTCTTGGGCGAGCATATTCAGGAAGAGGACGCTTTGCTTTGTCCGATGCTCGACGCCCGCCGCATGGAGGTCTATGCTGCCCTCTACGACCGCTCCCTTCATCCTGTCAGAGAAACAAGGGCAGACATCGTCGACGCGGATACCTATAAGGAATATCTCGACCAACATCCGGTCTATTTCTTCGGCAATGGCGCCGCTAAGTGCATGGAGACCATCCATCATCCCAACGCACACCTTATCAGCGACATAGAACCCCTGGCCAAGAACATGTTCCCCCTCGCCGAAAAGCGCATGGCGGAAGGAAAGTTCGAGGACGTGGCATACTTCGTGCCTTTCTATTTGAAAAGTTATGTGGCGAAGATGCCGAAAAAACTCATTTAAGACAACATGAACATTAAAGGTTTAGACTACAACACCACACGCGAGAGACTTGTGCTTCCCGAATACGGACGCGAAGTGCAGAACATGGTAGACCATGCCCTCACGCTCCCCACCAAGGAGGAGCGCCAGCGGTGTGCGGAAACCATCATCGCCATCATGGGCCGCATGATGCAGCAGAACCAGAACGACACCAATTTCCAACGGAAGCTTTGGGACCATCTCGCCATCATGAGCGGTTTTAAACTCGACATCGACTATCCCTACGATATCAAACAGGCCGAGGACTTCTCTTCCAAGCCCGAGCCGATGCCCTATCCCATGCAGCACATTCCCGTGCGCCACTATGGCAAGATGCTCTTCGAGATGTTCGACAAGCTGAAGACCATGGAGCCCGGACAGGAGCGCGACGAACTGGCACGGCTTACCGCCAACCAGATGAAGCGCGACTTGATGCAATGGGGACATGGATCAAGCGACAACGAGAAGGTGGCTGACGACCTTGCACGGTTCACCGACGGTGTCATCCAACTGGATCTCAACACCTTCAAGTTCGACCATATCGTGCTCGACAACAACAATGCCACCGTCTCCAGACGCAAGAGAAAATAAGAAAAATCACTCCCACCAAACATCAACATATATTATGGAATCATTCATCATCGAGGGTGGACATCCGTTGAGCGGAACCATTCAGCCGCAAGGAGCCAAGAACGAGGCTCTGGAAGTGATTTGTGCCACACTGCTCACTGCCGACGAGGTGCGCATCAAGAATGTCCCCGACATCCTTGACGTGAACAACCTCATCCAACTTTTGCGCGATATCGGCGTGAAGGTGAAGCAACTTGCCCACCACGAATATTCTTTCCTGGCAGACGAACTGAATCTGGCCTATCTGGAGAGCGACGATTTTGTCAAGAAATGCGCCGCCCTGCGA
>CAKPTK010000145.1 GCA_934190685.1 uncultured Prevotella sp.
CTTGAACGAACCGGCTACATCTGGCTCAAACGAACACTCGAAGGTGTAGTTGTTGCCTTCGTGACCCTTCATCTCGAATGGCTTCACGTCGTAGACGCTCTCTGTATCGTTCTGGTTCTTGATGATGACCAGCTCCAGACCGACGGCATTGTCAAGTCCCTGCTCGTCCACCACATACTTGATGGTGCATGGCACACCGGTCTCGATGTTGTTGAGGGCGCTGTCGTCCTTTGACACCACGTGGATGCCGTCCCAACGCTCTGCCACGGTCTCCTTCCAAAGGGCGATGTCCTTGGCGAGACGGTTGTCGTTGGCAGAAAGTTTGGCGAAGCGAGCAGCCTCCTTGCAATAGAACTTGTCGTAGTAGTCGTCGAGCTGACGCTTCATCGTATAGTGAGGAGCGATGGTGGCGATGGAGTTCTTGATGGTCTTCACCCAACCTTCACTGTAACCCTTTTTGTTGCGGTCGTAGTAGAGCGGGATAATCTCGTTCTCGAGCAAGCCGTAGATGGTAGCGGCGTCAAGCTGATCCTGATAGCCCTGGTTCTCATAGGTGCGCTTCTCGGGAAGTGCCCAACCGGCACCCTTGCGATAGCCCTCAACCCACCATCCGTCGAGCACGGAGAGGTTGACAACACCGTTCATCTCTGCCTTCTCGCCAGAGGTACCTGATGCCTCGAGTGGACGGGTCGGTGTATTCATCCAGATGTCGACACCCGAAACGAGACGACGCGCCAACTGCATGTCGTAGTCCTCGAGGAAGATAATCTTGCCGAGGAACTCTGGACGCTGGCTGATTTCAAAGATCTTCTTGATCAAGCCCTGACCCGCACCGTCGGCAGGGTGAGCCTTACCGGAGAAGATGAACTGCACAGGATGCTCGGGATTGTTGACAATCTTGGAGAGACGGTCGAGGTCGGTGAAGAGCAAGTGGGCACGCTTGTAGGTGGCGAAACGACGGCAGAAACCGATAATCAGCGTGTCGGGACTGATGCGCTGCAACAGAGACACCACATGGGCAGGGTTGCCCTGGTTCTTGAGCCAAGTCTCGGTGAACTTCTCACGGATATAGCTGACGAGCTTCTTCTTCAATGCCATACGGGTCTCCCAGATTTCCTCGTCGGGCACATTGTAGATGGCGTGCCAGATTTCCTCGTTGCTCTGGTCATACATGAAGTTGGAGTCGAAATAGTTCTGATAGACCTTGCGCCACTCGGTAGCGGTCCAGGTGGGGAAGTGTACACCGTTGGTCACATAGCCCACGTGATTCTCCTCAGGATAGTAACCTTTCCAAATAGGCGCGAACATGCGCTGGCTGACCCATCCGTGGAGCTTGCTCACACCGTTCACTTCCTGACAGGTGTTGCAGGCGAAGGTGGACATGCAGAAACGCTCAGAGTGGTCGTCGGGGTTCTGACGGCCCATGCCGATGAACTCGTCCCAAGTGATGCCCAGACGCTGTGGATAGCCGCCCATGTATTTGCCGAAGAGGGCCTCGTCGAAATAGTCGTGGCCGGCGGGCACTGGCGTGTGGACGGTGTAGAGGGAGGAAGCGCGGACAAGTTCGAGAGCCTGGTTGAAGGTCAAACCGCCGTCGACATAGTCGCACAGACGCTGCAGGTTGCAGAGTGCGGCGTGGCCCTCGTTGCAGTGGTAGATGTCTTTCTTGATACCCAACTTCTTGAGCATCAGGATGCCACCCATACCGAGCAGAATCTCCTGCTTCAAGCGGTTCTCCCAATCGCCACCATAGAGTGAGTGGGTGATAGGCTTGTCAAACTCTGAGTTCATATCGTTGTCAGTGTCAAGCAGATAGAGCTTCACACGGCCCACATTCACTCTCCACACATAGGCGTGAACCTGATAGTTCATATAAGGCACGTCGATGACCATCGGAGTGCCGTCCTCGTTGAGCTGGCGCTCGATGGGCAGAGAGTTGAAGTTCTGCGCCTCGTAGTTGGCAATCTGCTGGCCGTCCATGTTGAGCGACTGCTTGAAATAGCCAAAGCGATAGAGGAAGCCAACGGCACACATGTCCACATTGCTGTCGGAAGCCTCCTTCACATAGTCGCCTGCCAACATACCCAGACCGCCGGAATAGATCTTCAGCACCTGGTTGATGCCATACTCCATACAGAAGTAAGCCACGGAAGGACGGGTCTTGTCCGGCTCCACGTCCATATATTCACGGAATTTCTTGTACACATCGTGTACCTTCTTCATGATAGCCTTGTCTTTGACAATGGCTTCCTTGCGCTCGTACTTGAGGTTCTCGAGCAGGAGCACAGGGTTCTGCCCCACCTGCTCGTAAAGTTCCTTGTCAAGGCTCTGCCACATGTCGCGAGCCTCGTAGTTCCAGCACCACCACATGTTGTGGGCCAACTCATCCAGACATTTCAGTTCTTCTGGAAGTTTAGATTTCACAGCCAACTCCTTCCACTGGGGAGCGTTGGAATAATCTGCTTTGATTTTCATAATCTTCGGGAATATTATTTAGTTTTTTATTTTTTCGTCTTTCGTTCCTCGGCTTTTCGCAGGGCGATGTCGTAGGCTTCATAATAATATTGTATGAAATTGCTCCACAGGGCCTTCTTCGACAGCTTGTCGGCATTGGAGCGTGCCTTCGCCACCTGCGCCTTGGTGAAACCGGAGAATTTGGCAACGGTGTCCTTGATGGCGTCCGCCACCTCGGAATAGTTGTAATCGGTGCGGTGGATCACCTTCACACCGTCCTCTATCTCGCTGTAGCCGCCCTTCTCGCTGTTCGCCCACAAGCCGAAGCCGGCGAGGTCGGTGGTGATGCAGGGAACCTTGAACGCCACAGCCTCCAACGGGGTGTAACCCCAAGGCTCATAATAAGAGGGATAGATGCAGAGGTCGTTGCCCAGCACCACATCGTAATAAGGAAGGTTGAAAATGCCGTCGTTGCCGGTCAGATAGCAAGGCAGGAAGATGAGCTTCACCCGGTCGTCCTTGCCGTTCTGCATATTGAGATATTTCAGCATATCAAGCACGTTGTCGTGGCTCATGTTGTGCAGCCAATGGGTGATGCAGGGAACCTCCAGCGGTGTGTCAAATTTCTTGTCACTGTCGAGTCGTTCCTGCAAATCCTTGCGTGGCTCCCCCACCCAACCGGGCACTTCGATGAACGCCAGCACGGTCTTCTTCAGGTCTTGGTCTCTCAGCAGACGGTTCATCGCCTCGATATACACGTCCACCCCCTTGTTGCGAAATTCATAACGACCACTGGTAGAAACGATTAGCGTCTCCTCGTCGGTCAAATCTGTTCCGAGCAGTGCGTTGGCGATGCGCAACGCCTTCTGACGTGCCGCCTTGCGCTTTCGGGTGAAAGAGATGCCCTTGGGCACGAAGCTGTTGTCAAAACCATTGGGCAGCACCACATCGACAGGTTTGTCTAAAAGTTCTTTACATTCCTTGGCGGTAATCTCGCTCACTGTCGTGAAGCAGTCAACATTGAAAGCGGTCTGTTTCTCGATGCTGTGCTTGCTCTGCATATTCAGTTCCTGCGCCATCTGATCGCCGTTGTAAGCGAAAAGATAGTCGTAGAGAGGCTTGCTGTTTCCGGCAATGCTGCGGCCGATACTGGTAGCGTGTGTGGTGAAAATGGTGGCAACGGCAGGAAGCTTGTCTTTCACATAAAGCAAGCCTAAACCTGTCATCCACTCGTTGCCATGGTAGATGACCTTGTATGATTCGTTCAGACAAAAATGATAGAAACTCTCGACCACCAGACCGGCGGCATAAGAGAACATGGAGGCCTCGTCGTAGTCGCCGTAGGCATGGAGACTGTCCACCTGGAATTTCTCCCACAAGTGAGTATAGATTTCATTCTTCTCTTGATAATAAGGTGTGAAATCCACAAGGATGGAAATCGGCTCGCCCGGCACATTCCAGCGACCGATTCTCACTTTCAATCCTTCTGTCTCCGCCTGTTTCTTCCAGTCGGCGAGCAAGCGCTCATCCTCGGTGAAATAGGGAGAAGGTGTGGTTTTCCAACAATCCGGACCGATAAAGATGATGTGGTCTTTCATGGCTTCCTGCAGCGTCTTGGCCCTTGTTGACAGAACCGTGTAGATGCCGCCTACCTTATTGCATACTTCCCAACTACTTTCAAAAATATAATCAGGCAATAATTTGTCTTTCATCATAAGCGTTTGTTTTACGCAGGCTGTATATCATCTGTATGATTATTCATTATGTCTTTTGAAACTGCCTACTCTTTTAGCCACAAAGATAACATAAAAATGATAATATGCAAAGATTTGACTCACCTTTTTTCAAAATAATGTTCTTTTAATGATATAAATTAAACGGAATAAGCTATCTTTGCACCGATAAAAATCAGATAGACTATGAAGAAATTCTTATCATCCATTCTATTGCTCCTCGCTGCCCTCAGCCTACAGGCGCAAACGAACGACAAACCGTTCAAGGGGTATCTCTACAACAGTGAGTACCAAGTATATATCAAGATGAACTTCTATGACAACGATATCATTGTTCCCGGACAGGAGGTCTATGGGAAACTGCCCGGATATTTCGGCGCCCGACGCGACACGCGTCTCTGGCTAATCACCGACGCGAAAATAGGCAAGAGCGGCAAGGTGGCGAACGTGTCCATCATCAATGATTTCGGCAGCGAGGATTTCACCGCCACCCTCTCTCTCAACCCCGACGGCACCTACACCCTTGAGCAGTTGAAGGGCAGCCGCCTCAAGATTGTGGTCAACCGCAAATGGGTGAAGATTCCCGACAAACTTGTATTGAAACGCAATTAGAACATACTGTTCACCATGTCGCAGCCGCTTTCCCAACAGGAGAGCGGCTGTCTTTGTTTTATTGCGGAAGCCCGCAAACAATGTTTTGCCGAGGAAGACGCCCGCAAACGAAAAAAGCCCCGAAGACTTTCGTCCTCGAGGCTCTCTGAAAGAAGGCGGCTACCTACTCTCCCGCATTGCATTGCAGT
>CAKPTK010000146.1 GCA_934190685.1 uncultured Prevotella sp.
GAACAAGAAGTTAGCTCTGACTATTTCAACCAAAGGAGCAATTGTCAGCAAAGCGGTTGTCAAGGGATTCAAAGACCGCAACGGCAATCCCGACGTGACCCTCTTCGACGGCAAAGACCAGAGCCTGAAATATATGTTGGCAGGCAAAAACGCCAACATCATCACCTCTGACCTCTACTTCACACCTTCAGAGCAGACCGACACCACGGTGACCCTCACCGCAGAGGCGGCTCCCGGACAGACGCTCGTCATCCGCTACACCCTCGGCAAGGACTACATGCTCCACATGTCGCTCCAAGCCAACGGCATGAGCGGATTCTTCGCACCCAACTACCGACAGATGGACATCGAGTGGACCGACCGTGCCCGCCAGCAGGAGAAGGGATTCACGTTTGAGAACCGCTATGCTACCCTTACTTACAAGGAGAAGGACAGTGGCACCGACTATCTGAGCGAGACCAAGGAGGTGACGGACGAGAACATCGACAAGTCACTTGACTGGGTGGCATTCAAGAACCAGTTCTTCAGCGCGGTGATGATTTCCAAAGACGACTTCGCCGCCAACTCCCAGATGACCAGCGTTCCTCAGGAGAAAGGCTCGGGGTATCTGAAGGCCTACGGCGCCAAGATGAAGACCGCCTTCGACCCCACAGGACAGAAGCCCTCCGAGTTTGAGTTCTACTACGGTCCCAACGACTTCCGCAAACTGATGAGTGTGGAGAAGGAAAGCCACTTCGGCAAGGAACTGGACATGCAGCGCCTCGTCTACCTCGGTTGGCCGTTGTTCCGCATCATCAACCGCTGGTTCACGCTCTATGTGTTCGACTGGCTCACCGCACTCAACATCAACATGGGCATCGTGCTCATCCTCATCACGCTCCTGCTCAAGGCCATCACCTATCCTTTGGTGAAGAAGAGTTATATGAGCAGTGCAAAGATGCGTGTGCTGAAGCCGAAGCTCGACGAGGCCACCAAGCAATACAACAAGCCTGAAGATGCGATGCAGAAGCAGCAGGCCATGATGTCGCTCTATGCCCAGTATGGCGTGAGCCCACTCTCCGGCTGTCTGCCCATGCTCATCCAGATGCCTATCTGGATCGCCATGTTCAACTTCGTGCCAAACGCCATCCAGTTGCGTGGCGAAAGTTTCCTTTGGATTAAGGATCTCTCCACCTACGACCCCATCGCAGAATGGGGCACCAACATTTGGCTAATCGGCGACCACCTGAGTTTGACTTGTATCCTGTTCTGTGTGGCCAACGTGCTCTACTCCTGGATGACCATGCGCCAGCAGCGTGACCAGATGGTAGGCCAGCAGGCTGAACAGATGAAGATGATGCAGTGGATGATGTTCCTCATGCCTGTCATGTTCTTCTTCATGTTCAACGACTACAGTGCCGGACTCAACTTCTACTACTTCGTCAGCCTGTTCTTCTCGGCAGCCATCATGTGGCTCCTCCGCAAGACCACAAACGATGAGAAGTTGCTGGCCATCCTTGAAGCCAAATACAAGGAGAACAAGGCAAACCCGCAGAAGAAAGTGAGCGGTCTCGCCGCACGTCTTGAGGCTATGCAGAAGCAGCAGCAGGAAATGATGCGCAAACGCGAGGAGCTCGACCGTAAGAAAAGAGGATTGTAATCATTATATATGATCATGAGGGGTCGGCAGGTGCCGGCCCTTCATTCTTTTATACATGATAATGCGAATGTGGGAACGTTTCCCACTTGGAAAAGAGACAATAACACATTTTTATAAGACATGCAAAAGACATTAGCTATCGCCGCCGCCATCGCCATGACGTGCGGCGTGCCAGCCGACGCGCAAAGTGACGTGAACATCGGGAAGAGCGACATCACGCTCCAAAGCGATCTCATGACACCCGAAGCGCTGTGGGCCATGGGACGTATCGGTGCCACCGCACCATCACCCGACGGCAAAATGGTGGCCTATCAAGTGGGCTACTATAGCGTAAAGGAAAACAAGAGCCACCATGTGCTCTGTGTCATGAACGCTGACGGAAAGAACCAGCGACAACTGACCACCAGTGCCAAGAACGAAACCGACCCTGCCTGGATAGACGGAGGCAAGCGTATCGCCTACCTCCACGAGGGACAGGTGTGGAGCATGCTGCCGGACGGCACCGGCCGCAAGCAACTCTCCCACGACAAAGACGGCATCGACGCCTTCAGTTTCTCCCCCGACGGAAAGCGGGTGATTCTCGTCAAGTCCATGCCCTTCCACGGGAGCATCAAGCAGAATCCCAGCGACCTGCCTAAAGCTACAGGCCGACTGGTCACCGACCTGATGTACCGCCACTGGGACCACTATGTGGAGAGCATCCAACATCCATTTGTGGCGGCGGTGACGGCTGACGGCATCACCGCAGGCACAGACATTCTGAACGGCGAGCCTTATGAATGCCCTATGGAACCCTTCGGCGGCATCGAGCAGTTGGCATGGAGTCCCGACTCCAAACAAATCGCCTACACCTGCCGCAAGAAGACAGGACGGGCGTATGCCATCTCCACAGATTCCGATATCTATCTCTACGACATCGCCACAGGCAAGACACGCAATCTCTGCAAACCCGACGACTTCAAGCCGGTAGAGGTGGATGCCACCAAGACGATGAAGAATCAGAAAATCAACTCGCAAGAGATGATGAAATACAACATGGGCTATGACACCAACCCGCAGTTCTCACCCGACGGCAAGTATGTGGCATGGCAATCGATGGCACGCGACGGCTACGAGAGCGACCGCAACCGTCTCTGTGTATACAATCTCCAAACAGGCGAGAAGACTTATGTGACGGAGAAATTCGACTCCAACGTGGATGCGTTCTGCTGGAACAGCGACTCCAAGAGTTTCTATTTCACGGGAGTCTGGCACGGATGCGAGAACATATACCGCACCAATCTCCAGGGCGACGTTCACCAGTTGACAGAAGGCTGGCACGACTACGGCTCCATCGCCCTCCTGGGCAAGGACGGCAAGAAGTTGCTCGCCACCCGCCACTCCATGACCGTGCCCGACGATATCTACGTGGTCACACCTGGCAAGGACAAGAAAGCCAAGGAGACACAGATTTCGTTTGAAAACAAGCAGATTCTCGACCAGCTGGCACTCGGCAATGTGGAGCAGCGTTGGGTGAAAACGACAGACGGCAAACAGATGCTCGTATGGCTCGTCCTTCCTCCCCACTTCGACGCCAGCAAGAAATATCCCACCCTGCTCTTCTGCGAGGGCGGTCCACAAAGTCCTGTGAGCCAGTTCTGGAGCTACCGCTGGAACATTCAGATTATGGCTGCCAACGGATATATCGTGGTGGCACCCAACCGCCGCGGACTGCCGGGTTTCGGCTCTGAATGGAACGAGAAGGTCAGCGGCGATTGGACGGGTCAGTGCATGGACGACTATCTCTCCGCCATCGACGATGCCTGTACCTTGCCCTATGTGGACAAGAATCGTCTGGGATGTGTGGGCGCCAGTTTCGGAGGCTTCTCCGTCTACTACCTCGCCGGACACCACAACAAGCGTTTCAAATGCTTCATCGCCCACGACGGAGCGTTCAATCTCGAGTCGATGTATACTGACACGGAAGAGGAATGGTTCTCCAACTGGGAATACGAGGATGCTTATTGGAACAAGGATCTCAGCGAGGCAGCCAAGAAAACCTACGAGAACTCTCCACACAAATTCGTCGACAAATGGGATACGCCTATCCTCTGCATCCACGGAGAAAAGGACTATCGCATCAACGCCAACCAGGGTATGGGTGCCTTCAATGCAGCCCGCATGCGCGGCATCCCCGCCGAACTACTTATCTTCCCCGATGAAAACCACTGGGTGCTGAAGCCACAGAATGGCATTCTCTGGCAACGCACCTACTTCGATTGGCTGAACAAGTGGCTCAAATAATTGTGTGAATAGAAAAAGAAACAATAAATAATAAGATGGAAAATAGTAAACTTAAAAAGTTGAGCGACTCAACAGCCGCTCGCTGGACTGCCTTGATTATCGTGAGTTTCACGATGATGTTCGGCTATTTCTTCACGGACGTGATGTCGCCACTCGAACCGCTGCTTACCGCAGCCAAGGAGAATGGCGGACTGGGACTGGGATGGAGTTCCGACGATTATGGTTTCTTCTCTGGAGCCTACGGCTACTTCAACGTGTTCTTGTTGCTGCTCTTCTTCGGAGGCATCATCCTCGACAAATTCGGCATCCGCTTCACGGGTGTCATGTCCACCATTCTCATGTTCGTAGGCGCACTCATCAAATGGTATGCTGTAGGACATGATTTCACGGGCACTGTCGACGTGCCCTTCTTCGGCACCTACCACACGCAGGTGGTAATGGCCTCCTTGGGCTTCGCCATCTATGGCGTCGGCTGCGAGATAGCCGGTATCACGGTGAGCAAGGTCATCGTCAAGTGGTTTACAGGTCATGAGCTGGCCCTCGCCATGGGACTTCAGGTGGCTCTGGCACGTATCGGTACAGCCGGTGCCCTCGCCTTCTCTCTCCCGTTCGCCAAAGCCATGGGCGGTGTGTCCGCCTCGGTGGGTCTCGGTGCCGCCCTGCTTTGCGCCGGTGTGATTGCCTTCATCGTCTATTGTGTGATGGACAAGAAGGAAGACGATTCCGCCGCTGCCGCCAAGGGGGAACCTGAGGAGGGATTCAAATTCAGCGATTTGAAAGGACTGCTCAGCAATGTAGGTTTCTGGTATGTCGCCGTGCTCTGTCTGATGTTCTATGCCGGTGTATTTCCCTTCCTCAAGTTTGCTACAAAACTGATGATATTCAAGTATGGTGTGGCAGCCAACGTGGCAGGTCTTATCCCTGCCATGCTTCCCTTCGGCACCATCTTCCTCACCCCACTCTTCGGAAGCATCTATGA
>CAKPTK010000147.1 GCA_934190685.1 uncultured Prevotella sp.
CGTATTCTTCAACCTGCTCAGTTCGGAGACCAACGACGAGATGGACGCCTTGGCTCAGAAAATGAGTCCCATCCTCACCAAGCACGAGAATGACGTGAGCCTCAACAAGAAACTCTTCGAGCGCGTGAAACACGTCTACGAGCATCATCGTCCCCTCACACCTGAGGAACAAACGCTGCTCGAAAACAGCTACAATGGATTCGTCCGAAGCGGAGCATTGCTCAGCGAGGAAAACAAAGAGAAATTGCGCAAGCTCTCGGAAGAAGCGAGCATGCTTGGACTGCAATTTTCCCAAAACCTGCTGAAAGAGAACAAGGCTTGGACATTACACATCACTGACGAACAGCAACTCGACGGTCTGCCAGACACAGCCCGTGAAGCCGCAGCCAAAACGGCCAAGGAACACGGAAAAGAGGGCTGGATGTTCACCCTCGACTTCCCAAGTATGCAGCCCTTCATGACCTACTCCACCCAACGGGAGTTGCGCAAGGAAATGTACATGGCACGCAACACAGAGTGTACCCACGACAACGACACTTGCAATCTCGACATCTGCAAGCGTCTCGTGAACATACGCCGGGAAACAGCCCAACTCCTCGGCTACGACACATTTGCAGACTATGTGCTCCAGCGTCGCATGGCAGGCAGCATAAAAAATGTATACAAGTTGCTCGACGATCTCATCGATGCATACATGCCCACCGCCCAAAAAGAAGTAAAGGAAGTGGAAGCCATGGCAAAAGAGATGGAAGGAAAAGACTTCGAACTCCAGCCTTGGGATTTCGCATTCTATTCCCACAAACTCAAGCTCGGTAAATACAATATTGATGCGGAGATGCTCCGTCCCTACTTTGAGTTGTCCCAAGTCATCAAAGGTGTGTTCGGACTGGCGAACAAACTCTACGGCATCACTTTTAAAGAAAACAAAGAAATCCCCGTCTACCACCCCGATGTCAAAGCCTACGAGGTCTTCGACGAAAACGGAGAATATTTAGCGGTGTTTTATGCTGACTTCCACCCGCGTAAAGGCAAACAAGGTGGTGCATGGATGACAGAATACAAGGGACAGTGGATAGACCGGAAAGGTGTCAACCACCGCCCGCATGTCAGTGTGGTGATGAACCTCACGAAACCCACAGACGACAAACCCGCCCTGCTCACATTAGGCGAAGTGGAGACCTTCCTCCATGAGTTCGGCCACTCCCTCCACGGCATGTTCGCCAACACCCGTTTCGGTTCCCTCAGCGGAACCAACGTTTGGTGGGACTTCGTGGAACTGCCTTCTCAGTTTATGGAAAACTATGCTGTGGAAAAAGATTTCCTCAACACATTCGCGTTCCATTACAAGACAGGCGAGCCACTGCCCGATGAACTCATCAAGCGCATCGTAGACAGCCGCAACTTTGAGGCGGCATACAGTTGTATGAGACAAGTCAGCTTCGGATTGCTCGACATGGCATACTACACCAAGCGGGAGCCCTTCACCGAAGACATTATTCCTTTCGAAAAGGAAGCCTGGAAAAAAGCCATGGTCATGCCCCAACTGGACAACACTTGCATGACCGTACAATTCAGCCACATCATGGCAGGAGGCTACGCCGCAGGATATTACAGTTACAAATGGGCGGAAGTGCTTGACGCTGATGCTTTCAGCGTCTTCAAGCATGAAGGCATCTTCAACAGGCAGACGGCCAAACGTTTCCGCAACGAAATACTCTCTCGTGGCGGAACAGAAAATCCCATGACACTCTACCGCCGCTTCCGTGGACAAGCACCGACCATTGACGCCCTGCTGGAGCGAAACGGCATCAAGCGACCCGGTTCTGACAAACAACTGCTCCTCGACCTACGCTATCTGCGCATGGCACGCATTTGGGCCGAGAACAGTTACTGCAAACGACGCAAAGTGGGTGCCCTTGTGGTCAAAGACAAGATGATCATCAGCGATGGATACAATGGCACCCCCAGTGGATTCGAAAACTACTGCGAGGACGAGAACAACCTCACAAAGCCTTATGTACTCCATGCCGAAGCCAACGCCATCACCAAACTCGCCCGCTCGTCCAACAACAGTGAGGGTGCCACACTCTACGTTACAGCCTCGCCTTGCATCGAGTGTTCAAAGCTCATCATCCAGGCAGGCATCAAGCGCGTCGTCTATGGCGAGAAATACCGTCTCACCGATGGACTTGAATTGCTCAAGCGCGCAAACATTGAACTCATTTATCTAAATCCAGACGAATATGGACAAGAATAAAAAACACACCTACACACCACTGCTCATGGCCATCAGCGTGGTGGTGGGTATCATCATTGGTTCGTTCTTCGCCAACCATTTCTCGGGCAACCGGTTGAACATCATCAACTCGGGAAGTTCGCGACTGAACAACCTGCTTCACATCATCGACGACCAATACGTAGACCAAGTCAACATCGATTCTCTTGTAGACAAGGCCATTCCGCAGATACTCGCAGAACTCGACCCCCACTCGGTCTATATCAGCGCCAAAGACGTGCAAGCCGCCACAGACGACCTCAAAGGATCATTTTCCGGCGTGGGGGTTGAATTCAACATCCGACAGGACACCATCCATATACAGAATGTCATCAAGAACGGCCCCGCCGAGCGTGCGGGACTTCTTGCCGGTGACAAAATTGTCAGCGTTGACGGAAAACCTTTCGTGGGCAAAGTCGTGACCAACGAGGAGGCGATGCACCGCCTTAAAGGCCCGAAGGACACGAAAGTGAAAATCGGTGTGGTGCGATATGGGGTGAAAGGGGTGAAATATTATACAGTCACCCGTGGCGACATTCCCCAGAAGAGCGTGACCGCTACCTATATGATTGACGAAAACACGGGTTATATACGCATCAAGAACTTTGGCGAGAACACCTATGCCGAGATGCTCATCGCCCTGGCGAAGCTGCAGCAGGAAGGTTTCCGTAATCTCGTTGTAGACCTCCGCGACAACACGGGTGGATATCTGCAAGCAGCCGTTCAAATGGCAGGAGAATTCCTGCCCAAGAACCGGCTCATCGTCTATACTCAAGGACGTAAATCTCCAAGGCAAGATTATCGTAGCGATGGCCGAGGCAGTTATCAGGACATCCCTATGGTTGTGCTCATCAACGAGGGCACAGCTTCGGCTGCCGAAATCTTTGCAGGAGCCATGCAGGACAACGACCGCGCCACAATCATCGGACGCCGCTCGTTCGGAAAAGGACTTGTACAACAGCAAATCGCCTTCAATGACGGTTCCCTCATCCGCCTCACGATTGCACGTTACTACACGCCATCCGGCAGATGCATCCAAAAGCCTTACCAACCCGGAGACGACAAGGACTACGTGGCAGACATCATGACACGCTATCAGCATGGAGAATTCTTCTCTCAAGACAGCATCAAACACACGGGACCAGCCTACCATACCTCCATTGGCAGAACCGTCTATGGCGGCGGCGGCATCACTCCCGATATATTTGTAGCCGAGGATACCACCAACATCACCTCTTATTATAAAGAGGCCATCATGAGTGGACTCATACTCCAGTTTGCCTACAACTATACAGATGTAAACCGTCCCAAACTGCGCAACTTCAAGGAAATGATGGCCTTGGCCAACTATCTTGAAAAACAGAATCTCGTGGAACAGTTCGCCACCTTCGCCAACAAGAATGGACTCCAGCGACGCAACTTGATGATTAAGAAGAGCCACACACTGCTCGAGACCTTCCTCAACAGTCGTGTCATCTACAACATGCTCGACGAACAGGCTTGGACACAATACATCAACCAAGATGACCCTGTCGTCAGAAAAGCGGTTTATGTATTCGACCACCACGAGGCATTCCCCAAGAAACCTGCAGCAAAAGCCACGGTATCAAACAAAAAGAAGCGTTGACATGCTGAATAAAAAAGAATTAAGACAAGAGATACGGCTCCAGAAACGGAGCCGTTCTCTTTTTGAGTTGGAAAAGGAATCGGCAGACATCATCCATCGTCTCTACCTGCATCCACAAGTGCGCAAGGCACAATGCGTCCTGCTCTATTATCCCCTGCCAGACGAAGTGGATACACGAATGCTCATCAAGAAGCTGAAGGATGAAGGAAAAACCGTTCTACTTCCCAAGGTGATAAGTGAAGAAGACATGGAACTGCGACTTTACCGAAGTGAAAAAGACCTGGAAGAAGGAACTTTCCATATCATGGAACCCACTGGACCCGTCTTTCAAGACTATGCATCCATCGACGTGGCGCTCGTTCCCGGAATGAGTTTCGACGAAGACAACAACCGTCTTGGCCGTGGCAAAGGATACTACGACCGGTTTCTCAAACTTTTGCCCTACACCTATAAAATCGGTGTTTGCTTTGGATTCCAAAAGCGGAAACACCTATCCGTTTCCGCCCACGATATAAAAATGAATGAGACTGTCTGAATCAGACAAACACAATTTGGGTGACGATCTTACTGCCCACCTCGTCCACAATATGCTGGAGCAACCTTGTCCGCATCATTGACAAATCCTGCCGCAAGGCGGGATTTGTTATTTTCACAAACATCGTCTGGTTGCGAATATACTTTTGAGTGGTCATACGAGCGATGCTTGGCCCAACCACTTTGTCCCAAGCGGCAAGGGTACGCTTCTGCAAGAGTGGCCCTTCCAATCCATTCTCGCGTATAGCCTTACCCAAAAGCTCGTCAATTCCCTTCACTTGTCTTCTGAACATTGCACTATTCCTCCCGTTCATTAATGACACCATCCTCTACAGAGAAAATCTTATAAGGCGCGTCCGAATTTTTCAAGATGCGGTCAATGTGTTCCCGATTTGTGTCTGTAATGAAAA
>CAKPTK010000148.1 GCA_934190685.1 uncultured Prevotella sp.
AACACCTGCTATATGCTGCATATATTAGCATTTACGCACATTTTATTATCTTTTTAAATGTTGCATGAGATTTGACGATGTATTGGCGTTGTATCAGCGTTGCTGTGCCTTTCACGGGAAGAGACTTCTGGGCGGGAATGTCAAACACGAGGTCGTAGGTCACGTCGTCGATGGTCTTGGCGCGTTCCGTCGCCAGTTCCCGGCTGACGCCTTTCACCACCTCCGCCGCTTTTCCGGTCACGCAGCAACACACTGCCATGACCATGCATAAAAACACTTTCTTCATAAATGGTTCTATAGTTTCACAGTGCAAAAGTAAGACAAATATCTTTCATATCCACCATATTCCCGTCTCATTTTTCCATCCTCTCTTCCCTGTTGCCTCTGATTTGCGACAAAACCATTATCTTTGCAGCGGAAATCTAAAGAGAAGTAGCTCATGTTCAGACGAAAGATGATGATGGAAGACTTCTCGTTTTTATCATGGTCAAACCTTTAAACACATAAACTTATTTCTTACAACAATAATGCTTATGAAATTTAGAAGATTATTATTTTGCGTGGTAGCATTGCTATTCCTTGGAGGGTTGACGTCTTGCAACACCTCGCAAAAGGAAAAGAAGCCTGTGGCTACTGTTGAACAACCCAATTATCGCCTTTATCCAACGCAGAACATGTGGAACTTTATCAAACTGAATACCGTCAACGGACAAATGTGGATAGTTCAATATACTGTCAATGATGATAATAATCGTTGTGAGGTTGCTCTGAACAAAAGTTCTTTGTTGGACCAGAATCAACAACCATAGTAGGGCGATTCAGTCTTGTGCCGACTCAAAACATGTGGAACTTCATTCTTCTCGACCAAGTGGATGGCAGACAATGGCAGGTGCAATGGGGCTTTGACAAACAGGATAATATGATTGTCCCCATAAAATAAACGACGTATGAAACAGCAACATGCAAAACTTATCCGCAGGATGGCGGAGTATGACAGGGGGGATGTGCCCCGCATACAGCATTTCGTAAAGGTGCACGACTTCGCCGTGACCATAGGACGGTTGGAGCAGGTCGACGAGGACACGTTGTTCGTCTTGGAGACGGCGGCGATTCTCCACGATATCGGAATCCATCCCAGCGAACGGAAATACGGCGACTGCTCGGGCAAACACCAGGAAGAACTGGGACCCGATGAGGCTCGGCGGATGCTCCACGACATGGGAGGATACACCGAAGAGCAGGTGGAACGCGTGTGCTTCCTCATCGCCCATCACCACACCTACAAGGAGGTCGTCGGCATCGACTGGCAGATTCTCCTTGAGGCGGATTTCCTGGTCAATGCCTATGAGGATCATCTCGACCTGGAGGCCATCAGGAAGTTTGGGGACAACGTGTTCCGCACACCCTCCGGACGCCACTTGCTCAACGTGATGTTCGACCTCTAACATCCTCTTTCCGTAAAAATGCAACAACGCTCCCGAAAGAAGTTTCATGCTTTCTTTCGGGAGCGTTGTTGTTGAGGTATAGGCGGAAACCTATTTCTTGATTATCTTCATGGTCTTTCCGCCACGCTTGACGATGACCACACCTTTTGCATTGTTGCCGTCAAGGATGCGGCGGCCGCTGAGGTCATAGAGGATTGTGGCTCCTGGAGTGGTTGACTCCAACTCGCTGATGCCTGTCTGTCCGGCGAGGGGCACGGGGATGACTGCCGACCACGGACTCTGACCATCGTCGCTGAGCGCCCTCACCTGATAGGAATAGGTGTTGGCTGCGTCAAGATGGGTGAATGTATAAGCGGTGGCGTCTGTCTGATGCGTCGTCTTCACCTTTTTCCTCAATGGTGTATTGGCTGTCAAATCTTGTTCGGTAAACTCGCCGTCATACACTTTCAGACTGGAAATGTAGAAACGCTGTTTGGAGGACGCTGCAGCCACAGTCACCTTGAAACTTCCTTCCACGGTTCCGCTGTAGGTATAGGTTGTGGGCGTCGTGGTGGGGCTGACCGTCGCCAGCAGATTGTTGCCTGCCTTGATGCCGACAGTCGGCTTGTCGCCTCCATAGGCGGCAAGGGTGACGCTGACCGTTGCTTGGCCTGTCTGAGAGGTGAGCGTCGGGGTGGAGAGGGTGCCGGCACCCTTCGAACTGCCGATTTTCACGCCGCTGCCGCTACCATCAAACACCTTCTGTCCACTCCATCCGGGTGTTCCGGTGAAAGCGTCAAGCGTGGTGGAATGGTCGGTGTTACTGCTGCCGTTGAACTTGGCGAAGTCTTCGCTCAACAGCAGTGCATCCTCGGCGTCCATTCCCTGTCCGTCGTCGGCGATGAGTCTCACCTCATAGCTTGTGGCTCCCTCTACGGCAGACCAGGATGCGGTGAACCCGTCCGTTGTGGTGCTCGTCGTGGTCGCAGTCGGGACGGACAGTTGTTTGCCGCCGTCGAAGAGGAAGGAGATTTTTCCGTTGTTCTCCGCTATCTCCGTGATGGGCTTGCTGAGAATGTCCACCTTGGTTGTCCCCTGGGTGCCCGGATAGGGGTCGCCGTCAAGTGAGGGTACGGTGGCGGCATAGCCTTTCAAACTTCCGTCGGCAGGGACGATGGTCATCCGCTGCGTGGCGGTGGAGTTCACCGTGTTGTTGATCCAGGCATCCTTGTCGAATCTCACGTGCAGCACCATCAGTCCATGGCCATAGCCGTATTGGTCGAACCCTTCCAACTGTCTGTTCTCCAACAGATAATAGTCGTTCTTGTCGCTGTTGTTTCTGAGGATATAAGCCTCGGGATGGGTGGAGAGAGGCTTCATGCTCTTGATCGTCGTCGGGTCGGTCAGTTCGGTAGGTGTGAGCCATCCGCAATACATTCGCTCGTAGCTCGTATAGGTCCATGGCGACTCGCCTTCTCCATTCTGTCCATTATAGCATCCGTAGTCCATCACACTCCACACGTCCATGCCGAAAAAGCCCTTGCCGGAGGTGTCATAGAAGTCGGGAATACCCATGCAGTGGCTGAACTCATGGCAGGCTGTGCCCACACCGTCAATCACGTTGCCGCTTTTGCCGCGAAGCTCGCAGGAGGTGGCATAGTTGTCCACGGTTACGCCGTCCACCTGGATGGGGCCGTCTCCGTCGCCCACCGACTTGGCCTCTGTGAGGTTGAACTCGTGTGGCCAGATGGTGTTTGCCGGAGCGTCGGACGCTTCTCCATAGCCGGCGTAGATGACATACACCTGGTCAACCTGTCCGTCGCCGTCCCAGTCATATTGGCTGAAGTCCACATCCTTGTCCGCCTGTTTCACGGCCTCGCTGATCATCACAGCTGGATACATGTCGTTTCCGTCCTTGTCGTTCTGTCCGTAGTAGGCCATGTTGTGGCTCAGGGTGTAGGGACCCACCACGTCGAAGGTGAGGTCGAACTTCCCGTAGCTGCTGCTGTAGAAGTAGTCGTGCACCGAACCGTTCATGTTCGCGTGGTTGTATCCCTGTTTGTTGAAATAGTCGTTGAACTCGGCTTGTGTGCAGTTCATCGCCTTGTCGGCGAAGTTCACCAGGATGACGATGCCCTTCTTGCTGCCGCTGATGGGATAAGACGTTTCACCGAAGGGCGCTCTGTGCGGCGCTTGCCGGCGGCTGATCCGTCGCTTGTTGCTGGCGGCGCGGCGTTGGTTGGCGCGTTGTATGGTCGCCTGTTGCAGGGGCACGCAGGTTCCGTCGGCCTGCTGCACATAGCGTGTGCCGTCCGCCGTCACATAGTAGTGCAGATATTCGTCGCCCGTGAAGGTTGCTTCCACCTGGCTGCCGTCAGCTAGGGTGATGGTGCGCTTCACGTGTTTGGCGGGCAAGGCCATGGCTGCTCCCGCCATGGCTATTGCGAGGATGGATAGGAATGTTTTTTTCATCGTTGTTGGCGTTATGGGTTGTCTGTTATTTCATCACTTTGTAGCTTCGGCCTCCCTGCTTGATGATGACCATGCCCTTTGCCTCGCCGAGGTTGTTGATGCGGTGGCCGCTGAGGTCATACATCGTGTAGGGCTGCGACAGGTCGAGCGTGTCCGTTGTCGGGGTGCTGATGCCTGTAGCGCTCTTCACGCCCTTCACGGCGATGTCGCTGATTTCCCAGGTTCCTGCCACGCTGGTGGTGCTGGTGTAGTGGAAGGCAATCTGTATCTTCTTGCCGGCAAACTGGCTGAGGTCTACATCGCCCGAGGAGACGAAGGTCCAGTTCTTGCCTGTCGGCCAGTTGATGCCGCTGAGCTTCGTCACGTTGCCGTCGCAGCGCACTTCCACGCTCACGCGGGCTGTCGGATTGCTGTCATGGTTGAGGGCGTGGTTAAACTGCATGGTGACGGTCTGGTAGCCGTTGAGGTCAAGCTCGGGAGTCACCACGTAGCCTTCCGATTCAGTGTTTGTCTTGGACGAGGAAATGTATCCGCTGCCTTTCCATCCGTATTTGACATCACGTGTCCACACTTTCAGTGTCTCGTTCGGATTCTTGGTCAGCTCCAGGGTGCAGTTGCCCGCTGTCGACTTGTAGTTGGCGGTGTAGAGGGTTTCTTCCTCATCGCCGTGGTCTGGCGTGTCGGGATCGGTAGTGCCTCCACCGTTGATATATTTCTCCGAAGTGAGGGTCTTGGCGGGGTCGAAGGCATAATTCACGCTGTCACCCCAGATATATTCCATGAGGTTGGGAAAGTCGATGAACGGGTTGCGGT
>CAKPTK010000149.1 GCA_934190685.1 uncultured Prevotella sp.
CTAATGGAATTTTCACCGCGGTGAAAATTCTGTTAGTCCGCCTGTTCTCTACCCTAGCCACCCTTTGAAGCTTGTATTGAATCAGGCAGTAGAATATCATCAATGAAAAATTATAAAATAAAATTGGAACAAAAAAAGGGAGAACCTGATTGAGGTTCTCCCGATGGAATATTGTTTGAGAAGAAGATTAGTTGTTCTCTGGACGGAGCTTACGAACAGTCTCTGCGGCACGCCACATCTCCATGTCATGCATAGCCTTGAGCTCTGCGTTAAGTTTCTCGCGATAGTCAGGCTTGGAGTTGCTGTCGATAGAAATCTGAGCCTCGTTGCCAGTCTTCACAGAGAGATAGAGCCACTCCATCACAGGCTTGATAGCCTCGCGGAAACGAGGAGCCCAATCGAGCGCACCACGCTGAGCTGTGGTAGAGCAGTTAGCATACATCCAGTCCATACCCTTCTCGGCGAAGAGAGGCATCAAGCTCTGTGTAAGCTCTTCAACAGTCTCGTTGAAAGCCTCGGATGGTGAGTGTCCATGCTCGCGGAGCACGTCATACTGAGCCTCGAGCAAGCCCTCGATAGCACCCATCAGTGAGCCACGCTCACCTGTAAGGTCGGATGTAGCCTCACGCTGGAAGGTTGTCTTGAAGAGGTAGCCGGCACCGATACCGATACCGAAGGCGATTGTCTTCTCCTCAGCCTTGCCTGTAGCGTCCTGATATACTGCGTAAGAGCAGTTCAAGCCACGACCCTCAAGGAACATGGTACGGAGAGAGGTGCCTGAACCTTTAGGAGCGACCATGATAACATCGATATCCTTTGGAGGAACAACACCTGTACGGTCGTTCCAGTTGATGGCGAAACCATGTGAATAGTAAAGAGTCTTGCCCTTTGTGAGATATTTCTCAATCTTAGGCCAAACCTGAATCTGACCTGCATCTGAAAGCAGCATGCAGATGATGGTACCCTTCTGGGCAGCCTCCTCAATAGAGAAAAGAGTCTTGCCTGGAACCCAACCGTCTGCCACGGCCTTGTCGTATGTCTTGCCTGGACGCTGGCCAACGATGACATTGAAGCCATTGTCACGGAGGTTACCTGCCTGACCAGGACCCTGAATACCATAACCCAAGACGGCAATCGTCTCGTTCTTCAATACTTCACGTGCTTTTTCCAATGAGAACTCTTTGCTGGTGACAACTGTTTCTACTACGCCACCGAAATTCATTTCTGCCATATTACTATTGTTTTTGTGCGGTATGAAGCCGCGGTTTACTATTTCTCTTATTTAATTCGGCTGCAAAGATAATGAATTAAAACGTAACAACCAAATAAACTTTCAATCTTTTACAAATTTAATTTTGCATCTACAAACTTCCACGCTCTGTCCGTCTTGATTCATGCGCTTGTCGATTCGGATGTTGAATTCATCCTCCCCCACTTCCTCACGGTAGAAACTCAAGGCGTCTCCTCCATGGCTTTCCGCCACATAGGCCACCTCAAACCTACTGATACGATGGGTTTTATACCAGTCCAACGAGAACAGGTCGAGCACGTGTTCGATATATTTCACACTGTTCACATGTCCGTTCACGTCCACATCATTATAATAGGTGTCGATGGTGCGCACATATTCAGCCTTGTCACTCATCTTCACGCGCCCCGACTTGGCTATGGGGCACGGGGTTTCCGTGTCTATATATTCTCGTATCAGTCCATCGTGTATGGCAAAGAGGTCTGTAGGCTGTCGGCTCTCTGTGTCGATGAGCGCCCACACGCTGCGACCATAGCCATACACCTTTCCGTCTTTTCCCCGGATGGCGAAGTTGCGGTTGGTGAAATAGCGAAGCGCATTGTCCACCCATGTGTCTACCTCAAAGCGTTCATAAGCCTTGGGCATCTCCGTCATCTCCACCGCCAGGCGCGACAGCACCCACGTCTTGTGGAGAGGATTAAGATAGTTCATGCCAAAGCCTCGGTCATTGGAATGATAGTCGGCAGCATTGAGCAGATGGTTGCCCAGATGACCCATGAAAAGCCTATGAGAGAAGTCGCAATGGAAAGGCTCGGCTATAAACTCGTAGGTTCCTACCTTAGTCTGTAAGTTCATCTTCCTTGTTCTCCTGCTGATAAAGATAGTCACTCACGGGTTCGTCGAAGCTCCGCGTCACGGCGATGCGGCCGGAACGGGAATACTGCAACAGACAACCGAACTTGTCGAGACAGGCGTAGAGGTCGGTCACGTCCTCGGTCAGTCCGGCGAGCAGCACGGTGCTGTAGGTGGGATTCACTTCCATCATGCGGGCGTCGTGCTTACGGATGGTGCGCGACACCTCGGGGTTGTTGAGCAGGATGGGGGTGGAAATCTTGTAGAGTCCAATCTCGTGAATGAAGATTTCGTCGTCGGTGTAGTAGTCTGCCTTCACCACGTCTATTTTCTTCTCTATCTGCTTGGTTATCTTTCTGATCTGGTCTTCATCGCTCCAAGCGGTGATGGTGTATTTATGGATGTCCTTGATGCTCGAAGCCGACACGTTCAGACTCTCGATATTTATCTGTCGACGGGTGAACACGGCGGTAATCTGGTTGAGAATGCCAGCGATGTTCTCCGAATAGACCAACAATGTATATAATTTCTTTTCCATTTCGTTGTGATTTTGTGACGTGTGTCTTCCATTAAAGCTTGATCTCGAGCATCATCTCGTCCACACTCATGCCGGGAGCCGTCATCGGAAGCACGTTGTCTTCCTCCTTCACGGCACACTCAAGCAGAGCCGGGCCGTCCACAGCCAGTGTCTTGCGAATCTGTTCCGTCAGGTTGGCACGGTCGGTCACTACATTGTAAGCGATGCCGTAAGACTGGCAGATGCCCTCATAGTTGGGGTTCAACATGCGGGTGAACGACTTGCGTTTGTTGAAGAACATGTCCTGCCACTGGCGCACGTTGCCAAGATAGTTGTTGTTGAGCAGGAATATCTTGATAGCCGGCTGCTGCTCCATGATGGTGCCCAGTTCCTGAATGCTCATCTGGAAACCGCCGTCGCCGGTGAAGAAACACACGGTGCGGTCGGGTGCGCCAAACTTGGCACCGATGGCAGCGGGCAGTCCGAAGCCCATAGTGCCGAGGCCGCCGCTGGTGACCACAGAGCGTTTCTTGGGATATTTGAAATAGCGGCAGGAGAACATCTGGTTCTGCCCCACGTCGTTGACCATGACGGCATCGCCTTTGGTCGCCTCTGCCACGGCATTGACAATCTCGCCCATCAACAGCGGCCCTTCCTTTGGATGGATGGCGGGCTGGATGACTTTCTCGTTCTCCATGTCGAAGTATTTGCGGAAGCTGTCGCGCCACTCGCGGTGGACGTTCTTCTTCAGCAATCGTGTGATAGCGGGCAAGGACATCTTGCAGTCGCCCACCACTGCCACGGTGGTCTTCACATTCTTGTCTATCTCCGAGCGGTCTATGTCGAGATGGATGACCTTCGCCTGCTTGGCATAGGTGTCCAAACGACCGGTGACACGGTCGCTGAAGCGCATACCGATGGCTATCAGCACATCGCACTCCTGCTCTTTCACATTGGGCGCATAACTGCCGTGCATGCCGAGCATACCCATATTGAGAGGATGGTTGGAGGGCAGTGCCGAAAGGCCGAGCAGTGTTCGCGCTGCTGGGATGTCGGCTTTCTCGAGAAACTCCATCAGCTCGTTCTGCGCACCGCCCAGTTCCACGCCTTGTCCAACCAAAGCAAGTGGTTTCTTGGCGTCGTTGATCAAAGCGGCAGCCTCCTCTATCGCCTTCTCGTCGAGCTTGGGATAGGGCTCATAGCTGCGGATGGAGGTCACATGGACGGGTTTCCACTCCGTGGTCTGCACCTGCGCGTTCTTCGGGAAGTCAAGCACCACTGGACCCGGACGGCCCGAGCGGGCGATGAAAAAGGCACGGCTGATGGCCCATGCGATATCCTCCGGACGGCGAATCTGGTAGCTCCATTTGGAAATAGGCTGCGCCAGTCCCACGAGGTCCACCTCCTGGAAGGCGTCTGTTCCGAGTGCGCTCACACCCACCTGTCCGGCGATGACGACAATAGGAGTGGAGTCCATCATGGCGTCCGCCACGCCTGTAAGAGTGTTGGTGGCGCCCGGACCACTGGTCACGAGACACACACCCACCTCGCCGCTCACACGTGCATATCCTTCAGCAGCGTGTGCGGCGGCCTGTTCGTGGCGCACAAGTATATGGTCGAATGCTTTCTTTTCACCTCTTGTATAGTCATACAGAGCATCGAACACCGGCATGATGGCTCCGCCAGGATATCCGAATATCGTCTTCACGCCCGCATCCTTGAGCGAGCGCATCAACGCCTCTGCACCTGTTATCTCTTCTTTTACCATTTTATATATAACTACAATTCCGTATTGATGATTTTGTTGCCGGCTTAGTCGATGATGCGTACACCGCCCTTGTCTGCCGAACTCACACTCTGGGCATAGGCACGCAAGGCCTTTGACACCACACGGTTGCGTGTGACAGGCTGCTGTGGACGTGCCGCCAGTTCTTCGTCGCTGAGTTTCACGTTGATAGAGCGTGACGGTATGTCTATCTCGATGATGTCGCCCGTCTTGATTTTGCCGATGTTGCCACCTGCAGCAGCCTCGGGAGAGATGTGTCCGATGCTCAGACCGCTCGTGCCACCGG
>CAKPTK010000150.1 GCA_934190685.1 uncultured Prevotella sp.
GCCGTGTGCTCCTTCGGTTGGTTGCAAGCAAATAGGGTGGCGAGCAGAAAGCCCGATAATATAAAATGCTTTGATTTATCCAATTGAACCATGTGTTATTCCACTTTCCACTTCATGAACCAACGCTCGTTGAAGGTCAGTCCGATGTTGATGCGGAAGGTATTCTCTGTTATGAGATTCTTGGCGCCCTGGTGCACCCACTGTCCACTGATATTGAGGATAGAGCGGTTGTTCCATCCGTTCATGATGGGAATGCCGAAACCTGCGCTGACAGAGATTTCCTTGGGGCCGTTGACTCCGTTGATTTTCTGATAAGAGGTGGCATAGGAAGCACCGGCACGATAGTGGATGCGGCCGAGGAAGTGGCGGGAGCGCTCGTTGTCGCAGTAGTCTACACCCAGATTCACCTTGTGGCGGTCGCTAAAAAGATTGCTTTGCAGCTGATAGGTGTGGGCATTGTCCACCACTTTATATTGAGGATACTGCACACTCGCCCACTTCTGGAGCGTGTAGTCCACGCCGACCCGAATGCGGTTGTCATGGTTCCAGGCAAGACCCGCTCCGAACATGGTCGGTATCTCGAGTCCGTTCTTGACCGTCATGGTGTCGGCAAACGACACGGAAGTCTGGTTGTTGTATGACTGGACAATACATTTTGGATCTGTTCCCAGTTTGTGTCCCAACGTATAGGTGGCACCGAGAGTGAAACTTTCCTTCTTGCCCACCTTGAGTTGATACTGCGCACCGAACATAAGGTTGTAGCTGCGCACGTCAGCCTCGTAGCTCTTGGAAAGGGTGTTGACATAGGCATCACTGTAGGAACTGGACACAGAGCGGTCAATGTCTCCCCACAGGTAGGCACCGTTCACACCGACGGAAAGTCCCTTCAAGGGTTCCCAACCCACACCCAAATAAATCTGATGAAGACCGCCAGAACCCGAGTATGTATTAGTATAATAGGTGGAAGAAATTCCTGACAAGTTTTGAGAAGACGAATAATTATAGCCGATGTTGGTGAAAGGCAGGATACCGAAACTCATGCCCACATGCTTGAAGGCACGGAATCCTGCCACCGCATATTCAAAGTCTGCATTGTTGGCATTGAGTTTTTTATTGTTTTCCTTGAAATTAGTGACCTGTCCGCTCACACCGGCATCGAAAATAAAGGTGAGCGAGTCCATAGCGGAATAAGAAGCCGGATTGATAAAGTTCACCTGATTATGTTCACGGAAACCCAAGCCCACTCCATTCATGCCACGGTTGAAGCCGCTGGTTTGGTCAGCCAACACACCCAGTCCATACTGACTGTATGGAGAATTTGTGCCGCTCTGAGCCACCGCCGTCAGAGACATCGCCGTCAAAAAGAGGGCGCTTAAGATGTTTTTCTTCATTAATGTCTATGTTTACAACACGCTACACAAGGCGTGTAATTTTTATTCAATGCTGCAAAATTATTGAAAAAAAACGAAATAATAGCACGGAAAGTCAATAATTAAAGTTATTTTTGCAACGTGAAAAGTTTAAAAATCATCATAAAAACAGTCATTATTGTAGGTATATTATTGATTTCCAATAGTATAGCCGCATTCTCTCAAGTTTCTAACCAACGCACTCAAGCTTCCGGATTAGACTCTGTACGTATCAGTCTGCTCACTTGTGGTCCGCACAATGAGGTTTACAGCCTCTATGGACACACCGCTATCCGCTACGAGAATCCCGCACAGGGAATCGACGTGGCGGTCAACTATGGCATGTTCAGTTTCAGCAAACCGCATTTCATCCTCCGTTTTGTGTTTGGTTTAACCGACTATGAGATGGGCATCGTGCCCTTCAGCGCCTTCTGCGAGGAGTATAGAAGAGAGGGGCGGAAAGTTATCCAGCAGACGCTTAACATCGACAACGACTCGAAAGTGCGCATCATCAGCGCCATCGAGAAAAACTACGAGCCACAGAACAGAGAATATCGCTACAACTATTTCTATGACAACTGCACCACTCGCGCCCGCGACATCCTCGTCGACAACATTGAGGCTGCGGGTCACAAGGTGATTTATCCGGAAGAGAACTATTCTTCCACTTTCCGCAAATCCATCCATTTCTACAATTACGACCACCCATGGGCACGTTTCGGAAACGACCTTCTGCTCGGTGTGATGGCCGACAGAAAGATAACCAGCAGCGAACGGCAGTTCATGCCGGAGCAGTTGGAAAAAGATTTCGCCTCCGCCCGTATAGACAAGCGTCCGCTGGTGGAGAAGACCACCGTCTTGCTGTCACAAGGTCCCCAAGCCGAGGAAAGTGAGTTCCCATTCAGTCCCTATATGTGCAGCTTATTCCTCTTCGTCTTCTGTTCCTTCATCGCCGGCATGGAGGCACGCTACAAGAAAATCTTTTGGGGCATGGATGTAGCCGTGATGGCGCTCAGCGGACTGGCAGGAATCATCCTCTTCGCCATGATTTTCTCACAGCACCCCACCGTGAGTCTCAACCTCCAGATATTGATCTTCAGTCCCCTCCCCTTGTTCTTCCTTTGGAACACGCTGAAAGCCACCCGGGAAAACAAATATCCTATATGGACAACCATCAACGCCGTTCTGGTCGGACTGTTCTTTATCGGAGGACTTTTCCAGAACTATGCAGAGGGAATGTATTTTGTGGCATTATCTTTGCTGACTAGAAGTGAGTCCCACTTTGTGGTGTACAAAATGAGAAAGAATAGCAGACATGAATAAATATATAACAGCAGCGCTCGTCGCCATCACTGCCACGGGAACCGAAGCCCAGACGCTCAATCCCGCGCCCAAGCTGGTGGTCAACATCACCGTTGACCAATTGCGCTCTGACTATATAGAAGCATTTGCCCCTCTCTATTCGGAGAACGGTTTCCGTAAGTTGCTGAAACAGGGAAAGATCTTCGAGAATGCTTCCTATGCATTCACCCCTGTCGACCGGGCTTCAGCCATCGCCACCATCAATACAGGAGCCACACCTTATTATAATGGTGTCGTGGGAGAAAAGTGGCTCGACCGTAATACGTTGCAGCCCATCGACTGCGACGCAGATCCTCAATTCAAATACTCGCCCAACCATATTGTCTCGTCCACCCTCAGCGATGAACTCAAAGTTGCCACCGATGGAGGAGCCGTGGTCTATGCCATCGCCCCCTTCCGCAACGCCGCCATTCTGTCAGCCGGCCATGCTGCCGACGGTGCCATTTGGATAGACGACAATGGCAAGTGGACCACCTCAACTTATTATAGCAAGGATTTGCCCAAATGGATTAAATTCCAAAACGAGACAAATCCGCCCAAATCTCTTAGAACCAAAGACTTCATCTCCATCAACTCAAGCATTACAGACATGGCATTGCAATGTTTTCGCAATGCTTCGATGGGCACGGACAGCCGTCCCGACTTGCTTGAGGTGACCTATTATGCAGGCAACGACAAGAATGACAAAACGACACAATGGCAGAGTCAACTGCAGCAGACGTATGTCAATCTTGACAAGAATATAGGCAAACTCATCTCCACCATCGAGCAGAACCTGGGACGGCAGAACGTGTTGTTCGTCATCACAAGCACGGGTTACAGCGATGAGGAGGAGAAGGCAGACTATGCCAAATACCGCGTGCCCACAGGCACCTTCTACATCAACCGTACAGCCAATCTGCTCAACATCTACCTCGGTGCCGTCTATGGACAAGGACGCTATGTCAACACCTACTTCCACAACCAACTCTATCTCAACGACAAGCTCATCGAGCAGAAACGTCTGAGCATGAGCGATGTGTTGAAGCGTTGCCAGGCTTTCCTCATCCAGTTGGCTGGTGTGCGCGATGTCTACACCAGCGATTTGCTACTCTCCAGCCGCAGCAGTGACTTGGAGACCATCCGCAACGGCTACATGCCCAACGTCAACGGCGACATCGTCATCGAAGTGACTCCCGGATGGCAGTTGCTCAACGAAGACAACCAAGAATCATTCACGGCACGCGCTTCTTTCGTGCCCTTCCCCATACTCATCTACGGCGCCGACGTGAGAGCCGAGCGCATCACCCTTCCGGTGACAGTAGACCGCATTGCGCCTACCATCGCCAAAAGCATTCGTATACGGGCTCCTAATGCTTGCAAGGCTGCGCCCCTTTATTGATTTCCGATAAAGGAGCGCCTCGGCATGGCCATGCTATATCCATAATCACACCTTATTAAATATAGGTAGGCAAAAGGGAGAAAAAGAAAAAAGAAAAGGTTTCCTTTTGTATTGTCTCTAAATTGCAGTACCTTTGCAAGTCAAAAGTAGAATAAAAATAAAAACAATATAACAATGAATTTCAACAAAATCCTACAGTCATTGTTCGGCAACAAGTCTTCACGAGACATGAAGGTGATTCAGCCTATCGTGGAACAAGTGAAGAAAGCCTATCCTGAAATCAAGGCGCTGAGCAATGATGAACTGCGTGCACGTACCAACGAAATCAAGAAGTACGTACAAGATTCCGCCTGCGAGCAGAAGAAGAAGATTGCTGAACTCAAGGCTAAAATCGAGGAAACCCCTATCGACGAGCGCGAAGGTATCTTCAACCAAATCGACAAACGTGAGAAAGAGGTGCTCGAGGTCTATGAGAAAGCCCT
>CAKPTK010000151.1 GCA_934190685.1 uncultured Prevotella sp.
ACCTCCATTATAGTCGGTGTGCTCACCGATGAGGTTGATACGGCCGGGAGACGCATATATGTTACCTGTTTGTCCATCAAAATGTTTGATGAAACGACTTCTTACATGTTCGATATCCATAGTCTTGATGTTTTGGTTTAACGATTTTGTTTATACTGGAATGTCTTTGTTCACGTTCTTGCTGCCAAACAATGTGTAGGCGAGGATGTATGCCACCATGGCGATGATGAGCCAATAGCTGGCGATAGGACCGGCAGCCTTGGCGATGGCGTCCTGGAGCAGAGGCATGATGCCGCCGCCGACCACCATCATCATGAAGATGCCGGATGCCTGTGCGGTGTATTTGCCGAGCCCTTCAACGGCGAGGTTGAAGATGCCTCCCCACATGATGGAGGTGCAGAGGCCGCAGAGGGCGATGAGCACACACTTGGTAGGAATGGTGAAGACCACCATGCCGCCCGCATTGGCTGCGAGTTTGAAGAATTTGGCCACACCGGAGTCTCCGTTCATGTTGAAGTTGATGGTGTTGGCTTCCGGCATGATGATGGCGATGAGCAGCAGGAGAATGGCGACCGCTGAAACCACGGTCATCTGCGTCTTGGTGGACACGCTGCCGCTGATGAAGGAACTGAGGAAGCGTCCGCACATCATCAGAAGCCAATAGACAGCGGCAAAGGCACCGCCGACCGATGCGGCTCCCTCAAATCCCATGTTGGTGATATAGAAGTTGAGCTGTGCGGGGATGCCGATTTCCACACCTACGTAGAAGAATATGCCGATGACACCCAGCACGCAGTGGCGGAAAGCCCAGGGGCTGCTCTCATACTTTTCGTTCTTGTGTTCTGCCTGTGGCTCGGGGATGTTGACCATGCTGATGATCACGAAGGCGATGGCGAATACGCCCATGCCGATGAACAGCAGGGGTGCCACGTCGCTCATACTCGTGTTCTTGGTCACAGTGCCCACCATCACACCTGTCAGCAGTGGGGTGAGGGTGGCGGTCAGGGAGTTGAGGGTTCCACCGAGCTGGATAAACTGGTTGCCGCGGTTTCCGCCACCGCCCAAGAGGTTGAGCATAGGGTTGACCACGGTGTTGAGCATGCACACGCAGAATCCGCAGATGAAGGCGCCGAGGAGATAGATGATGAGGTTGAGACACACATCACCGCCATTCACCTTGAACACGGCGATATCATTGCCGAAGACGCTGGAGGTGTATTGGATGGCGAGACCGACGATGCCCACGCCGAGCGCGATGAGTGCGGTCTTCTTGTAGCCTTTGCTTTCCAGCATCTTGCCGGCGGGAATGCCCATGAAGAGATAAGCGGCGAAGTTCATCATGTTGCCCATCATGGAGGCCCACTCATACTTGTAGCCCCAGATGTTGCCGAAGGGGGCACCCATGTTTGTCACAAAGGAAATCATGGCAAAGATGAAACACATCGTGATGATGGCGACAATGTTTCCTCCTTGTTGTTTTGCTTGATTACTCATTTAATTTTATTGGTTTTTGATAAAGGGTTAAAGTTTCGCAAGCACGCAAGTGCCTGCGAAACTTTAGAAAGTGAATAATATAAGGTGTTACGATATATTTACTTGTCAATGCCAAACTTGTAGATGGTCTTCTGCTTGTATTGCTCGCCAGGGTTGAGCACTACAGACGGGAAGTAAGGATGGTTTGGCGTGTCGGGGAAGTGCTGTGCCTCAAGACAGATGGCGCTGCGCTTCGGGAAGGTGGCTCCGTGGGCACCTTCGAATCCGAAGAGGAAATTGCCGGTGTAGAGCTGCAAACCTGGCTCGGTGGTGTATACTTCCATGGTACGTCCGCTAGTCGGTTCGGTCAGTCGGGCGGCGAAACTCAGTTCGCCTTCCTCTTTCTTGTTCAGCACATAGTTGTGGTCGTAGCCCGAACCGTTTTTTATCTGCTCGTTGTCGGCGTTGATTTCGTCACCGATAGCCTTGGGCTTGCGGAAGTCGAAAGGTGTGCCCTCCACGAATCTGATTTCACCTGTAGGAATCGACGTGTTGTCGATAGGCAGATAGTAGTCGGCGTTGATTTCGCACTTCACGTTCTCTACCGTAGGTGTCGGATTGGCGATGCCTGCGAGGCTGAAGAAACCATGGTGGGTCAGGTTGACGATGGTCTTCTTGTTGGTGGTCGCCATGTACTCGATGATGAATTCGTCGTCGTCGGTGAAAGTGTAGATGACGGTCACTTTCAGTTCTCCGCTATACCCCTCTTCACCATAGGAACTTACATAGTTCAGCACCACAGATTGGTCGTTCATCTGGAGAGCGTCCCATACTTTTCTGTTGAATCCCTTCTTTCCGCCATGCAGCGAGTTGGGACCGTCGTTGAGTGCCAATGAGTACTCTTTACCATGAAGTTGGAATTTTCCTTTGCAGATGCGGTTGCCATATCTACCAATCAATGTGGATAGATATGGCTCAGGACTGTTCACCACGTGGTCTATGCTGTCGTGTCCTTGTATGACGTTGGCATAGTTGCCGTTGCGGTCGGGCACCATGATGGCCAATACAGCGCCGCCAAAGTTTGTTACTGCAACTTCGTTGCCTTTTTTGTTTCTCAGGATATACAAATCTGTATTTTTCCCATTGATGGTAGTCTGGAAATCTTCTCTTTTCAGACCACAGCGATTCTCGGTTTCGGTCGTGTTCATCATGAAGAATAGTTTTAATGAGTGATTGTTTCTATTGCAAAGTAAGTAAAAAATAATGTATGAAACAAAAGTTTGACAAGAAAAATCGTAAATAGCTCCGTTAAAAACAATTAAAAACAAAAAAAGCGACAGACTTTCTCGGTCTGTCGCCTTGTAAGGATATGGATTAATACATTACTTTTCAATCATTTCCACGCTTCTCTCGAGGAACTTGTTGAGAGCTGCGCCTTTCAGCATGCCGTTCTGCAGGAGTGCGAGGTCGATGAGCTGGTGCACCACCTTGTTGTCCTTGGCATAGTCAGCAATAATCTTGTTTTTCTTCTCACGCTGCTCTTCAATGGCCTTTTGAGTGTTGTGCAGGTCGTCTTTCTCTTCCTGTGTCACTTCCTCGGGCTTCTTCTTGCTCTGTGTCTGGTGCAAGGCGGCAAGACGTGCTTCCTGTCCCTTGATTTCGCTCTCGATGGGCTTCAAGGTCTCGGCGCAATGGGCTGTCTCCTCTTCCAGTACTTTTTTGATGAGCGGATGCTCGTTGTTGAGCACGAGACTGTAGGCGTCCGGCATCTGTGCGTAGAACGACATGCCACTCTGATAGCGGCTCATGTCCTTCATTCGGCGCATATACTCGCTTTGGGTGATGAGCACGGGCTGGCCTTCCTCGCCCATGGGCTGAACCTCCACATTGAACTCCACCTTGTCGAGTTGTGGCAGTTGTGAACGGAACACTTGTGACAAATTGGCACGGTCTGTGTCATTCAGCTCCGACTTCTTCAGGTCTTCCTTGATGATGAGACGGTCTACGGTGTCAGAGTCAACGCGGACGAAGCGGCTCTTCTCCAACTTCTGTTCGAGCATGGACGCCATCGGTGTGTCGAGCTGTCCGTCGAGGAGCAGCACGCTGTAGCCTTTCTTCTTGGCAGCCTCGATGTAGGTGTATTGCTCGTCTTTGTTGTTGGCATAGAGATAGATGAGTTGTCCGTCCTTGTCGGTCTGGTTGTCCTTGATGAGGGTCTTGTACTCCTCGAAGGTGAAGTATTTGCCGTCCACATCCTTCATCAGGGCGAAGTCCTTGGCGCGCTCGTAGAAGTCTTCTTGTGAGAGCATTCCGTAGTTGATGAAAATCTTCAAATCGTCCCATTTCTGCTCGTAGTCCTTACGGTCTTCCTTGAAGATGCTTTGCAGGCGGTCTGCCACCTTCTTGGTGATATAGGTAGAAATCTTCTTCACGTTGCTGTCGCTCTGCAGATAAGAACGGCTCACGTTCAGCGGAATGTCTGGAGAGTCAATCACGCCATGGAGCAGAGTGAGGAATTCAGGCACGATGCCTTCCACCTGGTCGGTGACGAACACCTGGTTGCAATAGAGTTGAATCTTGTTGCGCTGGATGTCGATGTTCGACTTGATTTTCGGGAAGTAGAGAATACCTGTGAGGTTGAACGGATAGTCCACGTTGAGGTGAATCCAGAACAGTGGCTCGTCCTGCATAGGATAGAGCGTGCGGTAGAAGTTCTTGTAGTCTTCGTCCTTCAGCGTACTTGGTGTCTTGGTCCAAAGCGGTTCTACATTATTTATAATGTTGTCCTCGGCGGTGTCCACCTGCTTGCCGTCCTTCCACTCGGTCTTCTTGCCGAAAGCAACGGGTACGGGCAGGAATTTGCAGTATTTGTTGAGAAGGTCTTGGATCTTGCCTTTCTCCAAGAATTCCTTGCAGTCGTCGTCGATATAGAGTACGATGTCTGAACCACGGCCTTCCTTCTCGGCCTCGGTGATTTCATAGGAAGGACTACCGTCGCAACTCCATTTCACGGCTTTGGCGCCGTCCTTGTAGCTGCGGGTGATGATTTCCACCTTCTTGCTCACCATGAACGAGGAGTAGAAACCCAGTCCGAAGTGGCCGATGATGGCATTGGCGTTGTCCTTGTATTTGTCCAGGAA
>CAKPTK010000152.1 GCA_934190685.1 uncultured Prevotella sp.
AAGAGTGTTTGCACGAGCATCAACGATGTTGTCTGTCACGGCATCCCTAAAGAGGAGGATGTGCTCGAGGAGGGCGACATCATCAATGTCGACTTTACAACCATCCTTGACGGCTATTACGCCGACGCTTCCCGCATGTTCATGATTGGCAAGGTGGACCCACAGGTGGAACAGCTTGTCAGAGTGACTAAGGAATGCATGGATATCGGTGCCGAGGCTGCCAAGCCTTATAGTTTCGTGGGTGACATCGGACACGCCATCCAGAAACACGCCGAGAAATACGGCTATGGCGTGGTGCGCGATCTCTGCGGACACGGCGTGGGACTGAAATTCCATGAGAAACCCGACGTGGTGCACTATGGCCACAAGGGCACGGGCATGCTTCTGGTTCCCGGTATGGTCTTCACCATCGAGCCGATGATTAACATGGGTGGCGACTGGCATGTCTATCTCAATGCCGACGACAAGTATGAATGGGAGATTATCACCAGCGACGGACTGCCCAGCGCACAGTGGGAGCATACCTACGTGATGACTGAGCACGGAGTGGAGATTCTGACAGAATAAGAAAAACACAACATGGACGATATATATATATTAGGAATAGAGAGCAGTTGTGACGACACTTCTGCCGCCGTGCTTCACAATGGGGTGCTGCTGAGCAACGTCACAGCCTCACAGGATGTGCACCGTGCCTATGGTGGCGTGGTGCCCGAATTGGCGTCCAGAGCCCATCAGCAGAATGTGGTGCCCGTGGTCGACCAGGCGATTAAGCGTGCCGGCATCACCAAGGAGCAACTCTCCGCAGTGGCGTTCACCCGCGGTCCAGGACTGATGGGCTCGTTGCTTGTGGGGGTGAGCTTTGCCAAGGGATTCGCCCGCTCGCTCAACATTCCGCTCATCGATGTGAACCATCTTCAGGGACACGTGATGGCGCATTTCATCCGTGACAATGAAGACGACCACTCACAGCCTCCTTTCCCTTTCCTCTGTCTGCTGGTCAGTGGAGGAAACTCACAGATAGTGAAAGTGAATGCCTACAACGACATGCAGGTGCTCGGACAGACTATTGACGACGCTGCCGGCGAGGCCATCGACAAGTGCAGCAAGGTGATGGGACTGGGCTATCCCGGCGGACCGATTATCGACAAGCTCGCCCGCCAAGGCAATCCCAAGGCTTATCAGTTTGCCGAGCCACACATCCCCGGAATGGACTATAGTTTCAGCGGACTGAAGACTTCTTTCCTTTATAGTTTGCGGAAATGGGTGGCCGAGGATCCCGACTTTGTGGAGCACCACAAGGAAGACCTTGCCGCCAGCCTGGAATACACCATCGTCGACATTCTGATGAAGAAACTGCGCATGGCGGTAAAGCAGACAGGCATCAAGCATGTGGCTGTGGCAGGCGGTGTGTCTGCCAACAACGGACTGCGCAATGCCTTCAAGGAGCATGCCCGGAAATATGGTTGGACTATCTACATACCGAAGTTCAGCTACACCACGGACAACGCTGCCATGATTGGCATTGTCGGCACCTACAAATACAAGGACAAGGACTTCTGCTCAATCGACAAGCCCGCGTTCAGCAAAGTGACATTTCAATAACACAACAGACAAATACAAATATGGAATTTGAAAAGAAAGTATTAAGTAGAGAGATAGCACAAAGTCTTTATGATACAGGCAAGACCATCGGCACAGCGGAGAGCTGCACAGGTGGTCGCATCGCTGAGGCCATCATCGCCACTCCGGGTGCTTCGAGTTATTTCAAGGGCGGCATCGTTTCCTATACCAACGAAGTGAAGGAAAACTTGCTTGGTGTAGACCATCAGTTGCTCGAGGAGAAGACCGCCGTTTGCGAGGAAGTGGCTGTGGCCATGGTGAAAGGCGCCGTCAAGACGCTCGGTGTGGACTATGCAGTAGCCAGCACGGGTACTGCCGGGCCCACTGGCGGTACGAAAGAAATACCGGTGGGCACCATTTGGATTGCCTGTGGCAGTGCGGACGAAGTGGTGACGCTGAAGTTGGAGGAAGATTTCGGCCGCGACATCAACCTCGCCATCGCTACCAGCAAGGCCCTGCAGATGTTGCTCAAGTTCTTGGAGGACCACAAGCCAGAACCCGAAACAGAGGCATAATGCGCAGACACATAGTCTTAATGATATGGAGCCTCCTGACGTGCATGACGAGTGCCGGACAGGAGGCTCGCTCGTTTCCGCAGACTGTGCCTGCCGGAAACTATAGCGGTATCGCCTGGTTGGGCGACAGTACCTATGTGGTGGTCGACGACAAGTCGCCCAAGGACGGATTCTATACCTTTTATATAACGGTAGACTCCCTCTCGGGTGCGCTGACAAGTGTGCGCAGGGGCGACTTCCATCCGTCGGCCTTGGCGTCGCGTGACGGTGAGGGCATCGCCTACAATCCTCAGTCGGGACGTATCTGGATGTCGGGAGAGGGGGACAACGAAATCAGGGAATATCTGACTGACGGCACCCTCACAGGACGCCGACTGCCTCTGTCCGAATCGATGCGAAAAAGCGCGTACAACTATGGTTATGAGTCGCTGACCTACAATGCGATGACTCATCGCTATTGGACAACTACAGAAAGCACGCTTCCCTTGGACGGAAACCAGGCTACGTCGATGAATGGCGTGTCCAACCGATTGCGTTTACAGGCATTTGACGACAGCCTGCAGGAGGCGGGACAATGGGCTTATGTGATGGACGCGCCAATAGCTCGTCGGGAAACTTCCAACTATGCAATGGGGGTGAGCGAGTTGTGTGCCTTGGACGATGGACAGGTGTTGGTGCTTGAGCGCGAGTTCTTCGTGCCCAAAATCAAGCTGGGCGCTTTCGTCCAATGCAAGCTCTATGCAGTCCGTCCAGCGGAGGATGCCGAGGCAAAGGTGGCGTCAGACCGTCCCATGCCGCAAAACGTGAAACCACTTGACAAGACTCTGCTCAAGGCATGGACCACTCGCCTGGGACTCTTCAACCACAGCATCGCCAACTATGAAGGTATGTGTCTCGGTCCCGCGCTGAAAGACGGCCGGAGAGTGCTGATTCTCGTGAGTGATTCCCAAGCCCAGTATGCCGGCGTGTTGCGGGATTGGTTCATGACGCTTGTCATCGACAATCCCGATTCTACCATAAAGTAGAAGTTAAAGGATGGTGGAACGGTGTACGCTCATCCTATTGAAGGCAATTCCTCAAAAAGGTTTGTTTGAAAGGACAGATTACTTTTTTTGTTACCAATATTACAGAAATGTGACATTGGGTGTTGCAGAATTTTGAGATTGTTTATATTTTTGCGGCAGCAAAACTCCCAACGAAGAAGAAAGGGGAGTGTTGCTGCCGTTTTTTAATATTATAAACGAAATAAATATGAAGAAACTTGCAATCATGGCTGTGGCGTTGTTTTGCTCGACAATGCTCATGGCACAGTCCAAGGTTTTTATGACAAAGGACATCACTCCAGAATCGTTGGTACGCATCTACAAGGCGCTGGGCGTGCCCGCCCATGGCCACGTGGCGATAAAAATCAGTTCCGGCGAGATGGGAGGCAACAACTATCTCAAACCGACGCTGATTCGCAATCTCGTGGACGAAGTCAACGGCACGCTCGTGGAGTGCTGCACGGCTTATGGCGGCAGTCGTCAGGACGTGGGCAAACATTGGGAGACCATCCATGCCCATGGCTATGACTCGATAGCCGCTTTCGACTTGATGGACGAGTATGGTCAGATGCGCATTCCCGTGAAAGACAAGAAACACTTGAAGTATGACATCGTGGGCGACCATCTTGCCCATTACGACTTCATGATTAACCTTGCCCATTTCAAGGGACACGCCATGGGCGGGTTCGGCGGTGTGCTTAAAAACCAGTCCATCGGTGTGGCTTCTTCCGCAGGCAAGGCCTATATCCATACGGCGGGAAAAACAGACAAACCCTCAGAACTGTGGAACAATCTGCCCAAGCAGGATGATTTCCTTGAGAGTATGGCTGCCGCCGCGCAGGGTGTGGCCGACTATTTCGGCAAGAACATCATCTATATCGACGTGATGAACAACATGAGTGTGGATTGCGATTGTGACAGTCATCCTGCCGATCCGAAGCTCAAGGACATGGGCATCTTGGCTTCCACTGATCCAGTAGCCCTCGACCAGGCTTGTCTCGACCTCGTGTTCACGCACAAGGGCAAGCCCGGTGATGACGAGAAACCGCTTATCGAGCGCATCAATCGTCAGCACGGAACTTATATCACCGACTATGCAGAGAAGATAGGGCTGGGCAGCAAGAAATATAAATTGATAATGGTGAAATAAACAATAAACATTTCTTTCCTTCCCATACAGATGAGAACTTCTGTATGGGGAGGAAAAATATCGGATAAATTTTTTATTCATTCTATGAATCTTAATGCGAAAACACTAGCTTGTCTTCTTCTTACAGTAGGGCAAGCAGGGGGCACTTATGCCCAAACTCCAAGTGAGAAAAAGCTTGACGAGGTGGTGGTGACTGGCAGCAATCATGCGACAAGCCGCAATCTCCTCCCATATTCGGTGAGCGTCGTGGACAGCAGACAGTTGGAA
>CAKPTK010000153.1 GCA_934190685.1 uncultured Prevotella sp.
AAGGGATGATGCCCTGCATGCAGCAGGAGAATGTGTCGAGCAGAGACGCACACTTGCGGTTGTCTATACCGAAACGGTCGCCGATTTGTTTCGCGATTTTTCCCACCGTGATGATGGCTACCGTGTTGTTGGCCGTGCAAATATCGACCAGGGCTACGAGGGCGCCAATGGCAGCCTCTGCGCCGCGTTTTCCGTGGATATGGCGGGTGAGGAGGGAGATGATGCAGTCGATGCCGCCGTTCATGCGGACAATCTCGAGCAAACCTCCTGCCATCATGGTGATGATGATCAGCTCGCTCATGCCGAGAATACCGCTGCCCATGGCGCCAAACCAAGAATAGAGGTCGTAGGTGCCGTCGGCTATGCCGATGATGCCGGTGAGCGCCAATCCCAATGTGAGGACAGCCATCACGTTGACGCCCAATACGGCGATGACGAGAACGGCTATATAGGGGATGACTTTCAGATATTCCACATGAGGTACATGTGGGGGAGTTTGTATGGCTGTGGCTGTGCAGATATAGATGACAAGGACGATGAGGGCGGCAGGGACCGCAATGAAACAGTTGACTCTGAACTTGTCGCTCATTTTGCAGCCCTGTGTGGAGGTGGCTACAACGGTTGTGTCGGAAATGAAGGAAAGGTTGTCGCCAAAGAAAGAGCCTCCCACCACAACGGCGGTCAGCATGGCCACGTTGGCTCCGGTGGTGTGTGCCAGTCCGACGGCGATTGGAGTCAATGCCACGATGGTCCCCACGCTTGTTCCAATGCTCAACGAGATGAAGCAAGCAGCCAGGAACAGTCCGGGCAGCAACATGTCGGACGGGAGAATATGGAGCGTCAGGTTGACCGTGGCGTCGATACTTCCCATTTGTTTGGCGGAGGCGGCGAAAGCTCCTGCAAGGATGAATATCCACAACATGAGCATCAGGTCGCCTGTGCCCGCCCCGCGGCTGTATGTCTCGATGCGCTGCTTGAGCGGAAGTTGGTTGGGCATCGCCACACCGAAGATGCTTGACAGCAAGAACGCCACCGTGATGGGCACCTTGTAGAAGTCGCCGGCGATGATAGACGTGGCCAGATACAGGACCACGAACAAGAGAAGGGGGCTGAGGGCTTTCAATCCTTTCATTCGTAGATGATGTTAAAAATATTGGCGGACTCTGTGATGGTGGAGCCCGCCAATATGAAGCGTTTGTTAATCTTTTTGTTTTTTTAGAGGGTCACACCATTCTTGAAGATGGCAATCTCGCGATAGTCATTCTCCTCGTTGCGGGTGTGCTCGCCGTTGGCGACAGCGATGATCTTGTCTACAAACTTTGGCACCAGGTTTTTCATGTCTGTGCCTTCTACCAGTTCACCGGCATTGAAGTCAATCCAGTTGTGCTTGTTCTTGTAGAGATTGCTGTTGGTGGAAATCTTCATAGTGGGTACGAAGGTGCCGAATGGCGTGCCACGGCCTGTGGTGAAGAGCACGATTTGGCAACCTGCGGAAGCCAAAGCGGTGGAAGCGACCAGGTCGTTGCCGGGAGCAGAGAGAAGGTTCAGTCCCTCTGTTTGCAGGCGGTCGCCATATTCAAGTACACCGCTCACAGGGGCGCGGCCGCATTTCTGTGTGCAGCCCAATGCCTTGTCTTCAAGGGTGGAAATGCCACCAGCCTTGTTGCCTGGAGAAGGATTCTCGCCCACAGGCTCGCCGTGGCTGAGGAAGTATTCCTTGAAATTGTTGATGAGAGACACTGTCTGGTCGAAGAGTTCTTTGGTCTTGCAGCGGTTCATCAAGATTGTTTCGGCGCCGAACATCTCGGGCACCTCAGTGAGCACGCTTGTGCCTCCCTGGGCTACGATATAGTCGGAAAGCTCGCCTACGAGAGGGTTGGCGGTGATTCCGCTGAATCCGTCAGATCCACCGCACTTCAGACCAACACGCAGTTTGCTCAATGGGCAAGCCGTGCGCTTGTCTTCCTTGGCTTTGTTGTAGAGGTCGGTGAGGATGCGCATGCCTTCCTCCATCTCGTCGCCTTCCACTTTCTGTGCCACCATGAACTTGATGCGGTCCTTGTCATAGTCGCCCAAGAGTTCCTCGAACTTTTCCGGTTGGTTGTTCTCGCAGCCGAGACCCAGCACGAGCACTGCTCCAGCATTGGGATGGAGCACAATGTCGCGGAGCACCTTGCGGGTGTTTTCGTGGTCGCCGCTAAGCTGTGAGCAGCCATAGTTGTGGTGCCAAGCATAGATGGAGTCAACACCTTCGCATCCGGTTTCTTTACGCAAGCGCTTTGCCAGTCGCTCGGCGATACCGTTCACACAACCGACAGTAGGAACAATCCACACTTCGTTGCGGATGCCCACTTCACCGTTCTTGCGCACATATCCGTTGAAGGTTCTGTTGTCGTTTTTGATGTTAAGTTGTTCGTCAACAGGATTGTATGTGTAAGTGAGCGTGCCGGCGAGGTTGGTCTTGAGATTGTTCTCGTTCACCCATTCTCCCGACTTGAGGTCTTTCTTGGCATGACCGATAGGGTAGCCGTATTTGATGATATTTTTACCCTCAGGAGCGTCGTCGATGAGCACCTTGTGTCCGGCAGAAGTGTCCTGAAGCAAGGTGATTTTCTTGCCGTCCACTTCGATAGTCTCGCCTTTTTTGAAAGGACGAAGACACACAACCACTGAGTCTGCAGGGTTGATTTTGATGAATGATGATTTGTTCATATTGTAGCTTGGATTAAATTTGTGTCCTACGGTAGAATGCCAGGTTCTCCTTGGTGAGGAGTTCGATAGGCATATAATTAATAGGTGTAACTTTCTTTTTTAGCACGATAGCTCGGAAGAGCGCCTCGACGCAATAGTAACCTTGCATGTAGGCGTGCTGTGCGATGAGGAACGAGATGCTTCCCTCTCGCAGGCACTCCGCATTCTTCTCCATCACGTCATAGCCCATGATTTGCACGTTTCTCCGATTGGTGCGGAGCAGGAAGTCTCCCACAATGTGGGCTTTGGAGTTGAGTGTCACGCAATGGTGGATTTGGGGATTGCGGGAGAAATAGTCCTCCATGATGTGGTCATACTCTTTCTTGGTTCCCTCAAGAGGCAGGTCCAACTCGGTGATCTTCACCTCGGGGAAGTGGTCGTGCATGTAGTGGCGGAAGCCCACCTCTCTATTGTCTTGCTGTTTGCTTGCCACCTTGCCGTCTTTCATCTGCTTCATGAGCATGATTTCTTTCTCTTTGAAAGCCACGAGCATGAGCATCTTCGCGGCAAAATAGCCACTGCAGAAAGAGTCTTGTCCGTAGAATGCGAGCGGATGAAGGTCGGGCATGTATGAGTCCAGCATGACAAACGGAATGTCACGGTCGTGCATGATGTCAGTGAACTTGCGTGTAGCCTCAATGTCGCTTGGAACGATGACTACACCGTCAGGGTTCATCTCCAGACATTTTGTGTATTGTTCTTCGAAAGTGTCATTGTGGAAACGCTTGTAGTACATCATCTTCACATCGATGTGGAAGTCCCTGCTGACTTCACAAGCCTTCATTGCACCTTCCTCCACCTCGTCCCAGTAAGCTTCTGACTCATGCTTTGGAATGATACAATAAAAGGTATAGGATTTATTGTAGGCCAACGCGCTGGCATAAACATTTGGCTGATAGTTGATTTCCTGCAACACCTTTTCCACCTTTTCTCTGGCAGACTGCGATACGTTGGGACGCTGGTGCAGGATGCGGTCGACGGTGCCCACGGAAACGCCGGCTTTCTCCGCTATATCTTTGATGCGTATTTTTTGTGACATGCTTGTTGATACGTTATATTGATATATTTTTGTGCAAAAATACTCAAAAAGGTTGAATTGTGCGAACACACAATGGATTATTTTGGTGGAAACACTAAATTTTCCGCTTTTTGTTTCGGTATTAAAGAAAATTGTACTATTTTTGTGCTCGCAAACAATAAATAGATTAATCTATAAGCAACAAAAAATTATCAAGAATGGCTAAAGTTGTTACAATGGGCGAGATTATGCTCCGCCTTTCTTCTCCTGGTCAGAAGAGATTTGTTCAGAGTGAAGTTTTTGACGTATGTTATGGTGGTGGCGAGGCTAACGTAGCTGTAAGCTGCGCTAACTATGGTCACGATGCATACTTCGTTTCTAAAGTTCCTACACACGAAATCGGTCAGTGCGCAGTGAACGCTCTCAGAAAGTTTGGTGTACATACAGACTTCATCGCTCGTGGCGGTGATCGTTTGGGTATCTATTTCCTCGAGTCTGGCGCTTCTATGCGTCCTTCAAAGGTCGTTTATGACCGTGCCAACAGCGCTATCGCAGAGGCTGATGCTTCTGACTTCGATTTCGACGCTATCATGGAAGGCGCACAGTGGTTCCACTGGAGCGGCATCACTCCCGCTATCAGCGACAAGGCTGCTGAATTGACCAAGCTCGCTTGTGAGGCTGCTAAGCGTCATGGCGTGACTGTAAGCTGCGACCTCAACTTCCGTAAGAAACTTTGGACTTCTGAGAAGGCTCAGAGCATCATGAAGCCTCTTATGAAATATGTAGACGTTTGCATTGGCAACGAGGAAGACGCACAGCTTTGTCT
>CAKPTK010000154.1 GCA_934190685.1 uncultured Prevotella sp.
GTGTCACGTCAAGTGGCAAGACGGAAGTCTACATACATCTCATAGAGCAGGCTTTGCTGGAGCACAAACAAGTGCTCTATCTCTTGCCTGAAATCGCCTTGACTGTGCAAATCACGACCCGCTTGCAGCGTGTCTTCGGCAGTAGAATGGCCATTTACCACAGCAAGTATAGCGATGCCGAACGGGCAGAGTTGTGGATCAAACAAACTTCCGACGAACCCTATGATATCATTCTCGGCGCCCGTTCTTCTCTCTTTCTCCCGTTCCAAAGACTTGGTTTGGTGATTGTTGACGAGGAACATGAAACCTCCTATAAGCAGCAAGATCCTGCTCCCCGCTACCACGCACGGTCCGCCGCCATCGTCTTGGCGCGAATGCTGGGAGCCAAGACGTTGCTCGGAACGGCAACCCCGTCAATGGAAACCTATTATAACACGCAGAATGGCAAGTATGGATTGGTCAGGATGACCACTCGATACAAGGACATTCAACTGCCAGAGATACAAGTTGTGGATATCCAGGATATGCGTCGGCGGAAGTTGATGAACGGTCCTTTTTCTCTTCCTCTCTTGAAGTCTGTCCGGGAGGCGTTGGAAGGGGAAGAGCAAGTGATACTTTTCCAAAACCGTCGTGGCTTTGCGCCCATGATAGAATGTAGAGTCTGCGGATGGGTACCCAAGTGCAAAAACTGTGACGTGAGTCTGACGCTTCACCGCACAGCCCATCAGCTCTCTTGTCACTATTGTGGATATACCTATCCCATCCCTCAGGTATGTCCGAATTGTGGCAGTACTGAATTGCAAGGTCGTGGCTATGGAACGGAAAAAATTGAAGAACAAATCCGCGAACTCTTTCCCGAGGCGCGTGTTGCCCGAATGGATCTCGACACGACCCGTACCCGTTCGGCATATGAACGGATCATCGAGGACTTTTCTGCCGGCCGAACCAATCTGCTGATAGGTACTCAGATGATCAGCAAGGGACTTGACTTTGACAAGGTGAGGGTGGTGGGTATCTTGAATGCCGACACGATGCTCAATTTCCCTGATTTCCGCGCTTATGAACATGCTTTCATGATGATGTCACAAGTGAGTGGCCGTGCTGGACGGAAAGGCAAGCGAGGCTTGGTCATCCTCCAAACGCGCAGTCCGGAACTGCCTGTGATACGACAGGTGGTACACAATGACTATGGCGCCTTCTACCAAGACTTGCTGGAAGAGCGCCGTGCTTTCCACTATCCGCCCTTCTATCACTTAGTCTATGTCTATTTGAAACATCGCCATGAAAACGTGGTGGAAACCGCGGGCATAGAATTGGCAAGTCGCTTGCGTCAATGGTTTGGCTTGCGTGTGCTTGGTCCCGACAAACCATCTGTGGCTAAAGTGATGACGATGAACATCAGAAAGGTGATGCTGAAGTTGGAGAACGGATTGGACTTGAACCTTGCCAAGCAATATCTTCGCAGGGCGCAGACCGATATGCTCAAGGATTCACGTTATGGCGCTTTGGTGATGTATTATGATGTGGATCCCGAGTAGCCATCTGTTAGTGTGCCACTAACGGGGTGCTAATGGCACACTAACGAGTCGTTAATGGCACACTAACGGATCGTTAATGGCGGACTAATTAGATTTTCACCGTGGTGAAATGGCATATTGATGATTTGCTGCCGGATGAGCCAAGGTGGTTTTGGAATCGTAGAAGGAAGAAACTTCCCACAGAATCTTTGCCGGTAGACCGACTTCCGAAAACAAAGTGAGGGTCATTCGCCATGACAGCGAATGACCCCCATGCAGTTATGAAAATCTTATTTTTAGAAATTTATGTCCAATCCTACAGCGAAAACGTTGTTGTTGCGGGTGAAGTCGGAAGTATAGTCTATGCTTTTCTCTTCGCTCAATTGTACACGTTCTGTTGTCTTCTTATGAGAATAGAAGGTGTGGAAGTAGGCCAAGTTCAAGTCCATTTTCTTGTTGATGTGATAAACACCACCGATGGCAACAGAGTTGGAGCTTGTGACAAATGACTTGTCGTCCATATATCTTGCGCTTGCGGGCGTCTCAGCGTCCTCTTTGGGCAACCCATAGCTGGTGCATTGCCAACCGGTACTTACAGTCAACTTCTTGTTGAGATCGTATTCTATACCTGCGTTATACTCCAAAGTTCCGCGGTCGAGCTTCTTGTTGCGGTGATTGTATGAAGTGGCGTGTGTATCGTCAAACCAATGGAAACCTACGTTGATGCGGAGAGCGTCTATAGGACGATAGCCTGCACCGAGTGTCAGATAAGCAGGGATGTCGTTGGCTATCTTCTTGCCATCCTCGTATTCGCCAATGGCACCGTCGATTTTGGTGTCGAATTGTTGCTTGAGCTTTTGCATGGCGCCACCTTGTATCAAGTTGCCATTCTCGTCAAACTTGCCGGAGATGGCGGGGTTGTCAATGATAGCGTCTGCCACTTGGTCGGAAAGACCCAACTTTTTGGTATAGACATTCTTTAAGTTGTCGCCCAAATTACCGATACTCGGTATTTGGTTGACCGACTTGTTCTTCAAGCGCATACGGGTCTTGAACTCATATTTGGCAGAGAAATTCCACTTGCCAGTCTTGAAGTCTATACCGATAATTGGGGTGAATCCAAGTCCGCTCTGGTCGCAACTCAATTCGATATTACCCGCTTCAGTTCTTGAGGGGTCGAGCACTTGGTAAAGAGGCACATTGCCCACCTTGATATTCTCTACATATCCATAATAGTTGCAGGAAGCATACACGGTGCGCAAACCAGCGAATGCGCTGAAGTTGTTGCTTACTTTGTATGCGGCACCAATAGACAAGCCATAGTAATATTGACGACCATGCATGTAGCTCTCATAGCTATAGCTTCCCTTGCTCCCAAACATTTGGTCGGAAGAGAATAGTGGACGTTGGAGTGCGTTGATACCCAAATTCTGTCCCACAGCCGCCGCCACTTGGTCCACGCCTCCAGCTAATTGGCACGCACCCATGGCAGTCTCAGCCACAATCTTCTCAAAAGAGCCCAGGCCATTGTCGAAAGTACACTTGCCTCCGCCACCTGTGAGGGCGAAGTTTGCTTGAAACGACCATTTGCCTTTGTTGTAGGCATATTGAAGTGAAGGGATGACTGGGGCGAAAGCTTTTCCCTTGATGTAACGGGGAGTTGTAGGATTGTTTACATTGTTATTAAACAAAACGTAACCGTTCTCAATGTTACGTGTCTGGTAGGCCAACTGCCAGTTGAGGGAGAGGTGGTGTCCCTCTTTCATGAAAGCTACACCGGCTGGATTATAATAAACACCATCGATGCCAATAGAAGCCTCACGGCTCATCATGCGGTTGAACGCAACGTTCTGGTTGGTGTTGGTGAGTAAACCTCCTGCCCACACGGCAGTGTTACTACATGCAAAGAGCGCCAAAATGGCTAATTTTAACTTATTCATTCTAAATACTTTGAAAAATTGGTTGCAAAGGTATTTGAATTGTTCTGTTTTTCCTTTATAATGCTTAATGATTTAATAGCTATTAACAAATCTTAGAATAATTACCGCACAAAAACGCCTGTTTGTGCAAGAAAAGGGTCCTAAACTTGCACAAACAGGCTGTTTTGTGTGCAGAGAAATTGTTCTATAGTTACACGGTTTTGTTCTGCGTTTCCTTTGTCGTGTTCATCTTGGGGTAGGAGATGCGGGTGTGATAGATAGCTTTCAGACGCTCGATGAGCGTCTGTTTGGCGATGGCGATGTCGCGGAACGTGATCGGACACTCCGTGAAAAATCCGTCAGCCACTTGTCCGTCGATGAGCCGGTTGACCAGTTCGCTGATGCTTTGCTCCGTGTAGACATGGAGAGAACGGGAGGCGGCTTCCACGGTATCAGCCATCATCAGGAGGGCTTGCTCGCGTGTGAAAGGGTTGGGCCCCGGGTAGGTGAACAAACTTTTGTCCACAGGCTCGTCGGGATGCTCGTTCACATAGGAGATGTAGAAGAACTTTGTCATGCCTTTTCCGTGGTGAGTGAGGATGAAGTTCTTGATGACTGTGGGCAAGTTGTATTTCTCTGCAAGTTTCAGACCTTCTGTCACATGGCTGATGACAATCTGTGCACTTTCGGTATACGACATATTGTCGTGTGGGTTCACACCAGCTTGGTTCTCGGTGAAAAATACGGGATTCACCATCTTCCCGATATCATGATACAAGGCGCCAGTACGTACAAGGAGACTTTTCGCTCCAATCTTGTTGGCAATCTCAGCGGCAAGGTTTCCTACCGTAATCGAGTGTTGGAAAGTGCCGGGAGCCACCTCGCTCAGTCGGCGCAACAAGTCCTTGTTTGTGTCGGACAGCTC
>CAKPTK010000155.1 GCA_934190685.1 uncultured Prevotella sp.
GTTATGCGGTGAACTTCGTAAAGCTTACACGCGAACAACAGTTCGATGTACTTTCGCGTACCATCAACCAAGGTATGTAACACCTACTTACGCATATGAAAAGAGAGGGCGTGCAATTGCGCCCTCTCTCTTTTATCAATCCACAGACTCTTTCTATTTTCCACCTCATCCACAACTATGAAGGGAAGAATCCATTCTTTTGAATCTTTCGGCACCGTTGACGGACCGGGCATCCGCTTCGTCGTATTCATGCAGGGATGTCCCTTGCGCTGCCAGTTCTGCCACAATCCCGACACTTGGAATCCACAAGACGACTGCCAATACGAATTGACACCGGACGAGCTGGTGCAGGAGGTAATCCGCTACCGCAGTTTCATCAAGAGCGGCGGTGTCACGGTATCAGGCGGTGAACCTTTGATGCAGGCTGAGTTTGTGGGAGAGTTTTTCCGTCTCTGCCACGAAGAGGGACTACACACAACGCTCGACACCAGTGGTGCCTACTGCTCTTCCCGCGTCCTTGCTTCGCTCGACCACACGGATCTCGTTCTGCTCGACATCAAGACCATGGACCCTGTCCTTTACCCTCGGCTCACAGGACATCCCCAAACCAACAACCTACGTTTCCTTGACGAGTTGCAAGCTCGTGGCATCGACACATGGATACGCCATGTTGTCGTTCCCGGACTGACAGACAACGATGAATGGCTTCACCGATTGGGTGAGCATGTGGCAAAATACAGTGTCGTCAAGAAGATAGAAATACTCCCCTATCATACGCTCGGAACTGCCAAATATGCCCAACTCAACATTCGTTATCCGCTGGAAGGCGTACCACCTTTGAGCACGGAACGTGCCAAAGAAATCAGAAAGATGTTAGCAGCATACAAACCGTGCATGTGAGTTCCCTCCGCATATTGTTGGAGAATAGCCCATCGTATTATTCCCTCTTCAAAAACTTGCTCACAGGAATGCAGTGTGAGTCTTTGATTTCACCGATGACGATGATACTATGCAGACTGCCGATGCAGTCGATGTTGCCCAAGGTATTGAGCATGAAGTCTTGATAGTCCTTCATGTCGTGGGCATAAACCTTGATTTGGAAATCGTAGTCACCGGTCGTGTTATAGCATTCCGTGATTTGGTCTATGTCCTGTACAATGTCCATAAACTGCTGAATCAGTTTATGTGTGTGCTGTTTCAAGCGGATGTTGCACAGCACAATGACATGGTGTCCCAACTTGTGATGGTCCACCACAGCCGAATACCGTTTGATATACCCATCTCTTTCCAACCGCTTCTGACGCTCGAAAGTAGGTGTGGGCGTCAGATGCACCCTTTCCGCGAGTTCTTTCACCGTCAATCGGGAGTTTTGCTGCAGCAAGCGCAGTATCTTGATATCGATGTCATCGAGTTTTTCTTGAGTTGCCATAGTTCTTTATTTTAGTTTTCTAACAGAATAATATTCTGAGTATAGAGAGAAACTTATGGCAAAGATAGTAAATATTTCCATATTTACAGGAATATTTTGCAGGTAAATGTTTCTTCCTTACCTTTGCAACTGCAATTGCACAACAACACTATGTTTCATAAATAAAAAAGAACAAACATCATGAGTCAGAACATACAGAACAACTATATCCATGCTCCATTCAGAGCAGACATCGTAGGCAGTTTCCTCCGTCCAGCCGAACTAAAGGCTGCGAGAGCCAAGTTTGCCAACGGCGACATCGATGCCACCCAGTTGCATGCCATTGAGGACAAGCTCATCAGCAAACTCATCAGCAAACAGAAAGCCCACGGACTGCAAGTCATCACCGACGGAGAGTTCCGCCGAAGCTATTGGCATCTTGACTTCATGTGGGGATTCAACGGTGTGGAACACATCGAGTTGGACCACGGTTACCAGTTCCATGGCGAGGAGACCACCAAGGGTTCATTGAAACTTACAGGGAAAATCTCCGGCGAGAACCATCCTTTCATCAAGGATTTCCAATTCGTCAAGCAGTTTGAGGAAGACGGCATCATCGCCAAGCAGACCATTCCTGCACCAGCCCAGTTCCTGGCCGAACTGTTCCGTGGAGACAACACCAAGAACACCCGTCAATTCTATCCCAACACAGAAGACCTCATCCACGACATCGCCAAGGCCTACCAGACATTCTTCAAAGAAATCTACGCAGCAGGATGCCGCACCATTCAGCTCGACGACTGCACCTGGGGAATGATTGTCGACGATGATTTCTGGAAGAGCATGGCTGGTTCCGGATTCACCTTGGAGCACGAGGCACTGCAATATCTGAAAGTGAACAACCTCGCTATTGAGGACAAACCCGAGGATTTGGTCATCAACACCCATGTGTGCCGTGGCAACTACCACTCCTGCTATGCCACCAAAGGCGCCTACGATTCTGTGGCGCCCTATCTCTTTGCCAAAGAGAATGTCAGCGCTTTCTACCTGGAGTACGATGATGAACGCTCCGGCACATTCGAGCCGCTGAAATATCTGCCCGGCGACAAGAAAGTGGTGCTCGGCCTCATCACCACGAAATCTCCCGTGCTTGAAGACGAGGACAGCGTGATTGTCCGCATCCACGAAGCCGCCAAATATGTTCCGCTCGACCGTCTCTACCTCAGTCCACAATGTGGATTTGCCTCTTGTGAGATTGGCAACAAGCTCACGGAAGAGGAACAATGGGCAAAAGTTGACTTGGTACAGAAGATTGCCAAGAAAGTTTGGGGTTAACCTTTCCACAGATACTATCAGTCAGGAGCCAATAGACAAATAGATCCATTGACTCCTGACTTTCTTTTATCCATGCCGCCCTATTTGTCACTTTTTAGACTGAAATTCATCCTATTTCTTTTCAATTACAAATGAAAGTATTACTTTTGCATATCTTAAAACCAAAACCTACAAAAACAAAATCATATGTACATCGAAAAAGACAAGTGGAGAGCGGCTTGCATTTCAGCCTGCCTACTTTTGGCGGCAGCTCCCACACAAGCGCAAGTCTTTGATTTTGAAGACTGCGAGATTGGACAGAAGTTCACCATGTGGAACATAGACCAGGGTGTAGTCACCTCCTCTACCGCAGAGGTAGTGGTGGATCCGACCAACGCCAACAACAAAGTTCTCCATGTGACAGCCAAACAGTGGGGCACCTTCCCCACCCTCACCCTTCCTCAAGAACTTGCCGGCCATTTGCTTACCGACAAGAAGAAATACCTCACCTTCGATTTCTACCGCACCGATGCCGACGATGCATCATGGGCACAGTTCCACGCCTATCTCGGCAAGGACAAACTGTATCAAGACAATGAATATCCCTATAAGGGGGACAAGAACAAGTGGCAACACTTGAGCTATACGCTCGGCAAGGTGTCGACCGCCAGCGACGACGAGACCCAACTGCACTTCGGCATCCATAACCCCAATGCCGACTACTATATCGACAATGTGGAACTGAAAGGCGAATACGACGGATGGATGGTGGCAGACGATAACTTGCTTGACATCTGCAAAAAGAATACATCCAATGACTACACTGTCTATGAAACGCCAATTCTTGCCACCGAAGGCAAGCATCTCGACATACGCACATCCCGCTACACCTATTGGAACAGCAAGGTGGTGGGCAACGGCACCATCAACCTCTATGCTGGCGGCGAACGTACCTACTTGGGCAACAAGTCTTCAAAAGTTTACCATCCTGACATGGGACAATTTAAAGGTACACTCAACATCTATCCATACAAAGAGGTGGAACAGGGTGCCGGATTCTACGGATTGGTTTGGCAGTCGGGCAAGACTTTCGCTCCTGACAATGCCGCACAGAATGCGGCGGACGGAAACATCAACGCCAGCCTCGCCGCAGCAAAGGTTGTCCTCCACGATGGCGCTGCCATGGCGTGTGAAAACGGAAAACGCGGACTCCGCATCGCCCATCTCGACACCGAAGACGGCAGTATTCTCTATGGCTATCTGAAAGACAAGGATGGCAATGACGGCTACTATATGGTGGGTAATGACAACACGGACGGAACGCTCGCCGGACGCATTATTCCCTTCAAAGGCACCAACCTGTCTGTCAAGGTGGGACTGGTCAAGGAAGGCACCGGCACCTACCGCATCACAGGTAACGAGAACCTCATCACGGGCGGCCTTCGCATTCTCCAAGGCAGCGTGATGGTGAACAACGACGCCGTGAAGGCTGAGGACAACAAACTCTCCGGCGGCATCGGTCAGCAGAGCAGCGCCACAACACCCGGTGTCTATGTGATGACCA
>CAKPTK010000156.1 GCA_934190685.1 uncultured Prevotella sp.
CGACTGTATCATCTTGCGGAAAGCCGAAGGAAGAAAAGCCCTTCCCTTGGCGTCTGTTTTTGCTTCTATCGTGCCTATAAAACGCATCCGTACCTCTTAATATAAGATTTTGGGGTCAAAGATACACAAAAATCCCCACACTACCCCACTTTTCCCCACAAAAATACACAAACACATGAAAAATGACGTTTTCACACGTCCTTGGAGTCTTGAGAGTTCTGAATATTCCAAACAATTCGATAGATAGATGGACACCTAAAAAAGTCAAGAATGACACATTTGGTTTTCAATCGTGTCAATATTTTGTGTTTTTAATTTATTTTTCGGCAAAAAAGACTCGTATCTTAAAAAGTTATGTTATTTTTGCATGACATTTTGGAAAACGCCAATCAAGAATGAGGGATATAGAGAAAACGATAGACATCGAAAACATTTTAAAAAGCAAGATGGGAACAAAAGCGAAATTTGTCCCCCGCTTTTTAGTGTCTTGGCTCAAACGCATCATCCACGAAAGCCAAGTAAACCAATTTCTCTGGGAACACCGCGACCAGTACGGTGTGGAATGGCTTGAGGAGTGTGTGCGCTATCTGAAGATGAACATACGGCTTGAAGGCGTGGAAAACTTGCCCGACAAAAACGACGGAAAGCTTTACACTTTTGTATCCAACCACCCTTTGGGTGGACAAGACGGTGTGGCCTTAGGAGCCATCATCGGCAAACATTACGATGGAAAATTTCGGTATTTGGTCAACGACTTGCTGCTCAATCTGCCCGGGCTCAAGCCTGTATGCATCGGCATAAACAAGACGGGGAAGCAAAACCGTGACTTTCCACGGATGGTCGAAGCGGGATTTCAAAGCGACAACCACATGCTCATGTTTCCCGCCGGACTCAACAGCCGCAAGCGGGAAGACGGGTCTATTCACGACATTCCGTGGACCAAGACATTCATCACCAAAAGCGTGGAATACCACCGCGATGTCGTGCCCATCCACTTCAGCGGGAAAAACTCCCAAAGGTTCTATCGTATCGCAAAATTCAGCGACAAATTCCTGCCTTTCAACCTAGCCATGATTTTTCTGGTTGACGAAATGTACAGGAACATCGGGAAGGATTTCCGCATCGCCTTCGGCAAGCCTATTCCCTGGCAAACATTCGACAAGAGCAAGACGCCCAAGGAATGGGCACAATATGTAGAAGACAAAGTTTACGAACTATAGCATATAAACAAACAATCTGACATGGAAGAAGAGATTATCCAACCGATCAGTAGAGAACTGCTGAAAAGCGAACTCACCCCAGACAAGCGTCTCCGAATGACCAATAAGAGTCATAACGAGATTTACGTCGTCACTGCCCACAACGCGCCCAATGTCATGAAAGAAATCGGACGACTGCGGGAGATTGCCTTCCGTACAGCCGGCGGTGGAACAGGAAAGTCGATGGACATTGACGAGTTTGACACAATGGACAATTGCTACAAACAGTTGATTGTGTGGAATCCCGAAGCAGAAGACATTATCGGAGGTTACCGCTATTTGCTTGGTACAGATTGGGAACTTGACGACAAGGGTCAACCTGTTTTGGCAACCAGCCACATGTTCCATTTCTCCGACAAGTTTCTGAAAGAATACATGCCACAGACAGTGGAATTAGGACGGTCGTTCGTATCTTTAGAATATCAAAGTATCCGCAAAGGTGCCAAGTCTATTTTCGCCCTAGACAATCTCTGGGACGGATTGGGAGCACTTACTGTCATCAATCCCAATGTGAAATATTTCTTCGGCAAAATGACGATGTATCCGTCCTATGTACGCAAGGGTAGGGATATGATTCTCTATTTCCTGAAGAAACATTTCAACGACGAGGAGAACTTGATAATCCCGATGAAACCGTTGAAAATCGAAGCCGATCCGAAAGAATTGGAGGCTTTGTTCTGCGAGGAAGACTTCAAGGAAGATTACAAAATCCTCAACCGGGAAATTCGCAAATTAGGCTACAACATTCCGCCACTCGTCAACGCCTACATGAGCCTCAGCCCCACCATGAAGTTTTTCGGAACAGCCATCAACTATGGTTTCGGCGACGTGGAGGAGACGGGCATCTTGATTGCTGTCGACGAAATCTTGGCAGAGAAACGTGTGCGCCACATCGACTCTTTTGTCAAAGAGCACCCCGAAGCTCTGAAAGTCACTTCTGGAGCCAACCCTGTCATCTATAAGGAGAAATAAGAGAACAGTATTTTTCAATAGAATCAGAAAAGCATCCTCACATCTTCCTCAACAATAAGGACGTGTGAAGATGCTTTTGTTTTGTCTCCTCTCCGCTATGGAAGAAGGAGAAAAATGAAAAAAGAACAAGGTTCCTTTCCTTGAAATTGCTTGATGCGTCTACTACAGTAATCAATAAGAAATATCAGTGCCGTCGAGCAAATCCACATAAGTACTGATGGCGTGGGCAATCTCCGAGATGCGGATGAACTCGTCGGCGGAATGCGAGCGTGAAGACTCGCCTGGGCCAAGTTTGAACGACAAGAAAGGCATCAGCGCCTGATCACTCAAAGTGGGCGAGCCGAAAGGCTTCATGCCCATCTTCACGCAACGCTTCACCAAGGGATGGTCAAGCGGCATACGGGAGGAATGGAGGCGGAAAGACCGCGCATGGACATCGCTCTTCAGCCGCTCGCAAAGAAACTCATAGACATCTTCGTTCTGGTAAAGTTCGTTGGTACGCACGTCAACAACCATCCGACAAGAGTCGGGCACCACATTGTGCTGCGTGCCGGCATTGATGACCGTCACCTGCATCTTGGTCGGTCCGAGGAAATCGCTGACATCGGGGAATTTGTAGTCGCGGATGAACATCAGGTCGTCCAATGCCTCATAGATGGCGTTCACACCCTCGTTGCGGGCGGCGTGGCCCGACTTGCCGTGCGCTTCCAAATCCAGTACCATCAGTCCCTTCTCCGCCACAGCGGGCTGCATACCCGTCGGTTCGCCAACGATGGCCACATCGATTTTCGGCAGTAGAGGCAAGGCACGAGTAATGCCGTCCTTACCTGACACCTCCTCTTCACATGAAGCCAGATAGACTATGTTGTAGGGTTGTGGCTTCTGACTGAGGATGCGGAACACCTGCAGCAGCGACACCAAGCCTCCCCCACAATCATTGCTGCCCAGTCCATAGAGCGTGTCGCCCTCGACTGTGGGCAAGAATGGATCTCGGGTCCATGAACTCACGGGCTTCACCGTGTCGATATGGGCATTGAGCAGAAGGGTGGGACGCGTTGTGTCAAAATCCACAGAATCCACCCATACATTGTTGCCCTCGCGCCGTGGATTCAGTCCGAGAGCGTAGAGGTGTTCATACATGATGTCCGCCGCTCCGCTCTCATCACGACTGACCGACGGAGTGGCTATCAGCCGGCTCAACAAGTCGACCGCTTCGTTTACATATTTGTTTTTTTGCATATCGCAGACAAAAGTAATAATTATTCAGCAATTATTTCTCGTTTTCAAACTATTTCACTACTTTTGCAAGAACTAATCGCAATATTATGCAAACAAGATGTCATCTTTCGGTGCTCGTTCACGAGCAAGCGAAGAAGTATGGTCAGCGTGCGGCACTCACCTACAGGGCTTTTGGAAGTGAAACATGGAAAACTATTTCGTGGAATCATTTCTCCAAGCGGGTGAAAGAGGTGTCCAACGCTTTGCTCAACTTGGGACTGAAACCACAGGAGACTATTGGCGTATTCTCGCAAAACTGCGTGGAATATCTTTATACAGACTTCGGTGCGTTCGGTGTTCGGGGCATTTCTATTCCGTTCTATGCCACAAGCAGCGAACAACAGATACAATACATGATTCACGATGCCGGCATCCGCTTCCTTTTCGTCGGCGAGCAGGAACAGTACGACAAGGCCCACCGCATTTTTGCCCTGTGCCCGTCGTTGGAGCGCATCATCATCTACGACCGTAGCGTGCGCATCAGCACCCACGACCCCCACACCCTCTATTTCAGCGACTTTCTGAAATTGGGCGAAGGACTGCCCCGTCAGACCGAGGTGGAGACGCTCTGGTCGCAGGCCAACAACGATGATCTCTGCAACATCCTCTACACGAGCGGAACCACAGGTGACAGCAAGGGCGTAATGCTCTCCTACGGGCAGTTTGCCGCTGCCCTCAAAGCCAACGATGAATG
>CAKPTK010000157.1 GCA_934190685.1 uncultured Prevotella sp.
GGAGAAGATGGCGTTGTGCGAGCTGGCGATGCCCACCACGTTGAGTTTGAGGCGGCTTTTCTCCAAGAGCGTCTCATATTGGTCGCGTATCTGTTCGATAAGTTTTCCGCCCACGGTGCCCACGCCGCAGATGAAGAGGTTGAGCACCTTGTATTCAGAGAGGAAGAACGAGTCGTGGAGCACGTTGAGTGCCTTGCGGAGCGATTTCCCGTCGACAACAAACGAGATGTTGGTCTCCGAGGCTCCCTGTGCGCAGGCGATGACGCTGATGCCGCTTCGTCCGAGAGTGCCGAAGAGCTTGCCGGCGATGCCGGGTGTGTGCTTCATGTTCTCGCCCACGATGGCGATACAGGCGAGTCCTTGTTCGGCGTGCATGGGGAACATGGCGCCGGTTTCAATCTCCTTGGCGAACTCGGCGTTGAGCACTTTCACAGCCTCGTCGGCATCGGAGTCTTTCACACCGATGGAGGTGGAGTTCTCCGAGGATGCCTGTGACACGAGGAACACGCTGATGCCGTTGTCTGCCAAGGCGGTGAAGATGCGTCGGTTCACGCCGATCACACCCACCATCGACAGACCGGTTACGGTGATGAGGGTGGTGCCGCTGATGCTGGAGATACCCTTGATGGGCTTGCGGTCGTTCTCGATATGGTTTTTTATGGTTGTGCCCGGTGAGGAGGGGTTGAAGGTGTTCTTCACCAGGATGGGAATGTTCTTCACGCACACGGGATAGATGGTCGGCGGATAGATGACCTTGGCGCCGAAGTTGCATAGTTCCATGGCCTCCACATAGCTCAGTTCGCCGATGGTGTAGGCGGTCTTGATGACCTTCGGGTCGGCGGTCATGAAGCCGTCGACATCGGTCCAGATTTCGAGCTGCGTGGCGTCGAGGGCTGCGGCGATGATGGCTGCGGTGTAGTCGCTGCCGCCGCGTCCGAGGTTGGTCGTCTCGCCAGAGGTGAGGTCTTTGCTGATGAAGCCCGGTACGAGCGATATGCGCGGCAGGTCTTCAAAGGCTTTCTTCACCAACGCGTTGGTCACTTCGCTGGCCAGCACGCGTTTCCCGTTTTTGTGTTCAGTTTTGATGAAGTCTCTTGAGTCGTACCATTTGGCACCCTTGATGAGGGTGGCGACGATGTTGGAACTCAGGCGCTCGCCATAGCTGACGATGGCGTCCTGGGTCTTCTCGCTCAGGTCGTGGATGAGGAACACGCCGAAATAGATGCTCTTCAGCTGTTCGAGCAGGGCATCCACAGTGTTGAACAAGTTCACGCGTTTTTGGTTGTCGGTGATGATGGCGTCGATCATCTTGTGGTGGCGGTCTACCATGGCGGCGAACTCGTCTTTCCATCGCTCATCACCTTCGAGGGCGAGTCGTGCGGTACCCAACAGTTTGTCGGTGATTCCGCCGAGGGCACTGACCACAACAACAATGGGTTGCTTCTTTGCCTCTTCCTCGACAATGTGTTTCAAACTCAAAATACTTTTCACGGAACCAACGGACGTTCCGCCAAACTTTAATACTTTCATTCGCTTTTGCGTTTTATGGGTTATCATTGCCCCCGAAACAAACGGGGATTTAAACTTATGGTTGCGTGCGTCTGTCTGTCAGTCTCCGTCATGGTCGCTGTCGCTCGTGGCCCCGATACGGAGGGGGTACGTCGCGCTGTCAGCGTCAGACGGGAAGACTGCTGTAGGCGCACAACAATCTAAATCGTCGGCAAAAATAATAAAAATATCACAAACTCAATACTATTCCTCCGTTTTTCTGCATTTATTGATGAAAAGATAACAAAATGTCCATTCCTCTGCTGCTTGCAGGGGAATGGACATGGAGATTGGGGAAAGGGAAAGGGTTTTATTCCGACAACAGGTTGTAGGCGTTTTCCTTCAACTTGTTCATCAGTTTTTCGGGATAGTCGGGGTGGGCTTGGATGAACGTGCGCACAATCGACCGTGCCTCTGGACTGTGGTGGCCATAGAGCAGGGCATAGAGCCAGTTGCCGGGGAAGAAGATGTCGCCTGTCTGCTGCACTTCCTGCAGTGCGTCGAGTCCAGGCTTGAGGTAGCGGTTGTTCAGCGGTTCACGGGTGCGGTCGTTGAGCAGGCTGAGCAGTGAGGCGGTCCAGGGTTCTATCCGGCGGTTTTCCGCTTTCAGCAGGGAGCGGAAAAGGGAATGTTGCGCTGACGTGTCGGGGGTGCAGGCACGGGAGATGAAGTCGAACTTCCGCAGTTCGTCGCCGTTGGAGAGGCGGTTGCGCTGGGTGTCGAGAATCGTCCGCCACAGGGTGGGTTTGAGTAGTGCCAGACGGTAGGCCATTTGGGTGTAATCGTTTTTCGAGAGCAGCGAGTCAGTCTGGCCTTTCCATATATTATATAAGGAGTCTGCCACGGCGGCGGAGGTGCAGGAGGCGTAGAGCTGGCGCACCAACCGCTGGCGCACCGAGGCGATGGGGTGGTGGCGGTATTGTGCCCACATCAGTTCTTCCTGCGCGTGGCGTTCGTTGTCTGCCATATCTGCCACAGCGCTGCCCCAGTAGTTGACCAGTTGCGCGCCAATCATGCCGTTCCGCTCTTCAGCCAGCCACTTGTTCATCAGCGTGGCGAAACGGTCGGCGCTGAGGTGGTGGGCACGGCAGTTCTCGTAGAGGTTCATGGCGAGGGCGAAGCGCTTCAGGTCGTCTTGTGGAGTCATGGTGTCCACCGTCTGCTCGTCCAACAGGAAGAGTCCGTAGCCCGAGCCGTCGGCGTTGGGCACAAGGCGGAGTGGCTGTTCCGGCAGGTTTATCGTCTTCACACTGTCCTGCAGGTTCACGGGGATGGTCTTCATCCGGTCCGGGTAGTAGGCGTCGACGGTGAATTTCTGCTGCCAGCACAGATGGCGTCCATAGGGGTCGTGCTGTCTGACGACAAGTTGTCCGTCTTGCCATGTGGTCGTGATGGTTGGCATGCCTTTCTGCTTCACCCAGGCTGTGCTGAAATCCTTCAGGCGGGCTTCGGGTGCATGGCGGTCAAGGATGTTGATCAGGTCGTCCCAGGTGGCGTTGCCGTAGGTGTAGGTGTTGAGATATTCCTGTAGTCCTTCTTGAAACCTTCGCTCGCCCATCTGCTCTTCCAGTTTGCGCATCATCACGGGCGCCTTCTCATAGATGATGTTGCCGTAGAGCAGACCCGCGCTGTTCAGGTTCTCGAGCGTCTGCTGGATGGGGTGGGTGCCTTGGGTGCGGTCGGTGGAGCGCGCGCGTGTCTGGTACATGCGCAGGAAGTTGAGGTCGTGGTTCACGTCGGGATACACCTCCTTGGCTATCTTTGAGGCGAGGAAGTTGGCGAACACTTCTTTCGTCCACACGTCGTCAAACCATCGCATTGTCACGTCGTCGCCAAACCAGCAGTGGGCGGTTTCGTGCGCCACCAGTTCCAGCCTTGTCTGCAGTTCTTCGGGTGTGGGGTGCTCGCCGAGGAAAATCTCGTGGTCGGTGAACTGGATGGCACCCGGATGCTCCATACCGCCAAACTGATAGCCGGGCAGCACGACGAAGCCGTAGGAACTGAACGGATAATGGATGCCAGTATAGTGCTCAAACCACTGGATGGAACGGTCGGCGATGTCGAACACCGTGTCGAGTTGCGCCACCTTTTTCGGGTCGGTCTCCCGATAGAGGGCGGTGAGGGTGCGTCCGCTGCGGGTCACACATTTCTTTTGGTATTTTCCGGCGACGAACGAGAATAGATAGGTGGGGATGCGCTCTGTCGACACGGAGGTCAAGGTCTCCCATCCTTGCGGTGCGTGGATTCGGGCATGGAAGAGTGCCTTCAAGTCGGGCTGGTCGAAACAGGGGAACACCGAGCGGGCATGGTCGGGCACGAAGAGCGTGTAGAGATAGTCGTCGTTGCGGTTGAGCGACTTGTCTCCGCTCACGAAGTTCATCACGACTACGTTCTTTCCTTTGCGCAGCAGTTTGCGCGGAATGAGGATGTGCTCGTTTTGCCACTGCACAAGACAGGAGTGTCCGTTGACGGTGCAGTGACCGTCAAACTGTCCGCTCTCGCCTTGGAAATCGATTTGCAGCGTTTGCTTGCCCTTCCATCTGAACGAGAGCGTGGTACATAGCAAGATGATATTTCTTATTTGTTACCTACTTGATTATCAGCAGGTACACGATAATGCAAACGTAAGCA
>CAKPTK010000158.1 GCA_934190685.1 uncultured Prevotella sp.
GGATTCGAACCCCCGATACCCTTTAGGGGTATACACGCTTTCCAGGCGTGCCTCTTCAACCACTCGAGCATCTTTCCAAGGGGATGTTATGCACTATATCTCAAATGCGGTGCAAAGGTATTCTTTTTATTTGAAAAGGACGAATAAATCGGCACAGAATCTTCTTCTTTTAGGATTCTTTAAGTGAATAGGGTCGGAAAAATGCGCTTCACATTGGCATTGGTCTGCTTTTCCACCTCTTCCGAAGACACGCCATAGCATTCCGCCATTCGCTTCATCACCAATTCCACATAGGCGCTTTCGTTTCGTTTTCCACGGTGGGGCACCGGAGCCATATAGGGAGAATCCGTTTCAAGAACAATACGGTCGAGAGGAATATGGGGAAGAACTGACGGAAGATTGCTCTTCTTGAAGGTAAGCACACCACCGATACCCAACACGAAACGAGGGAACTCAAGAAGTTCTTCCGCTTCATGCAAGTTACCCGTAAAACAATGGAATACGCCTCCGGGCAAATCGTCCCGATAGGAACGAAGCATTTTCACCATTTCATTTTGCCCCTTACGACAATGTATCATCAAAGGAAGCCGTGTCGTTATCGACCACTTCACCTGTTCCTCAAAGGCGTCAAGTTGCTCTTTCTCAAACTCACGACTCCAATAGTAGTCCAATCCGACCTCTCCAACCGCAATGAATCGGGGTTCCTCTTGCTGCTTCAAGTTGGCGTTCAACCTGTCTTTCATTTCAGCCAACACGTCACGCCAATCAGCCTTCACCTCTTCCGGGTGCAAGCCTATCATCGGATAGACATAGCCCGCATAGCGTCGAGCGGTGGACATCACAGTGGACAACGATTTGAGATCGATGGCAGGTACAAGAATCTTCTCAACTCCCGCCTCACGAGCCCTTGACACAACTGCGTCACGGTCTTCGTCAAATTCGGGTCCATCAATATGAGAATGGGTATCAATCATCGTTTGTAAAAATATAATGTTCGTTTTTCCGATTATAATAAATCACGCCCAATTTGGTGGCTGCGACAAAGCGTTGCTCTGCCGGCAAGTTGGCATAATGAGCCTCTATCTGATTCCACAAATCAAGTATCACCTCGTCTACTTCCGGACGGATGGCTTTGGTTTCTTCCAATGCCTTGTTTGTACGTTCCTGCAACACCCTTTGTGCCTGATATGCCTCACGGAATATATCGTAATGTGTGGCGACCATGCCTATGGTTGGATTGTATATGGGCCTTCCGCCCTGTCGGATGCGTTGTTTTTCTCCCGCTATAGTCTTCTCCGCCCATTCACAAAGTCCTTCCAACGTATTGAGATTGGGCAGGGTCTTGGCATCGTCCGGCATGCCATAGACCGCCAACACTTGTCTACGGATTTCGCCCCGATCCACGGTCATGAAGAGCACTTGAAGAAAGTGACTCACATACATGGTCGCACGCTTTTGAAGTACTTCTATCTTCGAAGAATTCCTCACCTGAGCATTGTAACACACCTTGTATTGCTCCGATGCGGTGAGCAGCCGGTCATAGAGAGGCCGGGCACGATTGAGCGTCTTCCAGTCTATGAATCGGTTGCGCGCAGTATAGATACCATCATTGTCAAGCAATGTCTTCAGCGTCTTGAGGCGTGCTGTGTCAGTTCTTGGCAGTCTTCTATAGGGCATACGCTTACTTTTTCCTTTTCATCATGGCATCAGTGAATGCCGTCAGTTCCTTCTTGCGCTTCGGCTCAACAGAAATGGCAGCGAGATATTTACGGCTTTCCTCAAAATACTCACTGATTTTGTTCTCCGCCAATCGGTCTATGCCTATTTCATCATAGAGTTTTGTCACGGCGGCAATCTTCTCCTTGGAATCGAATTCTGTCGCTGTTATCCAATGCTCAAGCTCCGCTTTCTGCCCGGCATTCGCCATATTCCAGGCATTGATGAGCATATAGGTTTTCTTATTGGACAAGATATCGCCACCGATAGCCTTGCCAAAGACCTCGGGATCGCCATAGACATCGAGGTAATCATCCTGTAGTTGGAAAGCCAATCCTATCTTCTCGCCAAACTGATAGAGATTTTCCGCATCGGCTTGCGGTGCATCGGCAAGAATTGCCCCCATTTTCAGCGCACAAGCCAAGAGCACACTTGTCTTAAGACGTATCATCTCTATATACTCCGCTTCTGTCACATCGGTGCGAGTTTCAAACTCCATGTCAAACTGCTGTCCTTCACAAATTTCAAGTGAAGTGTTGTTGAACAAATCCATCACGGGTTTGATTTTGTCGGCAGGAACTTGTATCATGCGTTCATAAGCCTGCACAAGCATTGCATCCCCTGAAAGGATGGCCGTATTGGCCCCCCATTTCTTATGGGCTGTCATCATTCCACGGCGCATGTCGGCATTGTCCATGAGATCGTCATGCAGCAACGTGAAGTTATGATAGGTTTCCAAAGCACAGGCAGGCATCAAGATGCTCTGCGGATCTTCTTTATAGAGATTGTAGGCAAGAAGCATCAGCGTGGGGCGGATGCGTTTTCCTCCCATGGAAAGCACGTACCTGATAGGCTCATACAAGCTCGCAGGTTGGCGGTCATAAGGCAACTGATTGATAAACGTATTAATCTCGTTCAGGATTTCTTTAGCTGTCAGCATAATATCATTTTTTATAACTTGAATACAATAGGGATGCAAATCATCGTCTGGCATGGTTTGCCTTTTTGTGTGCCAGGCTTCCATTTGGGAAGCATCCGCACCACACGAAGGGCTTCACGGTCGAGCAGAGGGTCTACAGAGGTCACCACTTTGGCATTGGCAGTAGTTCCGTCTTTGTTGACAATGAAAGACACCACGACCTTACCTTCAATCTTCTGTTGTTTGGCCATAACGGGATATTTCAAATTGTTACGAAGCCACTTCATGAATTCCACCATGCCCCCGGGAAAGTCAGGAAGTTCCTCTACGACACGGAAGTTCAGTGGATTGTTAGGGTCTTTCACGGGCAACGGAGACAAGGCTTGTGTGTCGTCGTTTTTGTCCTTGGCATCACTGTTGTCAAGACCACTGCTCGACACGCCCTCTCCCGTGATGTTGGCATCGTCATTGAGTTTGGTCTCATTGAGCTTGTCAATCATATTGTCTTGCTTCACCGTATTGATTTTCTCCGTGACAGCGGAAGAGGTTGCAGCCGGTGCCGCGGCGACCATGTCTTTCTGTTCAAGGGCAGGGATACTCTCGAAGTCTTGTGCCATGTCGTCAATCTGGTCCGTCATATCATCAGAAGCATTGTCAGAGGATGTGTATTCAAGGGCAAAGAAGACAATCGCCAACACGATGACGAGTCCAGTCAACCATGCTGTCAATCGATATTTTTCCAAGTCTGCCGAAGGCAATTTCTTGATTTCCATTTCCTTTTGTTTTTTATTGGTACGAGCGAGCACTCGCAACCTAAAAATCCATCCTTCTGAAAATAATCTTGCCTTTTATACGTTATATATAAGGTGTATGTTCCATGTAGGAGGATTTGACCAACAAAATTAATGAAGATATTTGGAAAAATCAGTATCTTTGCGGATAAATTAGAACAAATTGATGAAAAAAATTGTTTTTACGCTCTTGACTGCCCTGTTTTCCCTTGTCGCCATGGCACAAGAGAGCCAAACAGCATACAATTTTCTCCGACTTCCGACCAGTGCCCATGCTGCCGCCCTCGGTGGTGAGAATGCGACTTTGGTAGAAGACGACCCGTCGCTTGTTTTCTCCAACCCCGCCCTGCTCTCTTCTGTGAGCGATAAGACTATTGGATTCAACTATATGAACTATATGTCTGGAGTCAATGTGTTCAGCGCCACCTTCAACCGCATTGTCAAGGAGAAGCTGTCATGGGCGGTCAGCGCACAGTTCATCAATTATGGTTCTATGCGGGAGACAACGGAAAACAATGAGCAAACAGGAGAATTTTCAGCCAAGGACATTGCGGTGAACGGTCACCTTTCTTATATGTTGTCCGAAAAAATCGCAGGCGGAATCACC
>CAKPTK010000159.1 GCA_934190685.1 uncultured Prevotella sp.
AACCCCGTTCTCACAGATGATTGAAGCCTGTGGCGGTCTGCCCGAGGGCGACAACAAGGTGCTGGCTGGTGGTCCGATGATGGGTAAGGCGGTAATCAGCCTCGACGTTCCCGTGACCAAAGGTACCAACTCCATCACAGTGCTCACCGACGCCGACGCACACCGCAAGGCCGTTCAGCCCTGTATCCGTTGTGCCAAGTGTGTGGAGGCATGCCCCATGGGCTTGGAGCCATATTTGCTTGCCACCCTGTCTGTGAAGAAAGACTACGAGCGTCTTGAGTCAGAGGATGTCACCTCTTGTATCTCTTGTGGCTCATGTCAGTTCACCTGTCCTTCCCACCGTCCGATTCTCGACAACATCCTTGCCGGAAAAGCTGCGGTGATGGGTATCATCAAATCAAGAAACAAAAAGTAAAAATGGGAAAGTTAATCGTATCATTATCGCCACATGCCCATGGCAATGAGACAGTGGAGAAGAACATGTATGGCGTGGTCATCGCCCTTGTTCCCGCCATCCTCGCCTCGTTGTATTTCTTCGGCTTGGGTTCAGCAGTCGTTCTGCTCACCTCCGTGGCTTCTTGCTTGTTCTTTGAATGGGCAATCTCAAAATACATTCTGAAGGTGCAGCCGACCATCCTGGACGGAAGTGCCATCATCACAGGTCTGTTGCTCGGCATGAACCTGCCCAGCAACCTGCCTCTCTGGATTATCATCATCGGTGCGCTCTTCGCCATCGGTGTGGGCAAGATGACCTTCGGCGGTCTGGGCAACAACCCGTTCAACCCCGCTTTGGTAGGCCGTTGCTTCCTTTTGGTCAGCTTCCCTGCCCAAATGACCTCTTGGCCTATCGAGGGTCAGTTGATGAGCTATGCCGACGCCACAACAGGTGCCACTCCGCTTGCACTGATGAAGACCGCCATCAAGACCGGTGACGCCAGTGTGCTCGACAAGTTGCCAAGTTCTCTCGATATGTTGTTCGGTAACGTAGGCAACACCTTCGGTGCCGGTACCACAGGTGAGGTTTGCGCCATCGCCCTGTTGTTGGGCTTGGTCTACATGCTCTGGAAGAAGGTCATCACTTGGCACATTCCTGTGAGCATCCTCGTCACCGCCTTCGTCTTCAGTGGTTTGATGCACGTGGCCAACCCTGTATACGCCAATCCTGTAGCTGAGATTCTCAGTGGAGGTATGATGCTCGGTGCCATTTTCATGGCCACCGACTATGTCACCTCGCCAATGACCCACAAGGGGCAGATTATCTATGGTGTATGCATTGGTCTGCTGACCATCATCATCCGTAACTGGGGTAGCTATCCAGAGGGTATGTCGTTCGCCATTCTGATTATGAATGCGTTCACACCACTCATCAATACATACGTTAAACCCAAGCGCTTCGGTGAGAAGCCCGCTAAGAAATAATAGGAGGACAGCAATGGAAAAATTGAAATCATCATTGACGAACATGGTGTTGGTGCTGGTTGGCTTCGCACTCGTAGTGGGTGCGGTGCTCGCTGCTGTCAACAACCTCACGGAAGGTCCTATCAAGGAAAAGGCGGCTCAGACACTCGCTGCCGGTATCAAGAATGTGATGGGAACAGAAGATTTGCAGGTGGCTGACCCGGAGAATGTTTCCGAGACAATCGACGGAAAGGCCGTAGAGTTTGTTGTCCACAAGTGTACCGACAAGCAGGGCAAGGAACTGGGCGCAGCCGTGGAGAGCACCACCAGCGGTTTTGGTGGCGACTTGAAGGTGCTCGTGGGCTTTGATCCCGAGGGCGCGATTCTCGGCTATACCATTCTCCAGCACAGCGAGACTCCTGGTCTCGGTGCCAAGGCTGGTACATGGTTCCAGAAAGACGGCAAGGGCAGCATCATCGGCAAATCGCCTAAGGATGGCGACCTGCACGTAAGCAAGGACGACAAGAGCGGCAACGCTGTCGACGCCATCACCGCAAGTACTATCACCAGTCGTGCCTTCCTCAAGGCCATCAACCAGGCTTACGCTGTCTATAGCAAGAAGCATGTTGACGGACAGAGCGGTGCCTCTAAAGTAAAGAAAGGATAAGCCTTATGAGTAACATGAAAATATTGATGAATGGCATTGTCAAGGAGAATCCAACCTTCGTGTTGCTCCTTGGTATGTGTCCTACTTTGGCTACAACAACCAGCGCCATCAATGGTCTCTCCATGGGATTGGCAACCATGGCAGTGTTGATTTGTACCAACTTTGTGATTTCCTGTATCAAGAAGATTACCCCCGACATGGTGCGCATCCCTGTGTTCATCGTTGTCATCGCAGCCTTCGTGACCATCCTTCAGATGTTCATGAGTGCCTATGCCCCCGACAGCATCAACCAGGCATTGGGTATCTATATTCCGCTGATTGTGGTGAACTGTATCATTCTCGGCCGTGCCGAGAGCTTCGCAGCCAAGAACACGCCTGTTGCCAGTCTCTTCGACGGCATCGGCATCGGCTTGGGCTTTACCCTGGCGCTGACCCTGTTGGGTTGTGTGCGTGAGATCCTCGGTGCCGGCAGCCTGTTCGGCATCACCCTTCTCCCGGAGACCACCAACATCCTGATGTTCATCCTGCCTCCTGGTGCATTCCTCACTTTGGGATTCCTCATCGCTATCATCAACAAATTAAAGAAAGCATAACATTATGGAATACATACTGATATTTATCTCGGCAATCTTTGTCAACAACATCGTGTTGTCGCAGTTCCTCGGCATCTGTCCGTTCCTCGGCGTGTCGAAGAAGGTTGACACCGCCATGGGTATGGGTGCTGCCGTAGCGTTCGTGCTCACCCTGGCTACTATCGTGACATTCCTTGTACAGAAGTTTGTGCTTGATCCCTTTGGTCTGCAATATCTTCAGACGTTGGCTTTCATCCTCGTCATTGCAGCCTTGGTGCAGATGGTGGAGATTATCCTGAAGAAGGTTTCCCCCTCTCTCTATCAGGCGCTCGGCGTTTTCCTGCCGCTGATTACGACCAACTGCGCCGTGTTGGGCGTGGCTATCAACGTCATCCAGAAAGACTTCTCGCTGCTTGAGAGCATTGTCTATGCGTTCTCTACCGCCATAGGTTTCGCCTTGGCTTTGGTAGTGTTCGCAGGTATCCGCGAGCAGTTGTCGCTTGTCAACATCCCCAAGGGTATGCGTGGCATGGCGATTGTGCTGGTCACAGCCGGCATCCTGGCGCTCGCCTTCATGGGCTTCAGCGGTCTGGAAGGCGGACTCCGCTCCGTATTCGGACTTAATTAATCGGACACTTATAGTGCAGAATAAAAAATTTTTTTTCATTGGGGGTGGCTTCGCAGGGATGCGGGGCCACTTCGTTTTTATCAATGATCCGTAAGAAAGACAAATTCTTCCCTTTTCCTTTGCTTGTCCAAAATAAATGCTGTAAATTTGTAGGCAGAAACACAATCAATTATTCAAAACTTATTATTGCTATGAAACAAACCATTTTGGTAACGGGCGGAACCGGCTTCATCGGTTCACACACCACCGTGGAGCTGCAGCAGGCTGGTTACAAGGTCGTTATCGTGGACAACCTTTCCAATTCCAAGGCAGAGGTCGTTGACGGCATCGAGAAGATTACAGGCGTGCGTCCTGCCTTCGAGAAGGTTGACATCTGCGACAAGCAGGCCATTGAGGCAGTGTTTGAGAAATATCCCGACATAGAAGGCATCATCCATTTCGCCGCCAGCAAGGCTGTGGGAGAGAGCGTTGAAAAACCATTGCTCTACTACCGCAACAACATCACTTCTCTGCTCAATCTCTTGGAACTCATGCCGAAGCACGGTGTGAAGGGAATCATCTTCTCCTCGAGTTGCACGGTCTACGGACAGCCTTCTCCCGAGCATCTGCCAGTCACGGAAGACGCTCCTATTCAAAAAGCGCTCAGTCCTTATGGAAATACGAAACAAATCAACGAGGAAATCATCCAAGACTATATCCATAGCGGTGCCGATATCAAGAGCATCATCC
>CAKPTK010000160.1 GCA_934190685.1 uncultured Prevotella sp.
CCGTTCTTCTGCAGACCGCGTGTCACATCATACATGTGGAGGTAAGCCTGTACGTGGCAAGCCACGAAGTTAGGTGTATTTACCAAGTATGTAGAGTGAATCTCGTGATCACCGAAACGGAGGTGAGAACAGGTGAAACCACCAGACTTCTTAGAGTCATAAGAGAAGTATGCCTGGCAGTACTTGTCTGTGTTGTCACCGATAATCTTTACAGAGTTCTTGTTGGCACCTACAGTACCATCAGCACCAAGTCCGTAGAACTTAGCCTCGAAGATGCCTTCGCCACCCATTGGGATTTCCTCTACCTCTGGCAGAGAAGTGAAGGTTACATCATCAACGATACCCACTGTGAAGTGGTTCTTTGGCTCGTCGAGCTTGAGGTTGTTGAATACAGAAATAATCTTGGCAGGTGTGGTGTCGCTTGAACCGAGACCATAGCGGCCGCCAACAATTACAGGCTTGTTCTCTACATCGTAGAATGCGCTCTTCACATCGAGATAGAGTGGCTCGCCCTCTGCTCCTGGTTCCTTTGTACGGTCGAGAACGGCAATCTTCTTGCAGCTCTTTGGAACGGCAGCGAGCAAGTGCTTAACACTGAATGGACGATAGAGGTGAACGCTCACCATACCTACCTTCTCACCCTGCTTTGACAGGTAGTCGATAGCCTCGTGGGCAGCCTCTGTGGCAGAACCCATAAGGATGATTACACGCTCTGCATCAGCAGCACCATAGTAATCGAACAGATGGTGCTCACGGCCTGTAATCTTGCCGAGTTCCTGCATGTAGTGCTCCACTACCTCAGGAATCTTGTCGTAAGCGGTGTTGCAAGCCTCACGATGTGTGAAGAATGTCTCGGGGTTCTCAGCTGTACCGCGTGTGACAGGACGCTCAGGTGTCAGAGCACGATCACGGAAGCGCTTGATGTCGGCTGGATCAACGAGCTTAGCCACCTCGTCTTGGTCGAGGCACTCAATCTTGTGATACTCGTGAGAGGTACGGAAACCGTCGAAGAAGTTGATGAATGGGATTTCAGTCTTCAGTGTAGCGAGATGTGGCACTGCAGAGAGGTCCATCACTTCCTGAACAGAACCTGAGCAGAACATGGCGAAACCTGTCTGACGGCAAGCCATCACATCCTGGTGGTCACCAAAGATACAGAGTGAGTGAGAAGCCAATGTACGTGCGGAAACATTGAACACGCATGGAAGCATCTCACCTGCAATCTTGTACATGTTAGGAATCATCAGCAGAAGACCCTGTGAAGCGGTGAACGTTGTAGTCAACGCACCAGCCTGCAGAGAACCGTGAACGGCACCGGCAGCACCGCCCTCAGACTGCATTTCCTGTACACTGACGGTCTGACCCCAGATGTTCTTGCGACCTCTGGCTGCCCATTCGTCAACATGCTCCGCCATTGGAGAAGACGGAGTGATAGGGTAGATGGCGGCTACCTCTGAGAACATATAGCTCACGTGAGCAGCGGCCTCATTACCATCACATGTGATAAATTTCTTTTCTTTCATACTTTGTTAAAGATAAAAATATTAATGTATGTTTCTCTTGTTTTTTATTTTAATGTATACCTTTTTTTATATTTAATACAGGAACCCCAACAACCACAAGGGGATTTGATTGTCTTTTCCAATTTCTGTGTTGTAGCGGGCATAGATGGTATCGTTGTTGTAGTGTATGCGAGTACTTCCTTCGGCATCACATATACGGAACTTCCGGCTGCCATCAATGATATATTGTCCACTTTTCCGCCCTTCGTTGACCTTATGGTCTTTCCACAGGCAGTTGACGAAAAAGGTTTCCATCAGCGTCTGCTCCTCCACCTTGATGGGATAGATGGCATACATAAGGTTTGGATTGTGCATCATCACCCGTCCCGGTTTCTTGGGAAATTTTTGCCCTACAGGATAAATCATATTAATCAAACGGGCATCGGCAAGATACTTGATATAGTTCATCACCGTAGCACGGCTTGTAGAAATTTCATGAGCCAACTGGCTGACGTTGGGTGCCACGGGCCCCTCCACAGCAAGGAGGTAAAAAAGTTTCTTGATCTTAGTGAGATATTTCAGTTCTATCTGTTTGATGATGAGGATGTCGACCTCGGTCATCATATTCATAGTCTTGAGCAAGTTTTCCTCGAAATTGCGGTGTTCAAGAAAGAACGGATAGAAGCCATGGTGGAGATAGTCATGAAAGTGTTTGGAGGGACTCACCACTGGAAGGATGTTCTTAATGATGTGCTCATGATCGTGTACAATCTCTTCGAGAGACAAAGGCTGGAAATTGCAACCTTCCATCAAATTGAGATATTCACGGAAAGAAAAGCCACGCATATTATAGCTTTTCACCACGCTTCCCAACTCTGGGTCTTGCTTTAGGCGCATCACGCTCGAACCCGTGAAAACAATCTTCAAATCAGGATATTTGTCATAACACTGACGAAGGTCTCTGCTCCAATTGGGTTGTTTGAACACTTGGTCAATCAACAACACTCTACCGCCACCTGCATAGAAATCTCCTGCAAACTCGGCTATTCCCCGACTTTGAAAACAGAAATTGTTCATGTTGACATAAAGACAACGATGATCGTCTGGACGGAAGTGTTCCTTGGCATACTGCAAAAGGAAAACAGTTTTCCCCACACCACGGGTGCCCTTGATGCCAATCATACGGTCATTCCAGTCTATCTCATCCATAAGGGTGCGACGAACAGGGGCGTCCGTATGCTCTACAAGATACTTGTGTGTGCGAAAGAAGGCTTCCATGCTTGTTTTTGAGTTTGTTTTTCCTATTTTCCGTGCAAAGATAATATATATTTCTTTAAATGCAAACTGAACATTGCAAAATATCTGTTTTTTTTTATTATTTTGCACCTACACACGTAATATTCCCCGACCAAAAGCCGAAAACTATTTTTTCGTGTATCGTTTTGCCGCCTATGGTACGTCCCTTCCCATTCCGAAGAATATCGAATATCCCGGATTTTTGAGAAAAACAGTTTATCATTAGTTTGTGATTGTCTTCTTTTTGCATTACCTTTGCATGAAAATATGCTGCGGATTGACAATACAGAAAAACTTATGCTGTGCTGCATTCCGAAAAGCAAAGAAACGAAAAAAGTATGCAGACTTTACATATATTCAACCCCGAGCACGATATGGCGCTCGCCTACAACGATGAACTTTTTACTCCACCACACGCTGGACGCGCGATGAGGGCAGACTTGTCATTTCTACCCATATTCTGGTCGGAAGACGGTGATGTCATTGTCGTGGACGATGTAGACCAAGCACTGGAGAAAATACGGCATTTCAAGCGGAAGTTGCCTCAAGTGACGTTCATCACCGTCAACAAACTACCCTCCCTTGCCGGCAGAGACATAGATATTGATGTATGGGGATGGGATTCATCCATTCGTCACACGCTCCTTCGCAAAGGACTGAAAAACAAGAAATTGCCAACAGACGAAGCATTAAGAAGGTTGCGCGAGATATCCCATCGTCAATGGGGTGCGGAGATTTTAAGTTGCGTCAGACAAGACACGGAACTCACCATCGGCGAAGCGGAACTTGTCACGACAATAGAGGCCATCAATAACAAATTGGCACAGGGTGGCGCATGGGTACTGAAAGCGCCATGGAGTTGTAGCGGAAGAGGCGTGAGATATGTAGAAAAAGAACTGTCTCAACAAATACGTTCCTGGATGGCCAAGATTATACATCAACAAGGCGGCATCATGATGGAACCAAAATATAACAAGGTGAAGGACTTCGGTATGGAGTTCTATTCCGACGGCAAGGGGAACATCACCTACAAGGGATTGTCGCTCTTCCAAACGGCCAATGGAGCCTATGCCGGCAACCTCCTCGCCACCGAAGACGACAAGATTGAAATTCTCCAACAATATCTCTCCATCGAAAGATTGGGCGAGATAACGGAAAAATTGATT
>CAKPTK010000161.1 GCA_934190685.1 uncultured Prevotella sp.
CGCCTACGACGTTCTTGCGTCGTCCTATTTCCATCAACCATGTCGACTATGAGAAGAATGAACTTTGGCTTCTGGTGGCGACGATTGGTGACGGCACACGTCGTTTGAGTCGCCTTCAGAAGGGCGATGTGCTCAATTGCGTGCTGCCTCTTGGCAATGGCTTCACAATGCCCACTTCCCCGTCAGGGCAGATTCTGTTGGTTGGTGGCGGAGTAGGTGTAGCACCTCTTCTCTATTTCGGCGAGCGCATTAAGGCGATGGGTGGAAAGCCTACTTTCTTGTTGGGCGCACGTTCAGCTAAAGATTTGCTTGAGATGGATTTGTTCCGTGCCGTTGGCGATGTCTATGTGACCACCGAGGACGGAAGCGAGGGCGAGAAAGGATTCGTGACCAACCACTCGGTACTTTCCCGGCAGAAATTTGACCGCATTTCCACTTGCGGCCCCAAGCCAATGATGATGGCTGTGGCACGCTATGCCACTTCTGCGGGTGTGGAGTGTGAGGCTTCGCTTGAGAATATGATGGCGTGCGGATTGGGCGCTTGCCTGTGCTGTGTGGAGAAGACTACAGAGGGCAATTTGTGTGTGTGTAAAGAAGGACCAGTGTTTAATATTCGGAGGTTGTTATGGCAGAACTAAATGTAAAGATAAATGAACTATCGCTGAAAAATCCCGTGATGACCGCATCGGGAACATTCGGCTACGGATTGGAGTTTGCCGATTTCGTTCCCTTGGACCAGATTGGCGGTATTATCGTAAAAGGTACCACCCTGCATGCACGTGAGGGCAATGACTACCCCCGCATGGCGGAGACAGCCCAGGGCATGCTCAACTGTGTAGGATTGCAAAACAAGGGGGTGGACTATTTCTGCGAGCACATCTACCCTCAGATTAAAGACATCGACACCAACATGATTGTCAATGTGAGCGGTTCCTCCCCTGAGGACTATGCCGCTTGCGCCGAGCGCATCGATGCCCTTGAGCGCATTCCCGCCATCGAACTGAACATCTCCTGTCCCAACGTGAAACAGGGCGGCATGGCATTTGGTGTGACCTGCAAGGGAGCCGCCAGTGTGGTGCGTGAGGTGCGCAAACACTATCACAAGACACTGATTGTGAAACTTTCGCCCAACGTGACCGACATTGCGGAGATAGCCCGTGCCTGTGAAGATGAAGGTGCCGATAGCGTGTCGCTTATCAACACGCTGATGGGCATGGCTGTGGACATTGAGAAACGCAAGCCTTTGCTGAGCATTTCTACCGGCGGATTGAGTGGTCCTTGCGTGAAACCTGTCGCCTTGCGCATGGTGTGGCAAGTGGCCAAGGCGGTCAAGATACCTGTCATCGGCTTAGGAGGCATCTGCACGGCAGAAGACGCCATCGCTTTCCTTATGGCGGGTGCTACTGCTGTTGAAATCGGCACCGCCAATTTTCTTGATCCTGCAGTGACCATCAAGGTACGTGACGGCATCAACGGCTGGCTCGACCGTCACGGTTGTCAATCAGTGACTGAAATCATCGGCGCACTCAACGCGTAGAATAAAAAACATAGAGAGGGCATGGCAAATCCGCAGGACGACGCGTTCCATGATTTTGACATGCCCTCTTGGTTCTTCCTCCTTCTTTTCTATAAAAACTAAAGACAATAAAAACAAGTGAAATCACAAGACTTGACCCGGGGAAGCGTCCTGGGCAATATCTTTACATTTTCTCTTCCCTACATGTTCGCCTATTTCCTTCAGATGCTCTACGGTTTGGCAGACATGTTTTTCATCGGGCTTTATTGCGGGGTGGACAGTATTACTGCTGTGTCGAATGGAGCACAGGTGATGCACCTCATCACCGTCGTACTCATTGGGTTTGCCATGGGTACTACCGTTCGCACAGCGCGGGCTGTCGGTGCCGGCGACAAAACGATGGTCTCGAAGGTGGTGGGCAACACCATCACCCTCTTCTCGTTGTTGGCTGTCGTGCTCACCATTGTTCTCCTTGCCACTCATTCACTTGTCATTCGTGCCATCAATACCCCGGTCGAGGCTGTGGTTGCCACACGCAGCTATCTTCTGGTGTGTTTTTCGGGCATCCCCTTTATTGTCGCCTACAACATCATCGCATCCATTTTCCGAGGACTTGGCGATTCGCGCAGTCCCATGTATTTTGTGATGGTGGCATGTGCAGTCAACATCCTGCTCGACTGGTTTTTGGTTGGACAGATGGGGTGGGGGCCTGTAGGCGCTGCCCTTGCCACCACCCTGTCGCAAGTGGCAAGCGTCCTCGTTTCCTTTCTTGCCATACGCAATCGTCAATCCACGTTTCTTCTAACCCGCAGCGACTTCCGTCTCCATCGTGATACCCTGCGAAATATCCTCAGTATCGGTGTGCCAGTGGCACTTCAGGACGGCTTCATCCAGATTGCCTTCATTGCCATCACGGTGATTGCCAACGGAAGAGGCTTGGTCGATGCCGCTGCGGTCGGCATTGTCGAGAAGTTCATCGGTTTGCTCTTCATTGTACCGTCTGCCATGCTGTCCACTGTGTCTGCCATCTCCGCCCAATGCATTGGTGCCGGACAGATAGTCCGTGCCCGACAGACCCTGCGCTATGCCGTCTATATCGCCGGTGGTTTCGGCTTGGCCGTATCCCTGTTGTTCCAATTCATTCCCGATATAGCCGTTCGCCTCTTCACCACCGATGCGGCGGTCATCGTCCAAGGCAGCCAATACCTCCGCAGTTATGTCCTCGACTGCTTCTTGGCTGGCATTCATTTTTGCTTCAGCGGATTCTTCGTGGCTTGTGGCTATTCCGCCATTTCCTTCTGCCACAATGTGGTGTCCATCGTCTTCGCCCGCCTGCCGCTGTCCTATCTTTTTTCCAGTCTTTACCCTGCCACCCTCTATCCTATGGGCTTGGCTTCCCCGATAGGCTCCCTCGTTTCTGTCGTTATCTGCCTGGCAGCCTATCGCTGGCTCCGTCGCCATCGACTGTCGCAAAGCTGAGACAACAACAACGCTGCATCCCGACAGCGGCCATGATTTCTTGAAGACCATTCCCGCGCTTTCTCCTATGAGGTCTACCCTATCTTGACTCCATCATGTCCGCCAAGATGTTTGAAGTCAACGCCAAAAACCTTGCCGCAATCTAATAATCCGTCAAGGCAAAAATTGAAGAAAGGATGGAAAATGATGAATTTTTCCCAAAAAGAATCCTATTTTTGACCTCTTAGTAAGAGATACAGAAAGGAAGACAATTGTCGTTCAATCAGCCATTTACTGAATCCTGTCCTTAAGAAAGAATAAATAATTGTTGGATTTTGTTGAACAAGATTAAAAAATTAACAAACATAATTTTCTTAATAATAATATTTTCCGTATTTTTGCAGTATATTTCAGTATCTCTTGCTAAGAGATTTAGAAAATCATCAAAAACGAAATTGTTTTCGCATAACGATGAACAATACAAAAATACAACCACAGGTCACGTCCACTCAGGTAGGGGACGACGGCGAAGCCATGGAAAAAACGCAAGAAAAGCCGAAACGAAAACCCAACGAAGAACTTGAAAAACCTGATGATGCCGGATGGTATGTGGCGGTTGTCAGAGTCAACTGTGAAGCCAAAATCGCAGATTCCATACAGATAACACTCAATCGCAATAAGATTTGGTTTGACTATTGGATACCTAAGATAAAAGTAGTCTATATAGACAAACGCACCAACAAGCGCAAACTGAAAGACAAACTTTTCCTTTCCACCTTTATCTTTTGTCACGTTTCCCCCAAGCATCTTGATGAAATCCGCTTCCGTTCCGATGTCTACAAGATGCTGACCATGCCGGGGGAAAAGGGAATCTATCAGATACCCGACACCGAACTTTACAATTACCGCTGCTTGGTCGAAAACGAGGAAGAACCCGTGTCTGTCGCCCCCGTTCCTCTGAAGAAAGGGGTGAAAGTGCGTATCATTG
>CAKPTK010000162.1 GCA_934190685.1 uncultured Prevotella sp.
AGAGCTGCGTGAAGAAATACAGAAGTTGGCGATCAGAGAGGGATTGCCAACCTGTGGGGAGGGATAAATTGAAAAATGCTTCCATACTGCGAAAGTACGGAAGCATTGGTATGGGGGAAAAGACAAGATTCTAATTATTCTTCGAGCGAAAGTAAATAAATCCATTAATAAGTAATATAACGAAACTCATTATCTTCAGATAATAACCATTAGATAGAGTATATTTATGCAAGTCTCCCCACACATCCACATTTGTTTTCGGACAGAATATCAATGAGCAGCTCAAAAAAAGCGTCATAAATATCCACAAGAGGAAACGTTTTTTATTATTCTTTATTAGATACCATATTGCTATTATATATGTAACATTTGAGAACCATGCCAAAGAGTACAATTTCATGAAAGTTTCGGGGAATATAAATGCAGTCCAACCAAAGAAAAAGTCAAACAGGCCATCACCATAATATAGTTCTGTCGCATTGTCGTAATAGTATGGAAAATACATACTTGCACACAGGTAACACAAAAAACTAAGTGCTACCATAAGTTTCATTTCTGTGGTTTTATTACATTTCTGTATCATGTTTGCAAAAATAGCATTTTTTCTTAGAAGAAGTAACCTGCTGATTGTTTTTTATTTTTATAACCATGGTCTTCAAAGAGTTTGGCGGTGTCGGATTGTTTCCATTCGGAGAAGAGGTTGCCCTTGGCGGTGCGGATGATGTTGACGGTGTCGGTGATGCTCGGCATGGGGTACTCACCGATGCGGAGGACGGAGAACTCGATGGCAGCGATGCGTTGGTAGATGCGTTTGTATTGGGCGGTGTCGAGTGTGTTGTCCCATCGGGAGAGGATGTTGGCGGTGCGGAGGGCGGTCATCAGTTCATGGCTGAAGAAGTCGGATTCGAGGCGATTCTCGATGGTGAGGAGCTGGGTGTGGAGGTCTTGGTAACGCTGCCAGATATGGTCGGAGTAGCCGAGGCTCGTCACGATGTCGAGCGTGGGGAACATGGTGGCGGCGAAATACTCGTACTGTTGGGATGACGTCCAATGGTGAGCGTCGGGGAGCATGGCGAGGATGATGGCGAGGGCGTCGTCACGGAGCTTTTCCAAAGATACAAGGAGGCGGTCGATGCGCTCTTTGGAGGCAGGAGCGATGTTTGAGGTGGAGACAATGCCGAAGCCGTTGGGCGTGAGGATAAGGTCGAGCTGTGGAACGGCGTGGAGCATGGCATCGGCGGCGAGAGCCATGCGGCAGTGGTGAAGCAAGGGCGTGGTGTCCGAATACGTTTTTATCCGGGACATCGTGTCAGCGGAGACAAACGTGTTGGTGAGCCATGTCTCGGACTGCTGGAGGTGGTACTGGATTTTGTCGTAGAGGGATGCTTCCCCTGCTACCGCTTTGAGGGTGTTGGGGATATATCTTAATAAGGTGGTGTTGTCTGTTATCAAATTGCTCATAGTGATGATGTTTATGACGGATAGGACAGATAGGACGTGGGGCTATTCTTTTTCATTAGGCTCTTTGTCCTCATGATTTGTGCTGACTTGCTTTGCGTCCTTGTTCTCGTCGAGGGTGGTGAGCTGGATGAAGGGGCAGTCAGGTGTGACGTTGGGCCACTTGTTGAAGCGGATGATGAGACGGTGGACGTTGAAAAGAAGGTCGAGGTACGGCTTTTGTAGGGCCTGGGCGATGGTGTAAAGCTCGCGTTTGTCGGAGCCGGAGTTATTGGATTGTGTCTTGCCGGGGACAGAGCCGACGAGGTTAGAGTGGACGCGCATTGTGAAACACATCATGTTGACCGCCTCGATGATGTCCGTAGCCCAGTCGCCGCCCTCCTTGTCAGTCTCAATCTTGTTGATGACGACATCGTGCTGCTCCTCGCCGTTCGGTGAGACGTAGAACGTGGAGAACAAGACCTTGCCGCTGTTCTCCATGCCTGTGAGGAAGTTGATGATGTTGTCCTTCTCCTGGTTGACACGCTTCTGCTGCTCCACTCTATCGGTGATGCCCTCGACTTTGAAGATGTTGTTCCAAAAAGAGTTGGCTATCTCGATGTGATACTTGATGGGCGCGGAGTTCTTTAGTTTGGCTTCCTTGGCGATGCCAATGAGCTGCTTGATGTTGTACCACTTGCCCTTGAAAAGGGCGGCGTAGTACGGGATTGGGTAATAGGTGTTGTCGGGCGTGGGGACTCGCGAAATGATGGCGAACTTCTTGGTGCGCTTGGCTCTTGTTTGGAGGTCAGAGAGTGGCGATTGGGGATTGAGAAGTTCGATGCGCTCGATGTCCTCGGGGTTGGTGGTGTTGCGCCAGTTGGCATAGAGAATGTAAGGGATGATGCCGTTTTTGTCCGCCGGTGCGAAACGGACGTAGCAGGCTTGCTTGCGAGTGAGGCGGACGATGCGCGTGCCGTCCTCGTTGAGGATGATGACGCTGACGGCGAAGCCGAAGTGCTTGAAATCTTGGCAGACACCGAGGAAATAAGTGGGGAGGTCGTTGTCGGCGAGGAAGTCATCGACTTGGGATGCTGTCTGTGCGGTGGCTTCTTCCGTGTTGTAGATTAAGCCGCTGCCGTAGCAGACCTCGGCGTTGAACATCTGGCAGGTGGCAAGGGTCTCGTCGGACTCGATGAGGTCGATGATGTTATAAGGCATCTGGTTGTCGGCACCCCAGGGGATGTATTGCATCCGTTCGGTGATGAATACGGGGGCGATGTTGTGCTGCTCTTTGAAGACTTCACTGGTGTTGGGGGTGAAGGCGGCGGCTTTGTTTGTGCCGGGGATGGTGTGGACGGATGTGATGGTGAGGGAGTTGGGCATAATGTGGTGTTTTTGAGGGCAAAGATAGAGGGACATTAATGGATTTGAAAAGACAAGCAACTGGTGCTCATTGGATTTCCAATATGCCATATTGTACCATTCTGTACCTTAATTTAATGTTAAAGAATACGCTATTGTCAAAATTGTGATATAAAAATCGTAAATTTGCATAATAATATTAACACTACATTTGACAACATAATGGCAATCTCAAAAAATACAGAAGAACTTAAAAACGAGCTTGGTTCGCTAATATGGCGGATGGCGACCAACCTTGTGCATGGTGGCAAAGTGTCGCCAGTTCAGTTCATGGACTATACGCTCGGCGCATTGTTCTATCGTTTCATCTCGGAAAACATAACCGACTACTGCAATCAGCTTATGGCAGATTCCGGAGTGCCGAACCCCGACTATGCTAACATGAGCGACGAGATGGCTGAGAACGCACGCGACCAAATCATCAACGCCAAAGGTTTCTATATTCTTCCTTCTCAACTGTTCATCAATGTTGCTAACGGAGCATCCAAAAACACAGAGTTGAACACTACACTTGCCAACAATTTCAAGGCTATTGAACAGAGTGCCATAGGCAAGCCGAGTGAAAATGATGTGAAGGGACTGTTCAGCAACTTCAACACTAACGATGACGGATTGGGAACAACAGTTACCGCTCGCAATGAACTTCTATCCACATTATTGGAAAATGTCCGTGATTTGAATTTCACAACATATATTGAAAGTGGATTGGATGTTTTTGGTATTTGCTACGAATACTTGATAAAGATGTACGCCCTTAACTCTGGAACAAAGGGCGGTGAATTTTATACCCCTGGTGAAGTAAGCTATCTTTTGGCGAAGATTGCAGCAGCTGGTCGCAAAACAGTAAACAAGGTTTACGACCCAGCTTGTGGAAGTGGTTCTTTGCTACTCAATTTTAATCGTGTTCTTGGTTCTAAGAATGTAGAAGATGGCTTTTATGGGCAGGAAATAAACATCAAGACATATAACCTTTGTAGAATGAATATGTTTTTGCACAACGTGAACTATGACCATTTTGATATACGGTGCGAAGACACATTACTACATCCACAGCATACAGAAGAAGAGCCATTC
>CAKPTK010000163.1 GCA_934190685.1 uncultured Prevotella sp.
TCAAGGGCGTGTGTGTTGTCGAGCCCCTTCTTATAGGCGGTGGCGCCCACTTTCTCAAACACCGGTGTGCTGTTGAACAGATATTCTACGGTTTCTTCGTAATTCATTGTCATGTGTGTTTTACGGCGCAACCTCTTCTATCGAATTGCGCTAAAACGATTCGGAATTACCGTGCGGGTGTCAACTGAAATAGTTCTTGAACTTCTGGAAGATGGTGCGCTTGGTGGTCACATCACCCTTGAAGTTGTCACTGTCCTTGAACGACTCAATGGACTTCTTCTCGTCCTTGCTGAGCGTCTTGGGCACGAAGACACTGATGTTGACCACCAGGTCGCCGGTACCGTGGCCGTAACCTTGCACGGCGGGCAGACCTTTGCCGCGCAGGCGGAGTGTCTTGCCGGGCTGCGTGCCGGCATCAATCTTGATGGACACCTTGCCGCCGTCGATGGTCGGCACCTCCACCTCACCACCAAGAGCGGCTGTGGGGAAGTCGAGCAGGAGGTTGTAGATCACGTCGTTGCCATCGCGTACAAAGGTCTTGTTGTCCTCCTCTTCTATATAGACAAGGATGTCCCCGTTGACACCTCCATGGGGGGCGGCGTTACCCTTGCCCTGACAGGTGACAACCATGCCGGCAGCCACGCCTGCGGGAATCTTGACCTCTACCACCTCTTCACCCTTGACGGTGCCGGTACCTCCACAAGCCTTACACTTGTTCTTGATGACGGTACCCTCGCCATGACAGGTGGGACAGGGCGACTGGGTCTGAATCATGCCGAACATGCTCTGCTGGGTGCGTGTGACCACACCCGAACCGTGACAGGTCGGACAAGTCTCGGGCTTGCTGCCTTCCTCGGCACCCGTGCCGTGGCAGTGCTGGCAGACCACGTCTTTGCGCACCTTGAACTTCTTGGTAACACCTGTCGCCACCTCTTGGAGCGAAAGAGTCACCTTCATGCGCAAATCCGTGCCTCGGTATTGCGGACGCTGGCGTCCACCGCCACCGAAACCGCCGAACCCACTGAATCCACCGCCTCCGTGTCCGCCGAACACGTCGCCGAACATCGAGAAGATGTCGTCCATGGAGAATCCGCCGCCTCCGCCGAACCCTCCGTCGAACCCACCGCCAGGGGCATTGAATCCGAACTGGTCATACTGTTGTCTTTTCTGGGGGTCGTGGAGCACGTCGTATGCCTCGGCACACTCCTTGAACTTCTCCTCCGCCTCCTTGTTTCCCGGGTTGCGGTCGGGGTGGTATTTGATGGCGAGCTTTCGGTAAGCCTTCTTTATCTCGTCTTCCGAGGCGTTCTTGTCAATACCGAGCACCTCGTAGTAGTCTCTCTTGGCCATTTCTATCGTTTAAATGTTTTTACGTGTATGGTGTGCAGTCGGCTTATTGTCCGACTGCCACTTTGGCATGTCTGATTACCTTGTCGTTGAGCGTGTAGCCAGTCTGCACGCAGTCGATAACCTTGCCTTTCTTCTCGTCGCCCAGTCCGGGTACCATGGCGATGGCTTCGTGATAGTCCACGTTGAAGTCCTGGTCCTTGGTGTCGATTTTCTTGACACCGAGCGACTCGAGTGTCTTGACAAACTTCTTGTATATCAGTTCAAAACCATCCTTGAAGCTCTTTGCCTCTTCGGTGTCGCCAGCGTTCTGCAGGGCACGCTCCATATCGTCGAGCACGGGCAGGATGGCAGTGACGGTCTTCTCGGCACCGTTGAGGATAAGCTCAGTCTTCTCCTTCAAGGTGCGCTTCTTGTAGTTTTCAAACTCAGCCACCTGCCTGAGATATTTGTCCTTGAGTTCCTCGATTTTGGCATTTGCCACCTCGAGGGGATCTTTCTCCTCCTCTTTTTTCTTGTCGTCCTTATTGTCGTTGGTGTCGTCCTCGGGTTTCTTGTCCGCCTCGGGCTGATTGTTATGCTTGTTTTCGGCGGCGTGCTTGTCCAGCTTCTCGTCGCCGTCCTTGATGTTGATGTCTTTTTCCTTTGTCATTGTTGATAGTTCCTTTCTTTTCCATCCTCTCAGCAAAAACCTTGCCAAACCGGGATTACTCGCCATACATTTTTGCTTTCTGCTCCTTGATGGCGTCGTCGTAGATATAGTCGTCGTAGTCCATGAGCTTGTCGATGGTGCCCTTAGGCGTCAGCTCGATGACGCGGTTGGCAACGGTCTGGATGAACTCGTGGTCGTGGCTGGCGAAGAGGATGTTGCCCTTGAAGCCGACGAGGTTGTTATTGAACGCCTGGATGCTTTCGAGGTCGAGGTGGTTGGTCGGGGTGTCGAGAATGAGACAGTTGGCATTCTGCAACTGCATACGCGCAATCATCATTCTCATGCGCTCGCCTCCACTGAGCACGTTGACCTTCTTCTCCACATCTTCCTGTTTGAAGAGCATGCGTCCGAGGAATCCCTTCATCGCCACCTCGTTGCCCTTGCCCCACTGGCTAAGCCAGTCGACGAGGTTCATGTCGCCCTTGAAATAGTCGGTGTTGTCCAAAGGCAGATAGGCGGTGGTAATGGTCACACCCCACTTGTAGGTGCCGGCGTCGGGCTGGCGGTTGCCGTTGATAATCTCGAACAGGGCGGTCATCGCCTTGGGATTGTGGCTGAGGAACACCACCTTCTGTCCTTTCTCGACGTTGAAGCTGACGTTGTCGAAGAGCACGGTGCCATCGGCGTCGGTGGCCTTCAGTCCCTCCACCTCGAGGATTTGATTGCCTGGCTCACGATCCATTTGGAAGATGATGCCGGGATACTTACGAGATGAAGGACGAATCTCCTCGACAGTGAGCTTGTCGAGCATCTTCTTGCGGCTGGTAGTCTGCTTGCTCTTCGCCACGTTGGCAGAGAAGCGGCGGATGAACTCCTCCAGCTCCTTGCGCTTCTCCTCGGCCTTCTGACGCTGGTTCTGTGCCTGACGCAGGGCGAGCTGAGAGCTTTCATACCAGAAGGAGTAGTTGCCGGCGAAGACGGTGACCTTGCCGAAGTCAATGTCGACAGTCTGTGTGCTGACGGAGTCGAGGAAGTGACGGTCGTGGCTGACCACAAGCACGGTCTGCTCCACATTGGAGAGATACTCCTCAAGCCACTGTACGGTGTCGAGGTCAAGGTCGTTGGTCGGCTCGTCGAGCAGCAGGTTGTCGGGGTGGCCGAAGAGGGCCTTGGCGAGCATCACGCGCACCTTCTCGGTGTTGGACAATTCGCTCATCATCTTCTGGTGCATTTCTTCCTTGACACCGAGATTGGAGAGCATCTGGGCGGCGTCGCTCTCGGCATTCCATCCGGCCATCTCAGCAAACTTCATCTCCAGTTAGGCAGCGCGGTTTCCGTCCTCCTCGGTCATCTCCGGTTTGCTATAGAGGGCCTCGCGCTCCTTCATGTTCTGCCAGAGGGGCTGGTGTCCCATGAGCACGGTGTCGAGCACGGTATACTGGTCGTATTTGAAGTGGTCCTGGTCCAGCACGGAAAGTCGCTCGCCGGGTCCGAGTTCGACGCTGCCCTTGTTGGGCTCAAGCTCGCCGCTGATGGCTCTGAGCAGGGTTGACTTGCCCGCACCGTTGGCTCCGATGACGCCGTAGATGTTGCCGGGAGTGAACTTGAGGTTCACATCCTTGTAGAGTACTCTTTTTCCAAATTGGATCGCAAGATTGGTGACTGTTATCATTTCTAAATATTTCTGTTTTAATAATTTGGATGCAAAGTTACTGATTTTTCCCGACATACGCAAACTTGCGCCCTGTTAGTCTGT
>CAKPTK010000164.1 GCA_934190685.1 uncultured Prevotella sp.
CTTCCTCACCCGAGCTTGGGTGCTCGCCATCAACATCGCCATGTTTGGCTTCTGCTGGGGCGTACTGAGCAACTACCTTGCCATCTACAGCAAGGAGGAGTTGGGCATCACGGGAGGCACTGGCACCTACTTCGCCATCCTCTCCATCGGTCTCTTCACCTCCCGATTGCAAGGGCGTAAAGCACTGAGACAGGGCAAGTTGGCACAGAATGCGATGGAGGGAATGTGCCTGTCACTGATAGGTTTCATCCTCTTCGTGGCTTGGCACCATCCGATAGCCTACTATCTCTCAGCCGCTCTCATCGGCTTGGGCAACGGACACCTCTACCCTGCCTTCCTCAACATGTTTATCAATGTGGCACGCCACGACCAGCGAGGCACTGCCAACAGCAGCATCCTCACAGGTTGGGACTTGGGCTTCGGCATCGGATGCTTGTTGGGAGGTATCGTGGCAGAGCACTTCGACTACAATGCCACGTTCTGGATGGTGGCGATAGAGAACGCCGCAGCCGTCGCCCTCTTCTTCCTGGCAGGAAAAAGGTTCTTCGAGTCAAGGAGAAGAAAAGAATAAAAAATCAAGGGAGACGAAAAGAATAAAAAATCAAGGGAAATGAAACGAATGGGATTCAAATCCGTTCACTTTTATGACACACTTGCCATATTTTTGTAATAATTAAGCTAACATTTACAAAAATATGGCATTTTTTATTCACCAATATATCGGAAAGTATTACTTTTGCAGCCAAATTGTAAAAGCGAATTGAAATGAGCTTTTATCAATAAAAAATAACTACTCATAGGATAACGATTCTATAAAAGAATAATAATTCTATAAAAGGATAACGATAAAATACAAAAAAGTAAAAGTAATATGACTCTATTTAACGATTCAAAGAAGAAATGCCATCACAAAGGCATTTACAAGTTCAGAATGTGGGCTATTGTCGCATTCTGCGGACTTGCCTTTTGCAAGTCAATGGCACAAGACAAGGTTGAAATAGACGTAGACAAGTTGATTGGCTCAGACCCGAGTGACATCATCAACACAAATAACGACTATCGTGTTACACCCAACAGCGACGATGCTCGCAGCAAGACTTTCTTGCTATTCAACATGGGAGCACAGAAATTCTTCAACATTGGTGGTTCCTACGGTCGTCATGCCAGCCTGAGCACCGCAGGCATGTACCTCTGGATATTCCAAAATTCAAACACCACAGGCACATACAACATCCGAACATTGCAGAATTATCAAGCATCCAACAAGGACAACAAGGACAGCTATGTACAATACATAGATGACGATGCCCTGAAAAATGGTGTCTATCTCGACCAACTTCCTACCGACAACAAGAGAAACTTCGGCTGGAAGTTCGAGCAAGCCGACGGCTACAATGCCACGACCAACAAGGTATATAAAATCTCGACCTACGGCAACAAATACCTGACTGCCATACCCGACGACCCCGACGGCAACATCTGTGAGGCCACGGAAGGCACTCCCGAAAAGGCAGATTACCAAACATGGAAATTGATAACCGTAAAGGAATACTATGAGTTATTCTACAAATCTCCATCTGATTTATCATCACCCATAGGTGCCACTTTTCTTTTGAAAAATCCAAACTTTCAATACAGTACGACAAACTCAGCACACTGGGCAGCCACAGGCAATCACAGCGATGCAGTTCGCTACGGAGTTGAAGGGTTTTATAAGTACAAGGGAAGTGATACTTCATACCAAGGAGACAAGGTGAATGACAAAGAGTATCTTTGCGAGAACGGCAAGTATTTTTCTGCCGACATCAAGAACTGCCACAACATCATCGTGGACCAGATGATCACGGTCAGCAAGCCAGGTTGGTACATTTTCAGATGCAATGGATTCAGTAACACTGATGGACTTGCCAAAATATTTGTCACAACCTACGTGGATTACGACCAAACCAATACTATTCTTTCCTCCAATCCACTCAACCCTCTGGAAGCAAATGGTCCGAAAGATTTATTGGAAGCAGGCAAAGCTTTTTATGACGGAAAGTATGAGAACCAAACGATGGTGCATCTCACACAAGCTGACTTGGACAGCTACAAGGGAACACTCATGTTCGGCATCATGATTGATGGCGACAAGAACGTTACGCCAACCAATGAATGGACTGCCTTCGACAATTTCCGCATGCTTTACGCAGGTGACCCAGAGTCGGCAAACCTCGTGCTCGACGAGGACAACCCTGACCTCAGGTACTTGACGGAGACCTGCGATGAATACAAGAACACCGTGCTACATCTACGCCGCTCTTTCACCCTCAACAAGTGGAACACCCTCATCTTGCCAGTCAACCTGACTTACGGACAGATGAAACGTACCTTCGGCGATGAAGTTCGCTTGGCAGAGCTGAAGACACTCTCAGGCACCAGCGTACAATTCTGGACCGTGGATTGCAAGAACGACAACGACATCATGCTCAAAGCCTTCACGCCGTACATCATCAAGCCAACCAAGGAAGCTGGTCAGAACCCATCCTACACAACAACCCAACTCAAGAAAGCCGCCAACCAAAACTGGCTAAGTGAAAACGAGGGCATCACCTATTCCGACGAAGGCGTAAAACGCTATACAGGAGGAAAAGTGACTGTAGATGCGGGCCACTATGACATCTCGGGCATCACGCTCGACAGAGACGCACTCACCCAGAACTTGGACAAGCATTGGGTTTCCACGACATCGGGCAGCACCGAGGGAAACAACAAGCAAATGGTGTGCAAGGGCACGATGGCCAAGACCTTCTACGTGAAAGGCAACCAGGGCTATTTCTACACGGATGATGCAGAGACCCGCGACAACCTCTCGGGCGACTACTTCATGAAGAATGGAGAGATGTGGAAAGTGCCACAGAATTCAGCCTATGGCCTGAAGGGTTTCCGCTGCTGGTTTAGTCTGTCAGACAATACAGACACAAATGCCGCCAATCAACCGCAGAAATCAAAGGATGTAAAAATTTTCATCAATGGCATAGCAGACGAAACCACCACGGGCATAGAAGACATGATCGACGATGCGCCGACATTCCATGTCAATACCTGCCACAAGGCTTTCCAGAATGCCGTGTATAACCTCAACGGCCAGTTGGTGCGCCAAGGCACATCGACAGAAGGTCTTCCTGCTGGCCTCTACGTAGTATCTGGCAGAAAGGTTATGTTAAAATAAAAAGGCATCTGACAAAAGATACCGACAACATACATCGGATGACAACATAATACAAATAAAAGAAATTTTCAAAAGCATAAGATATTGAACGCTATGAATAAGAAAAAATACGTATCTCCAATCATCAAGTTCTATGAGACAGAAGCGTTATGCGAGGGAAACCTCAACAATGCCACCGTATATAGCAACAATGGGCAAACAACAGACAGCACTTTCCCAATACATAGTGATGAAGAAACCCCTGATGGCACCAAAGACTATTACAACAATGTAAGCAATTGGGGTGGAGATTGATCCGACAACACCAAGAAGGTTGGATTCGAACATACCAAGAAGAAGAGGCAAAAAGCCTTTATAGAAAAAACAGGACAAACAAGGCTTTTCTGTCAACAGGCTTGCCCCATCATAAATCGCTCCCTGCCCGAGTAAAAATTATTACTTGGGCAGGGAGATTTTTTTTCCTGCGCAGGGAAAAATAAAAGTGGGGTAAGGAAAATCCCTACCCCACGAATATAAAATTTAGTA
>CAKPTK010000165.1 GCA_934190685.1 uncultured Prevotella sp.
AATACAGCCAGGACTACCACTACCACTTTCTCTGTCTGACAGCGAGCACACAAAAAGCCATCGACAGGTGGAGAGACATCACGGGAGCGGAATACGATTTCGCCATCACCGACGAGACAACACTCAAAACTATCATCCGCAGCAATCCCGGCCTGCTGTTGCTCAAGCACGGGACAGTGATACGCAAATGGAGCCACAACCGATTGCCATCCGAAACAGAACTGACAGGAAAACTCGAAGACAACGAATTAGGACAAATGCCCGAGGACTCTGTGGGCAAGAAAATAGCCATCATCCTCACATGGTTTATCCTGCCCCTCTTCCTGCTCACCCTCGCCGACCGGCTGTGGGCGTGGACCAAGTGGATCAAAAAGAAAGAGAATTCTAACAAATATATCAACTTCTTTAAAAGAAAAAGAAACATGAGAAAGAAAATTGTAGCAGGCAACTGGAAAATGAACATGAACCTGCAAGACGGCGTGGCACTCGCCAAAGAAATCAACGAGGCCATGGTACAGGACAAGCCCAACTGTGATGTCATCATCTGCACTCCTTTCATCCACCTGGCTTCAGTAGCCCAGGTGCTCAACGCTGACGTAGTAGGTCTCGGTGCCGAAAACTGCGCCAACAAGGAAAAGGGCGCCTATACAGGTGAGGTGTCTGCAGCAATGGTAAAGAGCACCGGTGCACAGTATGTCATCCTCGGCCACTCAGAGCGTCGCCAGTACTATGGTGAAACAGCCGAGATGTTGAAAGAGAAGGTTGATCTGGCTCTTGCCAATGGTCTGAAAGTCATTTTCTGCTGCGGCGAGACACTTGAGGAGCGCGAAGCTGAAAAGCAGAACGAGGTGGTAAAGGCAGAACTCGAGGGTTCCGTATTCCATCTTGACGCAGAAGCTTGGAAGAACATCATCATCGCCTATGAGCCAATCTGGGCTATCGGTACAGGCAAGACTGCCACATCTGACCAGGCTGAGGAGATGCTCGCCTATATCCGCTCTATCGTAGCAGAGAAATATGGCAAAGATGCCGCAGAGGACACAAGCATCCTCTATGGTGGAAGCTGCAAGCCCAGCAATGCTGCTGAACTCTTCGCAAAACCCGACATCGACGGCGGGCTCATCGGTGGCGCTTCCTTGAAAGCCGCTGATTTCAAGGGAATCATCGACGCTTGGAAGAAATAAATCCATCCTACATTCATACAACTATGGTGTCCTGCTCCAAGCAGGACACCATTCTCCATTTACGAGGGTAAAGGGCCCTCATTCAGCCCATGACAGAAAGAACAATGAAAAAGTTTGCCGCCATCGCAGCATTCTTGATTTGCTCATTGGCCACCGCCAATGCGCAGACATTCCTTGAACACTTGCAAGACAAGCAGGGCAAGGGAACTGTAACCGTGAAACAAAGCAAGGCCATTGACGACCTTGTCAACGGTAAAAACACGCCGCAGGTGGAAAAGACCGTACCTGCAGTGCCCAACAACGAAAAGAAAAAAGAGCCTGTGACTCCAACACACGCACAGGCCACACCCAATACACACCACAACGAACAAGCACGCACGCAAGAGAACAAGCAGAAAGCGGATTCTGCCAAACATGCCCAACAGCAAAGGGAGCGAGAAGAGGCCAAGAAACAGGAAGCCAAGCACCAAACCTCAGTGGACAACAACGAAGAGATAGAGGTGCCTGCCATCGACACCCGAAAGAAAGTAATGCGCAATAGCCGGAAAGTGGATGGCTATCGTGTGCAGGCCTTTGCCGGCGGAAACTCTCGAGACGACCGCAACAAGGCACAGTCTATCGGCAACAACATCAAACAGCATTTCCCTTCCGAACCCATCTATGTTCATTTCTATTCTCCCCGCTGGATTTGCCGAGTAGGCAACTACCGCAGTTTTGCTGAGGCCAGTGCCATGTTGAAAGAACTGAAGAAGCTGGGCTACAAATCAGCGTGCATCGTGAAAGGAAAGATAACGGTGCAATATTGACACAAGTATTCACGCTTAAGAAAACAAGATAACATATGAATCCAGAAACAGAATTCCGTGAGGGACTGGACGAACTGGCCGCTCACTATAAAAGTGTCTTACAACTGTTAGGAGAGGATCCTGACCGGGAGGGATTATTGAAGACCCCCATGCGTGTAGCGAAAGCGATGCAGATTCTCACCCGCGGCTACACGCAAGACCCACACAAAGTGCTTACCGACGCACTCTTCGAGGAGAAATACGACCAAATGGTCATCGTCAAGGACATTGACGTGTTCTCGCTCTGCGAGCACCACATGCTCCCCTTCTACGGCAAAGCCCATGTGGCATACATCCCCAACGGCTATATCACCGGACTGAGCAAGATTGCCCGTGTGGTAGACATCTTCAGCCATCGGTTGCAAGTACAGGAAAGACTCACGCAGCAAATCAAGGATTGCATCCAGGAAACGCTCAAGCCACAAGGCGTGATGGTGGTCATTGAAGCCAAGCACATGTGCATGCAGATGCGTGGCGTGGAGAAGCAGAACTCCATCACCACCACCAGTGACTATAGCGGAGTGTTCAACTCTCTCAACACCCGGCAGGAATTCATGAGTCTGCTGCGTGGAGAGTCAAAGAGAATCTAAACTCTTAAAATGTATTAATATTCTGCGCTTGAATGCAAGGTAATCACCTCTTTTATATTTAATAGACAGAATATTAATTTAAAAAACATCTGATTAAAAATGAAGAAAGCAAAAAACCTCCTGCTCCTCTTGTTCTGCGGCATCATCGCTGCGGCAAGTTTATCATCATGTTTCAACAGTGACGACAACGACTACACCATCGATGCTGCCACCCAAAAGAAATACATGACAACCATCAGCACGCTCAGTCCCTACGCCAACAATGCGCGTTTCTATTATGAAGCGAGTTACAACTATCAGAAATATGACTCCATCAAGGGAAACAACGTCAACTGCTACTTCAAAAACGATTCGACGGTCAGCATCAGAATTCCCGTGTGCAAACTTGACTCCGCCATCAAAATAAGCGAGAACGAGACCAAGGGCAACTATCGCGAACTCTTCGACGCCCTTCACAACAGCTCAGAAACAGTGGCCATCAAGGGACTTTATTGCATCCCCTACAGCAATTGGGTAAGCAATAATGGATACCAATACTTGATGGCAGTGTCCGCACAAGTGAAAGTCACATACGGGGGAGAAGAACACAACGTGTTGTTCGCTTTTGATTCCACACAAAGTTGGGGTGCTTACAATTCCACCAACCTCACCAATGGCGTATCCTTGATTCTTGCCGGCATCTATCTTGACTATAAGGACGAGAAAGACCACGGCACGCAAGTGGATGCCAGCTATTGGAGAAAGATCCAAATTATCCTAACGAAAAATTGATATGAAATTTATTTCATGGAATGTTAACGGCCTTCGGGCTTGTGTCGGCAAGGGTTTTGAAGATAGCTTCAAGGCCCTCGATGCCGACTTTTTTTGTCTTCAAGAGACCAAGATGCAAGCCGGACAACTGGACTTGCAGTTTGAGGGTTATGAGTCTTATTGGAACTATGCCGACAAGAAAGGTTATTCTGGAACAGCCATCTATACCCGTCAGCATCCACTTCAGGTGAGCTATGGCATCGGCATCGACCTCCACGACCATGAAGGACGTGTAATCACATTGGAGATGGACAAGTTCTATCT
>CAKPTK010000166.1 GCA_934190685.1 uncultured Prevotella sp.
GGATAATCATGTATCATAGATGAATTTTTAATCAATTGTGGTGAAACGCATGGGGACTTTGTTAGAGTTGCTCATGCGTTTCGTCGTTTTGACGCGTTGAGTCATGTGAAAATGCCATGATTGTGGTATGGTGACAATGGCGTTTTATTGGTATCTTTGCAACCGAAATGAAAGAAAAGAGACGACAAAATCTTTGGTTGCCGGCATTGCGGGCGGCCTTTCCCTATACCGTACCCATCTTTGCTGGCTTCTGGTTTATGGGGCTTGCCTATGGACTGCTGATGAGCAAAGAGGGCTTTGCCTTCTATTGGCCAATGCTGATGGCGATGACTGTGTTCAGCGGTTCGGTGGAGTTTGTGGCTGTGAAATTGCTGGTCGGCCCGTTCAATCTTGTGCAAAGTTTTGTCATTACCCTGTTCATTTGCGCCCGCCATTTGTTTTACGGCATTTCAATGCTTGACAGATTCAGAGGAATGGGGTGGAAAAAGATACCGCTTATCTATGGTATGTGTGACGAAACGTTTTCAATCAACTATACGACACGTGTTCCTGTCGGCGTTGATCGAGGGTTGTTTATGCTATGGGTGACCATACTCGACTATGTCTATTGGGTGACAGGAACTGCTTTAGGCGGATTGGTTGGACCTGTGCTTTCTTTCAGTACCAAGGGACTTGACTTCGTGATGACTGCCATGTTTGTGGTCATCTATGTGGAACAATGGCTGAAAGAAAGGAACCATTGGGGCTCTGTTTTGGGCATTTGCCTTGCCATTCTCTTTCTCTTGATTTTCGGAAAAGACAGATTTGTTGTTCCCACCATGTTCGCCATGCTGGTGTGTTTCATGGGGGTGCGACAAAAAATAGAAATAAAGGAGGAAAAACAATGACTGTGACGCAACAGGTGATGACCGTTGCTGTGTTGGCCTTAGGCACAGCACTGACCCGATTTCTTCCGTTTCTCGTTTTTCGTGGAAAACGGACACCCAAATGCATCGGCTATCTGTCGACCGTTTTGCCTCCTGCTGTCTTTGGTATGTTGGTGGTCTATTGTTTGAAGGATGTCGATGTGATGAATGGTCATCATGGACTGCCCGAGTTGATAGGAGTGGTGGCTACCGTTGCGCTTCATTTGTGGAAAAGGCAAATGTTGTTGTCTATATTTGGAGGAACGGCAGTCTATATGGTTCTCGTTCAGTGGGTGTTCCGCTGATGAAGGAAGCAACGCCCTTCATGGGAGTTGATGATGCCGATGGCTTGCAGGTAGGAATAGATGATGGTGGTGCCCACAAACTTCATGCCTCTTTTTTCAGGTCTTTGGAGATAAGGTCGGAGAGGGGAGACGGTGTCTTGTCGCATTCATAGACAGTTCTGCCATTTGTGAAGTGCCAAATATATTGGTCGAAAGAACCGATCTCCTTCTGGATGTCCATGAATATACGGGCGTTGGTGACGGCGGCGCTGATTTTCAGGTGGTTGCGGATGATGCCTTCTGCTTGTGCCAAACTGCTTATCTTGTCCTTGTCGTATAAAGCGATCTTTTGATAGTCGAATCCGTCGAAAGCCCTGCGGAATCCTTCACGCTTGTTGAGAACGCATTCCCATGACAATCCGGCTTGAAAGGTTTCAAGCAAGAGCATTTCAAACAGTTTCTTGTCGTCATGGACAGGCACTCCCCATTCCTCGTCGTGGTAGGCCACATAGAGAGGGTTGCTCAGATTGCACCAATGGCATCTGACTTTTCCCTGTTCTATGCTTGTTTGCTTTCCCATTCCTTCCATTCGTCCATCGCTTTTTTCCAATCTGTGGCTTCACCTGTGGCAATTGCTTCTTTCTCTCGGGCTGCTTCATCACGTGCCTTGTCTCTTGCACGCTTTTCTTTCATGGCGGCGATGGTGGCGTCGTCAAGAATCTGTATGGCGCCACGGTCAAGGGCGGCTTGCAACTCTTCTTCTCCAAATGCCTTGCCCGGCTCGTTGAAGTCGGAGATGTTGAACTCGTAGTCAACGCGCAATTGGTGACGTATAAGTTTCTGCTTGCCTCTGTTTACTGCGTTTTTCATTCGGAGCAGCTTGCCGATTTCCATGATTTCTTTGGCAGAGTATTTGTTTCTTCCCATGATTCCTTTTGCGTGTAATTACATTCTCTCGACCGTCTTCACACCTTTGACGGTACGGAGTTTCTTGATGAGCGACTCGAGTTTTCCCGCATCCTCCAGTTGTACGGTGAGCGTTCCAGAGAAAAGACCGTCGTGAGAGTCTATGTTGATTGACCGCATGACCATCTTTTCCTCTTTAGAGATGATGCTTGTGATGTTGTTGACGATGCCGATGTCGTCGTTGCCTACAACTTTGAGGGTGCTGCTGTATTGGCTTGATCCCTTGCCGCTCCAACGTGCCCGCACGATGCGGTAGCCGAAGCGCTTGCGCAGTTCGGGGGCATTCGGACAGTCCTTGCGGTGAATCTTGATACCTCCACCTGAAGTGACGAAGCCGAAGATGGGGTCGCCATAGATGGGGTGGCAGCACTTGGCAAGGCTGTAGTCCACCCCCTTCAAATTCTGATCGATGGTGAGCACGTCATCGTTTTGGTGGGTGAACTCCTCATTGGGGTTTTCGTAGTCAAATTCCGATGCCGAGCGAATAGGCGTTTCCGGATTGAGCTTCAATTCGTGGTCTCTCACCTCCACATATTTATCTATCACATCGTTGGCGTCCAACTTCTCGTCGGCAAGGGCTTTGTAGAAATCGGAAACCTCTTTGAATCCCAACTTTTTAATAAGATGGGACATGATGCTCTCCTCTTGGGTGATCTTCCTGTTCTTGAAACGGCGCTCGAGCATCTCCTTGGCGTAGAGTCCGTCTTTGATGGTTGTCTCTTTGAGAGCCAGGCGAATCTTTGATTTGGCACGACTGGTCTTCACCAAATTAAGCCAGTCGCGTTTGGGCTTCTGGTTGCTTGAGGTAAGCACCTCCACAGAGTCACCACTATGCAGTTCTTGTCTAAGAGGAACATTCTTTCCGTTGATGCGTGCGCCAATGCATTGGTTGCCGATACGAGAGTGAATGGTATAGGCGAAATCAAGAACGGTGGCGCCCTTGGGGAACTTGAACAAGTCGCCTCTTGGGGTAAACACAAAGACTTCGTCTTCATACAAATCCATCTTGAACTCGTCCATCACCTGCATGTCGTCTTTCGCTTCAAGGGCCGTGCGGATGTTGTTGAGCCATTCGTCTAGGCCAGACTCTCCCTTGATTCCTTTGTAGCGCCAATGGGCGGCAAGACCACGCTCGGCAATCTCGTCCATGCGTTCTGTGCGTATTTGCACTTCCACCCATTTCTGTTCAGGACCGAGCACCGTGATGTGAAGACTCTCGTAACCGTTGGATTTAGGCACAGAAAGCCAGTCGCGGAGACGCTTAGGGTTTGGCTGATACATATCCGTGATAATCGAATATACCTGCCAGCATTGCATTTTCTCTTTTTCGAGCGGTGAATCCAGGATGATTCGAATGGCGAAAAGATCGTAGATGCCTTCAAAACCACACTTCTGCTTCTTCATCTTTTGCCAGATGGAATGGATGCTCTTGGTG
>CAKPTK010000167.1 GCA_934190685.1 uncultured Prevotella sp.
GTTTACATCAACCCGCAGTATCCCTGAACTCGTTTGGCGACATGCCCACTCGCTTCTTGAACAGGCGGCAGAAATATAGCGGATATTCAAAGCCAAGCTCGTAGGCTATTTCGTTGACAGTTTTCTCGCGATGGTAGAGCAGACTGTCTTTTGCCGTTTCTATCAATTTGCTCTGTATATGCTCCATTGCACTCTTGCCCGTGTATTTGCGCAGCAAGTCGGTTGCAATTCATTTCAGTGGATAAGCATTTGGCTTTGAACTGTTTTTCGGCGGGCAACATCAGTAGGCATACAGTATGCTGCTTGTTGCAAAGAAACAGATTCTTGCAGTATGAAACTCCCAATACCTTTCCCACGTCTTCAATTTCCGCCATTGTATATATTGCCTCATGGCATAATGTCTCATAAGGGATGTTGAGTTTTTCAAGGAAATCACAGGTGTTGGTTTCCACATCACTTCTGCTTTCATCCTTGGCGGGACGTCCGGTAAATTTATCCATAACTTTAATTTTAGAGTGACGCGAGCTTTTGAATGAGACGCTCTGCGTGTTTCACCGATTCGGCCTGTTGTTGTTCAACAAGTTCCGGTGTCGTGCGGTTTCCATAGCTTACTCCGCCCGTATAGACATATCCTGCAAATTCCATTTGGCAAAGTCGGCAAGCTGCCTTGTAACAAGGTAGAAACTCATCAATGGTATAGCCCATCGGCCCTTCGTGTCTATACATTGATTCGGGCGCACCTGTTGTGAACGACAACACGAGCTTCTTGCCTTTCAGCTTGTTGCCTGTGCTGCCATGTGAGAAGCCATGCTGGAAAGTTTCTTCCATCCAACGTTCCAATATGGACGGGGCAGAGTACCAAAACACAGGAAACTGCAACACGATGATGTCGGCACGGAGCAGACGCAGCTGTTCCGCTTCGACATTGATTTTAAAGTCGGGGTAAAGCTCGTCAAGTTTAACGATTTCTGCCTGGGGCAACCGTGCCTCAAGGGTCTCAATAATGGTCTTGTTGGCGACAGATGTTGCAAGGTCTGTATGACCGCTTATTATCAATACATTCTTCATATCTTCTGTATGTTTAATCTTGATTGTGCAAAGTTACAACTTTTCTGCCATAATAAAGGTAATGTATTTACTCATAGAATAACCATAATTACAGACCAAGGAGAGAAAATTTTTATATCTTTTCCAACACTTTGTCGAGTACTCCAACGTAATAGAACGGAAGATTGATGAGACGGAAAGTATGCTCCGTAGGAGACACCACGTCGTCTATACTAAAATTAATCAACCCAAACGAGTTTAGGTTGTCTGTTTTGGGCAGAAATGGCTGGAGCCTTGACCATAGTAACGGGATAATCCAAATTGAGCAAGATGGCTTTGTAAGGACTTCTTCAAACTCGCAAGAGAACGTGGATACATTAACGTTTGAGGACGGTACGCCTGTGCCAATGCGTGAGGACGGCAATCCGGATTTCTTGCAGATGACACCCGAACAGTCGGCAGAATTGTATGAAACACAGTTCGGTGAGGACGCATGGCAACTTGTGGACGATGCAGTCACAACCGCCAAGAAGGCTCTTGACGAGTCGGAGGAGGAAGTTGTCGCAGATACAATCGGTGACATGATTAACGACCTTGGACTTGCCAAGGGCATCGCCTTCCGCCTGAGCCATCCTGTGCTCGCACATATACAGAGTGTGCTGACACGGATATTGGGCAAGCTCGGCTTGACATCACCTCTGTATGGGAAATTCCGTGATGTGCGTGACACCATCGCACAGGCATACGTGGACACCATGCCGAAGGAGGAGGTTGAGGCTGAAGAGGAGGCTCAGAACAACGGCAACAGTTTCTCCCTCCGTGAGAAGCCTGCTCCGAAGACAACCAAGAAGGGTTATGCCGTGTTCGTTGTCAAGACGGACAAGGACGGCAAGGTGGAGAAACTTGTGCCGAAGATGCTGAGCAACGACCCCGGAGCACCGACAGGTGTGTGGCTTGATGCCGACACAGGACACCTCAAGAGAGACGAGGAGGGCAATCCTCTTCAGAACTCTATAGGCAGAGCTGCCGTGTCCGTCAATGGAAGGCAGAGCGGTGGCATGGGAAGCAACAAGTTGTCGTGGAGACCGGGAAAGCATCTCGCCCTCTATCCAAACGCATCCCAGTTCGCCAAGAAGAACGGCTTGATTCCGTCCAACGTTGTGTTCTTTGAGGTGGAGTACGCTGCCGATGAGAACCTGCACAGGCAATATCAGCGTGACGCTTGGTCGTACGGAACGGACGAGAAGGGCGAGTACAACAACACCCTTGGCGGTCTGCCTTACATTCCCGAGGACAGTTATTATGTGTACCGCACGAACCAGATAGCCGATGGTGCGACACCTATGATTATCACAGGTTCGTACAAGATTAACCGTGCGCTATCTGACGAGGAGGCCATGAGACTGAATCAGGAGAACGGAGGTATGTGGTTCGACCGGGAAGGTGGCGAGTTGACCGATGACAAGATGCGTGAGATGGGTCTTGACGAGGAGGGTCTACAGTCCTTGACAGATAACTTTGACATGAGCAAGATTGCCGAGCACAATGACGAGAGCAAGGATGCCATGTCCCTTCCGGGATACACCAAGCATGACATAGACTGGGACAACAAGAATCTACGTCATGCCATGGAGGAGAATGGTCAGAATGTGGATGACTACAGGGAGGGCAAGAAGCCACAAGTAAGTTTACAAGAAAATGATGTTAAGTTTATAAACGATAAGTTTGACAGTGATTTGCAAAAGCAGATTGATGGAAACTTAGAGAGTGGGTACATCTACAAGTTAGGAATGCCGAGTTCTTTGCTTTTGAGTACAGGAATACCGAACCTTCCTATTCAGCTTAACTCAAAACGGCTTAGTGACAAGGCGACAAATTTCGGTCATGATTTTGACTTGGAAGATGTCAAGGGATTGGTGAATGCCATACAGAACCCTATAGCGATTTTTGCTTATGGAAATAAAGAAAAAGCTCAGAATATAGTATTGGAAATATCAAAGGGCGGAAAGAATTTCATTGTTGGGCTATCATTGAATCCAATAGTAAAAGGGAAACATCTGGAGATAAATAGTATTCGTAATGTCTTCCCAAAAGATAATGCGGAATGGTTAAATTGGATAAGTCAAGGAAAATCCTTGTATTTGGATAAAACAAAAATCCAAACCCTTATAGACCAACAGCGAACCAATCTCGCTGACGTGGACTACTTAGATTTGGATTCCGTGACAAAGATATTAAATAATTTTGAGAACCCAAATATTTCTGAGGAAGATTTTTCTGATGATAATGAAAATATCACAAAACAGGACAAGTTCTCTCTCCGCTTGCAGTCTGCCATTGACGAGACGGAGAAGGATCCTTCTGACGCACAGAAGGAGTCGGGCAACTACAAGAAGGGGCACGTGAAGTTCGGTGGCTACGACTTCACGATAGAGAATCCGAAAGGCTCTTACCGAAAGGGCAAGGATGCAGACGGCAAGGAGTGGAAGCAGAAGATGAACGACACCTA
>CAKPTK010000168.1 GCA_934190685.1 uncultured Prevotella sp.
GGCCTGCTTCTTCAAGTGGGCATCTGGGTACAAGTCCAGGAACTCCTGGAATGCACTGATGGCCGTCATGGTGGTGCTCTGGTCAAGGCGTGGCTCCGGGGCGTTCATGTAGAGGCTTTCTCCCACATAATACTTAGCGTTCTCCGCATAAGTGCCCTTCGGATAACTGCTGTAATATTTCTTAAAATACTCAGCGGCTGTCTCGTAATCCCTCATGTTGTACTCGCACATGGCCAACATATAGAGACTTTCCTCTGCCTCGGAACTACCTTTCTTGAGGGTAATCAAGTCGGTCAGCAATGTGGCCGCACGGGAATACTTGCCAGAAGCAAAGCATTGCTTGGCGTATTCATATTTATAATTGTTGTCAGGCGACTTGTAAACCTGGTTGAATTCATTGGCGCAACTCGTCATGAGCAACGCCACACAAGCTGTCATAAGAACCGATTTCTTCATTATATTCACGTTTTATGCTGCAAAGTTAGCGATAAAATACCTATCAACCAAGAAAAAAATACAATTTTTCGCATTTTATCATTCTTTATAACGTATTATGCGATTTTTTTTGTAATTTTGCCGCTCAAAGTTTACGTTTATTAAGGAATCGACTCGTCGTTGTCCGCATATCACATTAAACAAGCATCACAATGGAATTCAAGATAACTTCTCAATACAAGCCGACAGGCGACCAGCCGCAGGCTATCAAGCAACTCACGCAGGGTGTGCTTCAGGGCGATCAGGCACAGGTGTTGTTGGGCGTGACTGGCTCGGGAAAGACATTCACGGTTGCCAATGTCATCGCCAACGTTGGAAAGCCTACATTGATTCTGAGTCACAACAAGACGCTTGCCGCCCAACTCTACCAGGAAATGAAGGGATTCTTCCCCGACAATGCAGTGGAATATTATGTGTCCTACTATGACTATTATCAGCCTGAGGCTTATCTCCCGACTACAGATACCTATATCGAGAAAGACCTCGCCATCAATGACGAGATCGACAAGTTGAGGTTGGGCGCTGTCTCCGCCCTGTTGTCCGGCAGGAAAGATGTCATCGTCGTTTCCTCTGTCTCTTGCATCTATGGCATGGGAGGACCGACAGCGATGCAGGAGAACATCATCAAAATTAAAAGAGGACAGAAGCTGGACCGCAACGAGTTCCTCCGGCAGTTGGTCGATGCCCTGTACGTCAGGAATGACATTGACTTGCAACGAGGTAATTTCCGTGTCAAGGGCGAAGTTGTCGATGTATTCATGGCCTATAGTGACAACGTCCTGCGCATCTCTTGGTGGGACGATGAGATAGACAGCATAGAAGAAGTCGATGCTATTTCCTTTCACAGGCTCGCGTCTTTTGATTCCTACGAGATATACCCAGCCAACCTTTTTGTGACAACCAAGGAGCAAACAGAGCAAGCCATCCGAATGATACAGGACGACTTAGTCAAGCAAGTGGAATTTTTCAAGGGCATTGGCGACGGCATCAAGGCACAGCGCATCAAGGAACGCGTGGAATACGACATGGAGATGATCAAGGAATTGGGGCATTGCTCAGGCATTGAGAATTACTCCAGGTATTTTGACGGCAGGAAGGCTGGTGAACGCCCCTATTGCCTACTCGACTTCTTCCCTAAAGACTTTCTGTTGGTGGTAGATGAGAGCCATGTGAGCATACCACAGATCGGAGCTATGTTCGGTGGAGACCGAGCGAGGAAGAAGAACTTGGTGGAATATGGATTCCGCCTGCCGGCTGCGTTCGACAACCGCCCTCTCACTTTCGACGAGTTCCACAGCATGATTCACCAAGCCATCTATGTCAGCGCGACTCCAGCCGACTATGAACTGAAGGAGTCTGAGGGAGTGGTGGTAGAGCAATTGATTCGCCCTACGGGATTGCTGGACCCCGAAATCGAGGTTCGCCCGAGCGAAAATCAGATAGACGATTTACTTGACGAGATTCTGACCCGGACGCATCGGAACGAGCGCGTTCTGATTACCACATTGACCAAGCGAATGGCCGAGGAACTAACGGAGTTCCTGCTCAACCATAACGTGAAGGCCGCCTACATCCACAGTGACGTGGCGACTCTTGACCGCGTCAAGATCATGAACGACCTCAGGGCTGGAATCTATGACGTGCTTGTCGGTGTCAACTTGCTTCGAGAAGGATTGGACCTTCCTGAGGTGTCGTTGGTGGCCATACTCGATGCCGACAAAGAGGGATTCTTGCGAAGTCACCGTTCTTTGACCCAGACAGCCGGACGTGCCGCCCGAAATGTCAACGGAAAGGTTATCATGTATGCCGACAATATCACGGAAAGTATGCAGCGAACCATTGACGAGACTGCGAGACGCAGAACCATACAGTTGAAGTACAACGCCGACCATGGCATCACTCCCAAGCAGATAGTGAAAGCCATCACATCCGCCCTTCCTACCGACGGAAAGGAAGAGAAAGGCGTCACCAGCCTGGGCAAGGAGACGGCAAGGCGCGTCTATGTTGAGCCAGATAGCGTGGCCTTCGCTGCCGACCCTATTGTCTGTTCCATGTCTAAGGAAGAGCTACAAAAGAGTATTGACAATACGACTGCCCTCATGAAACAGGCGGCAAAAGACCTTGACTTCATGCAAGCCGCTCAATACCGCGACGAGATACTTCGTCTCCAGAAGGAATTGGAGGAAAAGTAAAAATGAAAAATATAAAGATAAATATACAGATAAAATATAAAATATGTGGTTAGTATTAGCATTTCTCTCAGCGACATTGCTGGGATTCTATGATGCCTTTAAGAAAAAGGCTCTTTCGGGCAATGCGGTGATTCCCGTGCTCTTTTTGAACACACTGTTTTCATCGCTCATCTTCATACCCTTCATACTGATGAGCTATGTGGGCAACAGCCTGGACGGAACGATCTTCCATGTGGCTGAAGGTGGTTGGGAAGTACACAAATACATCGTCCTGAAGAGCTTCATCGTCTTGAGCAGTTGGGTATTCGGATATTTTGGAATGAAGCACCTTCCCCTTACGATTGTTGGGCCTATCAATGCCACAAGACCGGTCATGACCCTTGTGGGTGCGCTCTTGGTCTATGGCGAGGTACTGAACTTTTACCAGTGGATCGGTGTCATCCTTGCCATCGTCTCTTTCGCCATGTTGAGCAAAAGCGGCAAGAAAGAAGGTATTGACTTCAAGCACGATAAGTGGATCTATTTCATCGTTTTGGCAGCGGTCTTGGGTGCAGTCAGCGGTTTGTACGACAAGTACCTGATGGCACCTCCGGAGAATGGTGGTGTCGGATTGGACAGGATGATCGTCCAAAGTTGGTACAACATCTACCAGTGTTTCCTCATGGGGGCGATGATGCTGATTGTATGGTGGCCCACCAAGAAGAAAACCACTCCATTCCATTGGCATTGGTCCATCATCTTCATCAGCATCTTCCTGAGCGCAGCCGACTTCGTGTACTTTTACGCCCTGAGCTTGC
>CAKPTK010000169.1 GCA_934190685.1 uncultured Prevotella sp.
CATCAGGCACGCAAGTTCGGAAAGTCGAAATTCATGGGATGGAACCGTTTCTTCAACGGCTATCTCGACCTCATCACACTTTGGTTCTTGAGCAACTTCGGCAAGAAACCTATGCACGTGTTTGGTTTCCTCGGCACCATTGTCTTCTTCATCGGATTTGTCTCCGCCTTCATCATTGGCGTGGATAAACTGTGGGCACTGAGTCAAGGCATACCGCAGCGGTTGGTCACAGACTCTCCCTACTTCTACATCGCCTTGACAATGATGATGATCGGCACACAACTTTTCCTCGCAGGATTCATCGGAGACTTGGTGAGCCGCAGCTCGCAAAACCGCAACGACTACCAGATTGAGGAGGAAATCAGATGCGGAAAATAATTCCTCTCGCCGCGTTGGTCCTTACAGCATGCACCACGATTGACTGTCCGCTCAACAACACGGTCTATGCGAAATATGACCTCTACAATGCCGCCGGAGTTGTAGACACGCTGCATGACACGCTGACCGTCACCACGACACGAAAGAGTGACGGACAAGACACCGTGCTGCTCAACCGGGCCGTCGGCGTGACCACCTTTTCGCTGCCCGTGAGCTATGCCGGCGATGAAGATGTTCTGACATTTACCATCAAATCGAAAGACGGTACGCAGATCACCGATGTAGTCAAAATGGGGAAGACCAACCAGCCGCACTTCGAGTCGACCGACTGCTCGCCATCCTTTTTCCACACAGTGAGCCACATCAGCCACACTGACGCCGCCATAGATTCCATAGTCATCTCAGACCCAAACGTAGACAACGATGCAAACAAGACGCATTTCAAGATATATTTCCATTCTGGTCATTAGTCTGCTTCTCTGCCCCGCTTCAGTAAAAGCACAGGCAGGGAAGAAGAAAGCGACAGCCGAACGTGACACGACCGCTCTGCTGAAAGGGTTTGCGGTGTCGGCAGATTTGGCGGGAGCCGCCATGACCGTGGTCAGCGACTACGGCCAATATGAGGCGGCACTGAGAATAAACCTCAAAGACCGCTATTTCCCCATCGTGGAGTTGGGGCTCGGACGCGCCGACCACACTGATGACGGCACAAACATCCACTACAAGACCAGCGCGCCGTATGCCCGTGTGGGCGCAGACTTCAACCTGCTCCGCAACAAGCATGACATCTACCGGCTCTATGCGGGTTGCCGCGTCGCTTACACCAACTTCAAATATGATGTCAGCGCACCCGATGTGACAGACCCTGTATGGGGCGGCACTACACCCTATGGAGGAAACGGCGTCAAAGCCAATTACCTCTGGCTTGAAGGAGCTTTCGGTGTTGACGCAAAGATTTGGGGTCCCATTCATCTTGGGTGGAGTGTCAGATACCGCGCCAAGCTCAGCGGCGACACCGGTTCCCTTGGAAATGCCTGGTATGTGCCAGGATTCGGGCGCAGTGGCGGAAGCCGCATGGGAGCGACATTCAACCTTTCAATAGACATTTGAAAATAGAAGTATGACACAAAAAAAATTATACTGGCAAATGCCCGCACTCGTGGCGCTGGTCATTCTCGCCATCGCCATCGTCCGCAACCAGAAGACCCCACCCTATCAACACGATACGGGATTCATCTTCGGCACGGTCTACCATGTCAGTTATCAAAGTAATGATAACCTCAAAGCAGACATCGAGGCGGAACTCAAGCGAGTGGACAACTCACTCTCCATGTTCAACCAGATGTCAACGATATCAAAAGTCAACCAAAACAAGAATCCCAAACTCGACAGTCTGTTCGTCGAAGTGTTCACACTTGCCGAGAAAATATCCCATCAAACTGACGGTTCCTTCGACATCACCGTGGCACCACTCGTCAACGCATGGGGCTTTGGATTCAAACATGGAGCCATGCCCAACAAGCACACGGTTGACAGTTTGAGACAGATTATAGGATTCGACAAAGTGAGTCTTCAGAGAGGACGCATCGTCAAGAAAGATCCACGCATCATGCTCGACTGCAACGCCATCGCCAAAGGATTCGGCACCGATATGGTGGCACGCATGCTCAGACGGAAAGGCATCAGAAACTTCATGGTAGAGATAGGAGGTGAAATTGTCACCTCCGGCAACAGTGACAAGCGTGTGCCATGGAAAATCGGCGTCACAAAGCCGACTGACGACTCACTCAACACCAACGAGGAGATACAGACCATTCTCAACGTGTCTGACATAGCCATGGCCACCAGCGGCAATTACCGCAACTTCTATTACAAGGGCGGAAAGAAATATGCACACACCATAGACCCCAAGACGGGCTACCCTGTGCAGCACAGTATACTCTCGTCAACAGTGCTCGCCCCCAACTGCGCAACAGCCGACGCTTTCGCCACCTCCTTCATGGTGATGGGCCTCGACAAGGCACGCAAGGTGCTTAAGAAGCATCCTGAGCTGATGGCATATTTCATCTACGCTGATGAAAAAGGCAACAACAAGGTGTGGTACTCTCCATCCATACAATCCAAGATAGCTCACTGATGACCACGCCCGCCACCCACGACATGTTGCTCAGCACACCTGTATTTCAAGGCATGGCTGAAAAGGATTTGCAGGAAATTGTCGCACAGACAAAACTGGGCTTCGAGAAATACGACTTTCCACAGGTTATCCACCAACAAGGACAACGATGCGAAAAGCTCACCTACCTCATGAGCGGAAAAATTGCGGTCACAACCACGGCCAGTAAAAACAAATACGCCATCATCGAAGACATCAGCGCACCATGTTTCATAGAACCAGAACGACTGTTCGGCATTGACAACAAATGGAGTCGTACAGTCAGCGCACTCTCTTCCTGCAATGTCCTGACGCTTGACAAGAACGAGGTGCTGCGGCTCACGGCAGGCTACACGGTATTCCGACTCAATCTGCTCAACATCATATCCACGATGGCACAACGCGCGAAACAGAATGTATTGATGTCACAAAGCCTCGACTTCAGACAACGTTTCGCACGATTCATCACGGAGAGATGCACCGTTCCATACGGCACAAAACATCTTCGCATCAACCGCAAGAACTTGACGGAAGAACTCAACCAAGGACTACAGACCCTCACTGCGGATTTATACGAATTGCAAGCGCAAGGGCTCATCAACATCCGACGAGGAGATTATCATATCCCCGACCTGGAGAAACTCAGAGAAGCCGAACCAAATAAATAACCTCTCTTCAAAAAAATACAAGCATGAACGAGAAAGAAAAAAATACAGAACGGAAAAATCCATTCTTTGAACCATACAACACCCCACACGACACGGTACCCTTCGACCGCATTCAACTCTGCGACTATGAAGAGGCCATGCTCGAAGGTATCCGGCGTGACGATGAAGAGATAGACCTCATCGTCAACAATCCCGAGGAACCGACTTTCGACAACACGATTATCTGCACACACGAGGAAAAG
>CAKPTK010000170.1 GCA_934190685.1 uncultured Prevotella sp.
ATTCTATATGCTCATCGTATCCACCCTTTTGGGTATGTATATGATGATGAGTGCTGGTCACTTCCTGATGTTCTTCCTCGGTCTCGAGATGGCATCCATTCCTTTGGCTTGCACCGTGGCATTCGACAAATATCGCAACGATTCCGCCGAGGCTGCCGCCAAGTTTATCCTCACGGCCGTCTTCTCCAGTGGCGTGATGCTCTATGGTATCTCGTTCATCTATGGCGATTGCGGCACACTCTATTTCGACGATGTGGCAGCCAAGATTACAGCCTCTCCCTTGAGCATCATGGGATTGGTGTTCTTCTTCAGTGGACTCGGCTTCAAGGTCAGCCTCGTGCCTTTCCACTTCTGGACTGCCGACACCTATCAAGGTGCGCCTACCACAGTGACCGGCTATCTCAGCGTCATCTCCAAGGGTGCCGCAGCCTTCACCTTGATGGCTATCTTGATGCACGTGTTCGCTCCCTTGGTGGAATACTGGCAATATCTGCTCTATATCGTGATTGTCTTGAGCATCACGGTGGCCAACCTCTTCGCTATCCGTCAGGGAGAGCTCAAGCGTTTCATGGCGTTCAGCTCCATCTCCCAGGCCGGCTATATCATGCTTGCCGCCATCGGTAACGACCGTCTGAGTGTGGCTGCCTTGTCCTACTATATCCTCATCTACATCGTGGCCAACATGGCTGTCTTCTCTGTCATCAGCGTGGTGGAGCAGAACAATGGCGGTACGACACAGATGAGAGCCTATGACGGACTTTATCAGACCAATCCGAAGCTCTCTTTCCTGATGACTTTGGCTTTGTTCTCCTTGGGTGGTATACCTCCATTCGCAGGTATGTTCAGTAAGTTCTTCGTGTTCATGGCAGCTGCCAGCGCCGGCAGTGCCTTGGCCTATGTCGTGGTGTTCATTGCTTTGATCAACACGGTGATAAGTCTTTATTACTATCTGCTCATCGTGAAGGCCATGTATATCAACAAGAACGACAATCCTCTGCCTACCTTCAGGAGCGATTGCAACACTCGTCTTGCCCTTGCCATCTGCACAGCAGGTGTTGTGGCATTCGGTGTTTGCAGTTTCTTCTACGACTGGCTTTATGCTGCAGCTTAATCCGCCGCGGACAAAATATTCAAAGAGCGTTTCCTTTCGGGGAGACGCTCTTTTTGTTTCTGTGTTTCTCTTTTGCGGTTGGTTTCAGTCGGAAAGAAAAAGAATGAATTTGTTTTATATTCCACTCATTTGCACTACCTTTGCATTATCCTGAAAATAAAAGACTAAAACCAACATGACGATATGAAGAAACTTACCCTGTTTGTTTCCGCATTGATGCTTGCCTGTTCATTGCAAGCGTCTGTGCCGGTCATTAAGAAAGACGCCAAGATAGAGGCGAAAGTAGAGAACACACTCCGCAAGATGACCTTGCGTGAGAAAGTGGGGCAGATGGTGGAACTCACCATCGACCCTATAGGGTCGAAAGACAAGAACGGAAATTTCCAAGTGGACGAGGTCAAGGCAGACTCTCTTTTCAGTCGCTACAAGATAGGCTCCATCCTCAATGCGCCCAATACCAAGGCCCCCACAGTACAGGAATGGGAACGTCATCTTGCCCGCATCCAAAAAGTTTCGATGAAGCGCATCGGCATTCCTTGCATCTACGGTCTTGACCAAAACCATGGTTCTACTTATATACAAGGTGGAACACTCTTTCCGCAAAATATCAATGTTGCCGCCACGTTTAACCGTAGCATTGCCCGTCGTTGTGCCGAAGCCACCGCTTATGAAACCCGTGCTGCCAGCATCCCTTGGACCTATAGTCCTACAGTCGACTTGGGACGTGATCCTCGTTGGCCCCGTCTGTGGGAAGACTTTGGTGAAGACTGCTATCTCAATGCCGAGATGGGCAGGATGATGGTGCTTGGCTTCCAAGGCGAGGATCCCAACAACATCGACCAATTCCACATCGCTGGCTGTATGAAGCACTATATGGGCTATGGCGTGCCTTGGACAGGCAAGGACCGCACACCAGCCTACATTTCTCCCAATGACTTGCGAGAGAAACATTTCGCCCCTTTCCTCTCCGGACTTCAGAGTGGCGTGCTTTCTGTGATGGTCAACTCTGCCTCGGTCAACGGAATGCCAGTCCATGCCAACAAGCAGTTGCTCACCACATGGCTCAAAGACGAGACAGGGTGGGATGGCATGCTCATCACCGATTGGGCGGATGTCAACAATCTTTGGCAGCGAGAGATGGTGGCCAAAGACAAGAAAGACGCCCTCCGTATCGCCGTCAATGCTGGCATCGACATGATTATGGAACCTTATAAAGCAGATGCTGTAGACTACTTGGAGCAGTTGGCTGAAGAGGGGCAGATTCCGATGACGCGTATCGATGATGCCGTGCGCCGCATTCTCCGCATGAAATATCGTCTGGGTTTGTTCGACCATCCCACACAGCGATTGAAAGACTATCCCAAGTTTGGTGGCAAAGAGTTTGCCGACTTGGCTGTCGAGGGCGCTACGGAGAGTATGGTGCTGCTCAAAAACGACCATCAGATTCTTCCTTTGCAGCCTGGCAAGAAGATCCTTCTCACGGGGCCTAACGCCAATCAGATGCGTTGTCTCGACGGCGGATGGAGCTATACTTGGCAGGGCAACAATGCCGAACAGATGGCAGAGCAGTATAACACCCTCTATGAGGCTTTCTGCAATGCCTTCGGCAAGGACAACGTCATCCTCAACCAAGGTGTGACCTATAAAGAGAAAGGAAAATATTATGAGGAGAACAAGCCTCTGATTGCCGAGACAGTCAATGCGACTGCCGATGCCGATGTTATCGTGGCTTGCATCGGCGAGAATTCCTATACCGAGACTCCCGGTAACCTGACCGACTTGCGCTTGTCCGAGAACCAACGCAATCTTGTCAAGCAACTCGCCAAAACAGGCAAGCCTATTGTGCTCATCCTCAACGAGGGCCGCCCGCGCATCATTGCCGACATCGAGCCTTTGGCACAGGGTATCGTCAACATCCTCCTGCCAGGCAACTATGGTGCTGATGCGTTGGTCAACCTTCTGACTGGAAAGTCCAATTTCAGCGGTAAGTTGCCTTATACCTATCCTCGGGAAATCAACTCGCTCGCCAACTATGACTTCAAGAAGAGTGAGGCGGTGAAGACCATGTCGGGGGCCTACGACTACAATGCCCGCATCACCCAACAATGGCCATTCGGTTATGGTCTGAGCTATACCACATTTAAATACAGCAACCTCCGTGTCAGCAAGTCGCAGTTTGCTCATGGCGATGAAATGGAGGTCAGTGTTGATGTCACCAACACAGGCAACAGGGCGGGCAAGGAGAGTGTACTGCTTTATTCCAGTGACCTCATTGCCTCAATGACTCCCGATGGC
>CAKPTK010000171.1 GCA_934190685.1 uncultured Prevotella sp.
GTGTGGTGCCTTCGCTGAACGAAATCACGCAAGGTTTGCCTTGCGCCTCTGCATAGTCGAAGATGTATTTGAAAGCCAAGATGTCGGTGGCGGTGGTGAAGCGGGACAACAAGGTGTCGGCAATCAACGGCACATCCCTCCCCACAGCATTGCTCACCACACAGAGATCGCTCTCGGGCGCCATGCCGGCATAGGGGGTGGCGAAGCCGCTTCCGCCAGCGGTACACAGGGTGTGGGTGCCGTGAAAGAAGACGGAAGAGTCGACCGACCGGGCATGAGCAAGGATGGCGGCAGAATCAGTGAAGAGTGTGCCCACAAAACGGGATTCGCCCCCCACAGACTCTTCAGGAGAAAAGGCGAGCTGGTCCCAAAAGCGTTTGACACGATAGCGGCGCAGGTCGGAGGAGAAGAAGTTGGGATTCGTCAGGTCGATGCCCACATCGACCAAGCCCAAGACCACCCCCTGACCCGTAAGTGGTCGCTGGAGACGGACACCTTGGCGCACATCCATCGACCGGGTGATGACGGCTGAGGTGTCGTTGCAAAGACGGCAACTCTGTGACGCCTCAATGCGCAGCACACGGGGATGGAGCGACAATGGGTTGAGTCGCGTCAAGGGAATGTCCGCCACATGGATATCGCCAAACGAGGCGAGCACACGGCACCCCTCGTCTTCCAACACCCTGCGTCCTTCGCCGTTCACCCGCACCAAGGCACACAAGTGCCCTCCCCTGTCCTGCACGGAACGGGTGACAGAAGCCGAACTCTGTGAACGGGCAAGACGACGCACCAAGAACGACATGCGACTATAGTCGGCTTGCCCCTGTGCACGGATGCAAAGCCCCCAACAGAGCAGAAGCGTCAAGAAAAGGTATCGAACAAGTTTCTTCATCTGCCCATCACCTTGAGGGCGGCGCGACGGCAGGCCTTGCGCTCATGGTCGGTCAAGCGGTGGCTCGCCTTGGTGTTGCCTTTCTGCACCGTGGAAACCAGACGGAAACCGCTATACTTCAAAATCTCGTGGAGGGCGCGCACCACGCCTCGGGTCTGGTTGAACCAAAGGTTGAAAGGCCAGCGGGTGGTCGAAGTGGAGACAACCACGGCACGCTTGCCTTTGTGCAAAGGCAGGGGAATGCCCCATTTGTTCTCTCCCATCATGCCGTAGACAATGCGGTCGAAGAGCATTTTCAAGGTACCTGGCATGTTGCCCCAATAGCAAGGGGCGCCGATGACCATGGCGTCGCACCAGTTGATCAACGCCAACACTTGTTGGGCGCCGTCCTCGGGCAACACACAAGACAAGCGGCTACGGCATGCCATGCAACCACGGCAGGGAGCCACAGAAAGCTTGTCTACACGCACCTCCCTGACTTCGGCCCCCTGGTCCCGCACCTCCTCGACCATCTCGCCCAGCATCTGTTCAATATTGCCGCCTCTACGAGGACTGGCATTAAGGAATAATATGTTCATCGTTATTATGATTCACAAGTTTACTATTGTTTTGCAAAGTTACACCATCCTCCCGAAATAGGGAAACAAAAAACAAACAATAAGTGCAAAAATGGAGCGTTTTCCTTTGAAAAGTCTACAAATAAGCGTAACTTTGTAGCCTAAACAAATAGTAGAACAACAAGAATGGACAAGAAAATCAACAAGTACATAGCCGTGGCTTACCAGCTGTACACCACTGAAGACGGCAAGACAAATCTCGTGGAGAAAACCTCAGACGACAAGCCTTTCCAGTTTATCAGTGGCTTCGGACTCACACTCGACGCTTTCGAGCAGGCCATCGAACCTCTCGCCGAGGGCGACAACTTCGACTTCACCCTCGAGCCGGCACAGGCTTATGGAGAGCATGACCCTGAGCACGTGGTGGACCTCGACAAGAGCATCTTCTCCGTCAACGGACACTTCGACTCAGACCATATCTACAAGGACGCCATCGTGCCCCTGATGAACGAGGACGGCAACCGTTTCTTCGGCCATGTGCTCGCCATCACCGACGACAAAGTGAAGATGGACCTCAACCACCCACTCGCCGGCAAGACGCTGAACTTCAAGGGTTCTGTGCTTGCATCACGCGAAGCCACCAACGAGGAAATACAAAGTCTCATCAGCCACATGAACGACGAAGGCGGATGCGGCGGCGGATGCGAGGGCTGCGGCGGCGGATGTGGCGGTCACGACCATGAGGAAGGGCACTGTGGCGGACACCACGAAGGCGGATGCTGCGGCGGACACCATGAGGGTGGACACTGTGGACACCACCACGAATAAAATTCGAAAAGAAAACAAACCTATAAAGAAGAGAGAGAAATGAGCAACACTTTCGGCAAGATTTTCACCCTGACCTCGTTCGGCGAGAGCCATGGGGCGGCAGTGGGCGGAGTCATCGACGGCATGCCCGCAGGCATCGACATCGACATGGAATTCATCCAAAACGAACTGGCACGGCGCAAGCCCGGACAAAGCCGCATCACCACCAGCCGACAGGAAGCCGACCAAGTGGAACTGCTCAGCGGAGTGTTCGAAGGAAAGTCGACGGGTACACCCATCGGCTTCCTCGTGCGCAACACCAACCAGCACTCGCAAGACTACGAGAACATGCGTTGTCTCTACCGCCCGTCACACGCCGACTATACCTATCAGCAGAAGTACGGCATCCGTGACCACCGCGGCGGAGGACGCTCGTCGGCACGCATCACCATCAGCCGGTGTGTGGGCGGCGCGCTCGCCAAACTGGCACTCCGTCAGTTGGGCGTCACCATCCAAGCCTATACCTCACAAGTGGGCGACATCGCCCTCGACCGTGACTACCGCCAATATGACCTCTCGAAAATCGAGAGCAACATCGTGCGCTGTCCCGACGAGCGGAAGGCCGAAGAGATGGAACGACTGATTCTGGAAGTGAAAAAAGCGGGCGACACCATCGGAGGAGTCATCACCTGTGTGGCGAAGGGTGTGCCCGTGGGACTGGGTGAGCCGGAATTTGGCAAGTTGCACCAAGCGCTCGGCAGCGCCATGCTCAGCATCAACGCCGTAAAGGGATTTGAATACGGACTGGGATTCGCCGGCGTCAGCCAGCGGGGCAGTCAGCAGAACGACGTCTTCTCCTCGGAAGGCGGACGGATTCACACGCTCACCAACAACAGCGGCGGCATACAAGGCGGCATCTCCAACGGCGAGGATATCTATTTCCGAGTGGCGTTCAAACCCGTGGCTACCCTGCTCACCGAGCAGCATACCGTGGATTTGGAAGGCAACTCCACCACCCTCAAAGCGCGTGGCAGACACGACCCCTGCGTCCTGCCCAGAGCCGTTCCCATCGTAGAGGCGATGACCGCCATGACGCTCCTCGACATGTATCTGCTCAACAAGACCACCCGACTGTAGAAGGT
>CAKPTK010000172.1 GCA_934190685.1 uncultured Prevotella sp.
CTTCTGGTGTTGAACACATTGGAAGAACCAGAGAGATGGTCTACCTATTTCATGAAGATTGATGACGTGAAATTCAGAAAGAAGGTTGTTCCTGGAGACACGCTCCTCTTCAAGGTTGAGTTGCTCGCCCCTGTCCGTCACGGCATTTCTTCGATGAAAGGCTATGTATTCGTGGGCGATACAGTCGTATCAGAGGCAACATTCACAGCACAAATTGTAAAAAACAAGTAATAGACAGCAATGAATCAAATCAGTCCTTTAGCCTATGTTCATCCAGAGGCACAAATAGGCGATAACAATGTCATTGGACCTTTCTGTTATATAGACAGAAACGTGGTCATCGGAGATAACAATGTGATGCAGAATAGTGTCACGTTGCATGCTGGAACACGTCTTGGAAACAACAATGAGATCTTCCCTGGCGCCAGCATTGCCACCAAGCCTCAGGATTTGAAATACAGAGGGGAAGAAACTCTTTGTGAGATTGGAGACAATAACAGTATTCGTGAGAATGTGACGATTTCGAGAGGAACCGCTTCAAAAGGCACCACAAAAGTGGGTTGCCACAATCTCTTGATGGAAAATATGCATGTTGCCCATGATTGTATCTTGGGCAACGGGCTGATTATAGGCAACTCCACGAAATTGGCTGGCGAGGTGACCATTGACGACAATGCCATTCTCAGTGCTTGTGTGTTGGTGCATCAATTCTGCCATATTGGCGGCTATGTGATGATACAAGGCGGAAGTCGTTTCAGCCAGGACATCCCCCCATATATCATTGCCGGAAAATTCCCGACTCACTATTGTGGACTGAACCTCGTCGGTTTGCGTCGTCGCGGTTTTTCCAATGATTTGATAGAGACCATCCATGATGCCTATCGCACGCTTTACAGCAAAGGTGTCATGGCTGAAGGTATCGCTGAATTGAAAGAGAAATTCCCTGATTCAAAAGAAGTTAAATATATTATCGACTTCGTTGAATCCTCAAAAAGAGGTATCGTTCGATAAAATGAAAACCCTTGTTGTTGTTCTTGGCCCTACGGGTGTGGGAAAGACCGAGGCTTGCCTCCGCATTGCGGAGCATTTTAACATTCCCATTATCAATGCTGATTCACGGCAAATCTATCAGGAATTGCCCATCGGTACAGCAGCCCCGACGCAAGAACAACAACAAAGGATTAAACATTTCCTTGTGGGCACGCACCATATTGGCGATTATTACAGTGCTTCCTTGTTTGAGGAAGACGTACTCCATTTATTAGATTCTCAATTCCACGGAGGTCAAGACCTTGCCTTGCTGACGGGTGGAAGTATGATGTATATCGATGCCGTGTGCAAAGGCATCGATGATATTCCTACCATTGATGACAAGACCCGGCAGGAGATGAAAGTCCGATATGAAAAGGAAGGTCTTCAACCTCTGCTCGCCGAGTTGCAGCGTCTCGACCCCGCTTATTATGAGATTGTGGACAAGAATAATCCAAAACGTGTGGTCCACGCCCTCGAAATCTGTGTGATGACAGGCAAGACCTACACCTCTTTCCGCAAGAACACCATCAAACAACGACCTTTCCGTATTCTGAAAATCGGACTGACGCGCGATAGAGCCGAACTCTATGAGCGCATCAACAAGCGTGTAGAGCAAATGGTGGCGGATGGTTTGGTGGAAGAAGCCCGGCGAGTACTGCCGCTTCGGGACACCAATGCGCTCAATACGGTGGGGTATAAAGAGATGTTCGAATATCTTGACGGCAGATGCTCTTTGGAAGAAGCCATCACAAAAATTCAAGGCAACACAAGGAAATATTGCCGCAAACAGCAAACTTGGTTTAAGAAGGATGCGGAAATCAAATGGTTTTCGCCCGAAAACATTGAAGAAATCATAAAATATATCGAGACAAACACGCAGATATAAGCATTATTCGTATATTTGCACCTATATAATAAGGTATTATATCAAGACATGAAACAACATTAATAATTATGATATCAAAAATCAAATCATTCTTCTCATGGCTATGGAACAAGATACGTTCTTTCTGGCCTTGGTACAAAAGATTGTATGTTGGACGGCCTTGGTACACCAAGACAGGTGTGGGCATCGCTTCTTTCATCATCATATTCTTCCTCTATTTGGGGGCCGTTGATGTTAACTTCCTGTGGCTCTTCGGCAAGAGTCCAGGCTTCCACCGCATCATGAACCCTGAGACCCACCAGGCTTCTGAGATTTATAGTGCGGACGGTCAATTGATTGGTAAATATTTCAACGAGAACCGCACACCGGTAAAATACAACGAGGTGAATCCTGATTTTTGGAAAGCACTTGTCGATACAGAGGACGAGCGATTCTATCATCACCACGGCATCGACTTCTTTGGTCTCTTTGCCGCAGCCAAAGATATGCTCGTTCATCACGACGCTCGTGGTGCATCCACCATCACCCAGCAGCTCGCCAAGAACATGTTCCGTGTGAGAACCCAATATTCTACGGGGTTGTTGGGTTATATTCCGGGTGTCAGAATGCTGATTGTCAAGAGCAAGGAATGGATTATAGCCACCAAACTTGAGATGGTATACGACAAGAAGGACATCATTACGATGTATGCCAATACCGTTGACTTTGGTTCCAATGCGTATGGTATCAAAACAGCCTGCAAGACTTATTTCGACACTACACCTGACAAGATGACGACAGATCAAGCCGCCATCTTGGTCGGCATGCTGAAAGCTACGACTTATTACAACCCTATTTCTCATCCAGAGAACAGTTTAAGACGTCGTAACACCGTTTTGCAGAATATGGTGGGTCACAACGATTTGTCGAGAGACCGCTATCAAGAGTTGAGTGAAAAGCCCATCAAGTTGAACTTCAGCGTAGAAGACAACTACGACGGCAAGGCCCTCTACTTCCGTCAGGCGGTGGCGTCCTATCTGAAAGATTGGTGCAAGGAAAACGGATACGACCTCTATAGTTCCGGCTTGAAGATTTATACGACACTGGACACCCGCATGCAGAAGTATGCTGAAGAGGCTGCCATCAAGCAGATGAAGCAGGTGCAGCAGAACTTCAAGAACCATTGGGGCAACAAGGACCCTTGGGTAGACGAGAATGGAAATGTCATTCCCGGATTCATCGAAGACAAGGTACAGAAACTTCCGGTCTATAAATACTTGGTTCAGAAGTACAATGGCAACATTGATTCCATCTCTTACTATCTGAACAAGCCCCATCAAGTGAAGCTCTTCGACTACGCCAAGGGCAGTATCACACAAGAGATGAGCACAGTGGACTCCTTGAAGTATATGGTGAAGTTCATGCATTGTGCCTTTGTGGCCATGGAGCCTCAGACGGGACAGGTCAAGGCTTGGGTTGGCAACATGGACTTCAAGAC
>CAKPTK010000173.1 GCA_934190685.1 uncultured Prevotella sp.
TTTGGTAGTGGATAGGGGAATCGAACCCCTATGCCAAGATTGAGAATCTTGTATCCTAACCATTAGATGAATCCACCATGGTTTTACATCGACAAGTGCGGAAGCTGGGGGATTCGAACCCCCGGTACGGTTACCCGCACGGCAGTTTAGCAAACTACTGGTTTCAGCCACTCACCCAAACTTCCTTTCCGGTTGTTCTATCGAGAACTTACTACGCATTTGTCTTAATGCGGTGCAAAGGTACAGACTTTTTCTTATACTTCCAAATCTTTTCCAAACTTTTTTCAAAAAACTTCATCTTAAAGATTGAAAACAAAATTCGGGGATGTCACTTGGTTGTGACATCCCCGAAAAGATAGGTTTATCAATGTTGGATTATTTCACCTGTGCGCCGGCTACATTGTAGAGGGCGTCACCCTTCTGGATGTAGATGCGGCCGTTCTTCACGAACTTGCCGACCTTGGCTGCGTCTGCCTTCTCTGCCTTCACGTTGGAGATGGCGGTGCTGGTGCCCTCGGTCTTGATTACATAGATGTCATAGAGCTGGCCCTTTGAGCCACCGCTCACCTGCTTTACACGGATATAGACTGGAGTAGCCTCGTCCATGTGGAAACGGCTCTTCTTGAACAAACGCTGGGTCTTGGAGTAGTTCAAATTGCCGACTGTCTCCCAAGTCTTGCCATCGGCAGACTTCTGCAACTCGATGCCGAGATCGCTTGTACCACCATTAGAGAGATATGTAACCACGTCGAAGGTGCCAGAGAACTGCTTGGTGGAAGCAATACGCATGGTGTACGGATCGCCTGAAGACTTGCCGCCGAAATCAACCTTGCCCTTGGATGGAGTGCCGCCGAGTTCGTCGACAGCCTCTTCTGCATAATAACCTGCGGTGCCTGTGTACACACCTGTACCTGCGCTTACATTGGTCTCGCCTGTGATTACCTGACCCTCGGACTCAATAAGCCAGTCGGGATCGCTTGTTGACTTAACGACACGGAGAATGTCTGCATTGGGCTTGTAAACTGGATTCTGTACAGGATTGCCGTCTGCGTCTGTTCCATCCTCATAATGGTCAATCTCATCGGAATTGTATGCCCATGAGCTCTTGCCGAAGTAGTAAACAGCCTTGGCTGCGCCATTGGATGTACCTGCGGTGATAGCGTCTGCAAGTGGAGTGAACGTGGTGCCGTCGGTTGAAACCTCTGCGTTGGTAAACCAGTCTGCCTCGTTGGCGGTGAAGTGAGAGAGGGTGTCGGTTACCTCTGGAATACCCTTCACACGGATGTCGCCTGTCGCAGCCTCGCTCTGGAGCTTGCCCTCTGCGGTAGCGAAGAAGGTGATGGTTCCTGGCTCGGTCACCTCTACCGGCTCAGCGTAAGTGGCTGCGGTAGATGTCTTGGTCTGGCCACTGAAAGAATAGTAAACGGTAGCGCCGTCTTCACCGCTAAGGGTGACGATGCTCTTGCCGTCCTGCTGCTCAACGGAAATAGTCGGAGTAGCGGTCATGGTCTGGATGTCAACAGTCTTGGATGCCTCCTCGCTCTTGAGGAAGCCCTCGGACTCGGCATAAGCGGTGAGGGTTGTCTCTGCGGTATAAAGGATTGGGTCGGTATAGAGCTTGTACTCGCCTTCGCCTTCCTTATAATAAATCTTAGAGCCGCCGGTTGCGCAAGAAATGGTAACTGTAGTCTGCTTGTCACCATAAGCGAGCTTGAAGGTCGGAGTGGCCGCAGCTGTCACCTCGCGCTTGCTCTTGGCGGCCTCTTTCAGCAAGTTTGACAGAAGAGTAGACCAATCACCATAGCCACCTACAGCTTCGTCTGAAGAACCAAGGAGGAAGTAGCTGTTCTTGCCGGCGCCATTGTTGTGGCGGTGGATAGCTACATCATCACCCTGCTTGGCGAGAATCTCATCGTTGGCGAAGAGTTCCGGCAGGGTTACGGATACGTTTGCGCCATAAACGAATGTGCCTTCATCAAGGTTCACATTTTCCCAAATATCATCGTCTGCCTTGGTAACGGTCATCGTTGTGGTTTCACCCACTGTTTCAGTATAACCGAAGAGTTTCGTGCTGAGGTTGACCATTGGAACAAAAGCGATGTTCTTCTGGAGCTGAGCATAAGCTGGAGTCTCGGGAGTCACGTCGTTGTCGATAACGACTGCGTCATAGCCACGGAGAGCCTCGTCGGTCACATTAGCGGCGTCAGAGCCATCAATATCGGTATAGTCAAAACCATCACTCGGTCTCATGTTATATGCTACAGATGCACCCGGTGTCGCATTTCCAATCCAGGCAATCTTGCGATTCTCGTCAAAGTTGTCTCCTTCATCCACATTGATGAAGAAACAATGGGCAGAATCAGTGTTGTAGAGGACAATGTCATAGGTACCGTCTTCGTTAGGCGTATCAGTCAGTCCTTCCTCTGGCAGCAACCAGGTCTGTTCCTCATAAGTTTTTGGAGGATTCACCGTATTACCATCAGGATCCTTCAATTCCGTTCCCTTGGTGTTGTACTTGCCTTTTGTGGTGACATAAAGTTTCACACCACGAGCACCTTTCGTAGGGTCGTGAGACTCAAGGCCCAAAGTAATCTTGGCTCCCGGTTTCACATTCGGGATTACGAAGAATGGCAAGTTCTTGCTCAAGAACCACACAAACTGTGGCCCATGTCCACCGGCAAGACCACGATTCAAAGAGATACCTAATGTACGAGCTTTGGTGTTCACATAGATCAAACCATCAAATTCTTCAATAGCCTGGCCATTGGCTGTCACAGAAGTAACGCCCTCTGTGGCATTACCTTGTCCTTTGATTTCATAAAAGGCCTTACCGCCCTCAGCTGACGCAATGGTACCTGAAGTCTTTTGGAACTCGGACCACCCACTGGCTGGATTTACAGCCTCGGCATCGGAAGCGCAATTCGCCGCCAAACCTTTCATCAGATTGGCAACAGTCGTAGAACTCCAATTCGAGAAGTCCCACTTCCGACTTTTCGCATTGGCTGTCAACAAACTGACAGCGATTAATGCAAGAGTAAAGATTTTTCTCATACGATATAATTGTTTAAATAATAAAAATATTTCTTCTTATAAAGAATACGGATAACAGTTCTATTTTCCTTAGGATAACCTATATGCAAAAGTAGAAAAAATCAAGGAGACGGCAAAATCATTCCGCAAAATGATTAAATAAAAATCGCCTTCATACGAACAAAGGATGCCACATTGCTGCAGCATCCTTTGTTGAGATATTGTTTACAGTAAATTATTTCACCTGTGCGCCGGCTACATTGTAGAGGGCGTCACCCTTCTGGATGTAGATGCGGCCGTTCTTCACGAAC
>CAKPTK010000174.1 GCA_934190685.1 uncultured Prevotella sp.
GTTCAACCGCATCACCCTTGTCGTGAACTATTACAACCGCCGCACCGAACAAGCCTTGCTTGATGTGCCAATTCCTGCCTCTGTGGGCTACACCACCCTGAAGCGAAATATCGGCGTGCTGCAAAACAGAGGTATAGAATTGGGACTCAGTGCCAAAATCATCGACACCTACGACTGTCGCTTCAGCATCGGTGCAAACTTGGCGTATAACGACAACAAGGTTCTCGACCTCTACTATACAAACAAAATCTACACCACCACAGACGCGTTGGTACCCGATTATGAAGTGGGCAAGTCATACGACATGCTCTATGGGCCACAATCATTGGGAATCAATCCACTCACAGGCTATCCTGTGTTCCGTCTGCCAGACGGCAGCGAAAAGCAAGCCACAGAGGCATTGACCAAAGACGACGTGGTGGCATTGGGACATCTCACCCCACCTTATTCAGGAACATTCAACATGAGTTTCTCCTACAAGTCGTTCGACTTCGACATGGACTTCTATTACGTTCACGGCGGCATACAGCGCTTCAACTACTCTTATGTGCGCGACAAGGACAACGTGAACAAGAACGCCGTGGCAGGACAGACGGAGAAAATGTGGTTTAGACAGGGCGACGAGAACAAGACCTATTGGACTCCATTCTACACCTCAGCCACAGCCGAGGAGAATATCGCGCTCTATCCCAACTCACGCACAGTCGGCAAAAGCGACTATCTGCGCCTGTCCATGGTGAGCATGCGCTACCGCTTGCCGTCAACAGCCCTTCATAAGATACTGCCCTTCGTGCAATATGCTACTGTGGGTTTCCAAGCCTCCAACCTCTTCACATGGACATCCTATAAGGAAAGTGACCCAGAAAGCGGCACACTTGCCGGTACCACACAGCCTGTATACACATTTAATTTGAATTTAACATTCTAACATGACGATGAACAGCTTATTACATTCCATGATAAAGAAAAGCGTCTTGCTCGCAGGAGGCGCCCTGGTATTGGCATCATGTTCACTCAACGTTCCACCTCCAGACCAATTTTCCGACCCTAATGCCATCACCGACGTAAATACCGGGCGCTCACTCCTCACCTCGTGCTATCTGAGTTTTCCACACAACGAGTACGATTTTTCCGTGTTGGGCAACGACTTCTGCCCCTCATCATTGGCAGGAAAAGACATGACGGAGCTGAACCTCTACAACTGGCAAGACAAGAACATCAGTGATCTATCCACTTCTGTATGGCAAGATTACTATAACTGCATCTCAAATTGCGACGCTCTGCTTGAACGCATCGATGGAATCTCTACAGAAACCACTGCCGACCAACAGGGAAAAAGAGCCATCAAGGCAGAGGCACAGACCTTGAAAGCGATGTGCTATTTCGACTTGCTGCGCATCTATGCCACCCCTTACGACAACAACCCTGACGGCGACGGTGTGGTAGTGAAAAGTATGTTTGGCTTCGAAACCAACAAGCGTAGCAGTAAGAAAGCGTGCATAGACATGATAAACAGCCTACTCAACGAAGCCGCAACCATAGACAACGCGTCTCAAAAGAATGGTTGGCTTTCGCAGACAGCCGCACTCTATCTGCTTGCAGAGACAGCTCTCTACATGGGCGACTATACCACTGCCGCACAAAAGGCTGACGAGGTAATAGACAGAGCCGACGACAGTCAATTGGGAGGCAGCAACTACTCCCGTCTGTGGAAGAATGAAAGTTTTGGAGGACGCATCTTCGCCTTCAACACAAGCAACTCTTTCTACACATCTATAGAATACGATGCCACCGAAGGCGACTATTATGCACTCAATCCCGAGTTCACATTCACAGATAGCGATGCCCGCAAGGCTTGCACCATCTACGACAAAGTCATGGCTGGCAAGCCTCGACAACTATTAGGGAAATACAACATGATGAACAAGCAAGGCACACAACCCACATACATCAACCGCATGCGCTTTGCCGGAGCCTACTTCATTGCCGCCGAGGCATATGCACACAACGACAATGAAAACAAGGCTCGACAACGCATCAACCACTACCTGCAACTTGTCGGTGCCACACCCATCAACGACAATGTGACCGGAGCCGCGCTCGTCAATGCTATCCTTGCAGAGAAATACAAGGAGTTTGCTGGTGAGGGCTGCAATTTCTTCGACCTGAAACGCACCCATGCCACCCTCTTCCGCCTTTCCACCTGGGGACAAGCTCAGACCGCGCGTATAGACAATGACGACTACCGATGGACATTCCCCATACCATCATCAGAATATAAGTATAACGACAACATCACCCAAAACGACCATTGGTCCATAAACAGATAAACAACAACAAAACATAAACAGACATGAAGAAAATTACATTTATGCTTTTCAGCATGCTCGCTGTCCTGACGGGATTCAGTTCATGCAGCAGTGACGACAATGGAGAAGAACAGATGACCAACTATGTGTCTATCACAGTTGACGGGAACTCCATCATCAACGAGGACGACGAGACCGGTGTGAACATCAACATCCTTCTCGCTTACGCTCCCAAGAATGACGCCACCATCACACTTTCACTCAAAGGAAACGATGGTGACGTGGCCACTGTGGAGCCTGCTGTGGTAAACATCGCAGCAGGACAGAAAACCGCCACCGCCATGGTGAAGCCGAACAATAAGCACTCTTTGAAAGAAGCTTGTGTGCTCACCCTTGAAGCCACTTGCTCAGATGCCAACATGAAATCAGACGGCAAGGCTTGCACCATTACCATCAATCCTGACTCAGACATCCCTGTTCTTACGGAAGCACAATTGGCATTGATTGCCGGCTATAAGGAGAAATACAACATCGATTTGACCAAGATTCTTGGAAAAATCAATGTCAGCACTACTGTGACATTCAACGACGATGACAAAACCGAAACTTTCGGATCTGACACCGATACCCGTACTTTCACAGGCACTACCGTCATCACCTTGAGTGACAAAGCTACCGCCGACAAACCCGTGTTGAAAATGACTACCAACGCCATGGGTCTGGCCGCCTTCAACTACGAGATGCTCCGCAAGAAGACCGTGGAGGACACCGAATACTGGATGGAATATCCTGAATCGAAAGCCATCATGAAAGTGCTCAACTATGACTTCAACAAGGAGACCTTCACCATGACACTCGATGGTATCGAGGTGAACACCTCAGACATGACACTCACCTATACAGGCAAGAAAACAACCTATATGGATGAAGAAATCACTACCGTTCCGTTCAGCTACACATGGTCGGCATGGAGTCGCATGAAAGAAATGGCAGACAAGGGCATGAGTGTGCCTGTAAGCCAAGGCAAAGAG
>CAKPTK010000175.1 GCA_934190685.1 uncultured Prevotella sp.
CAAAGACCTTCGCTCAGACAAACGTATTGATTTCGTGGGCGGCCTTCGTGGGCTAGGAGAATTGAAACGTCGAGTGGATAGTGATGAAATGCGTATGGCATTGGCCCTTTATCCTGTCACGATGAAGCAGATTATGGACATTGCTGACAGTGGAAAAATCATGCCGCCTAAGGCAACCTGGTTTGAACCCAAACTGCGTTCGGGACTTATCATTCACAAGTTGAGTTAAATGATTGACGAATACAAGACAATAACGAATAAAATAGGCGAGGGCACTTACTCGGAAAAGCGGAGCAAGTTCCTCGCCTTTTCACACCATGTGGAATCTCTTGAGGAGGTGAAGGACATCGTGGCTGCCTATCGTAAGAAATATTACGATGCGCGGCATGTTTGTTATGCCTATATGCTTGGTCCTGAACGCACAGACTTTCGTGCGAATGATGACGGTGAACCAAGCAGTACGGCAGGAAAACCGATTCTTGGGCAAATCAATAGTCGCGAACTCACAGATATCCTCATCATTGTTGTTCGTTATTATGGTGGCGTAAACCTTGGAACGGGAGGACTCATTGTCGCTTATAAGACGGTGGCTGCGGCGGCATTGGATGATTCATGCATTGAGACTCGACAGGTGGAAGAACTGGTGAAATATGATTTCCCCTATGTGATGATGAACGACGTGATGAAGGTGGTCAAGGATATGCAACCTCGTATTGTAAAACAAGAATACGACAACACGTGCTCCATCACGCTTTCGATTCGTAAATCTGAAGCAGAGACCTTACGGGGAAGGTTGAGCAAACTCTCTTTTGAGTAAGGTCATGTAGGGGCTGTTCTTTAGTGCAATTCGATTCTTGGTTTATTAAAAGGCGGGTAACTATAAGGTTACGATATATCGTTAATTAATGTAAACAACACAAGGATTCACAAATCATTTCTTGTGCCGTTTGTAATTATTTGTGTACCTTTGCATTCGCAAACAAGGAAAGTTGGCAGAGTGACCGAATGCGCTGGACTCGAAATCCGGTATACCCTCTTTCGGGTATCGGGGGTTTGAATCCCTCACTTTCCGCTCAAATCGGTGTAGCACGTTGGATGACGGGTTGCGCCGATTTTGCGTGAAGACTGTGTCAGACTTCTTCATTAGTATATAAAACTCAATAGCAAAGAACGATATGGAATATATGTCTCAAGAAGGCTACGACGAACTTCTCGCCGAGTTGAAACAATTGGAAAGTGTAGAGTTGCCTCGTGTGCGTGAGGCAATTGCAGAGGCTCGCGACAAGGGTGACCTCAGTGAAAACTTTGAGTACCATGCCGCCAAGCGTGAGCAGGGACGGTTGTTGGGCCGTATACGTTTCAAGCAGAAAGTGCTTGAAAATGCCCGCGTCATAGACAAGACATTGCTCAAGAGCGAGGAGATAGGTTTGCTTTGTAAAATTGGAATTACCAATATGGCAAGCAATCGTACCATGAGTTATACCATTGTCAGTCCTCATGAGGCGAATCTGCGTGAAGGAAAAATCTCCATCAAGTCGCCTATAGCACAGGCTTTGTTGGGCAAAAAGGTAGGCGATGTGATCGAATGCCAAGTGCCGGCAGGTATATTGAAACTTCGAATTGAAAGTGTCGAACTGTAATGTTCCGATGCCGATAGACAATAATAGGAGAACTCAGTGTGTCTTTGAATGCCAAAAGATTCACAGGGTTCTCTTTCTTTTTCCCCTTTTATGGGATGTTCGACGAATTTATAATGGGTTAGGATTGGTTGGGTCAAGGTTTTTTCGTACATTTGTCGAACAATAATCAATCATACGAAAAACAATACATCATGGAACAAAAACATTTTGTTATCGGTTTGGATATCGGTGGTACCAACTCGGTGTTCGGCCTTATTGACGATAACAATAATATAAAAGCGACACGAACATTGCCGACACAGCAATATGAATACGCTTGGCAATTTGTGGACGATGCGGTACGTGTCATCGAAGAGTTAACTATCTTGGTCGGTGATTCCTCAGGTATTAGTGCCATAGGAATAGGGGCGCCTTGTGGCAATCATAATGAGGGGACCATTGAGCATGCCGCTGACGTGGTGTGGGCCCATGGCGTGGTGCCTATTTGCAAGATGTTGTCAGAACGTACAGATTTACCCGTTGCCATCACTAATGATGCCAAAGCTGCGGCTATGGGGGAAATGCGCTATGGTGCGGCCCGTGGCATGCGCAATTTTATTGAGATTACTTTGGGAACAGGTGTCGGATCGGGCATTGTGGCTGATGGACGACTCATTTATGGATGCGATGGTTTCGCTGGAGAATTGGGTCACACGATTATCGACTTTGACCATGGTCGTCCGTGTGGATGCGGACGAAGTGGATGTCTGGATGTGTATTGTTCTACAAGAGGTGTGGTGATGACCGCTCATGAAATGATGGAACATTGGGATGGTGAAACAGAATTGCGGAAGGTCAAGCATGACCAACTTACAACTTTAGACATTTATCATGCTGCAGAGCATGGAGACAAACTTGCCCAAGAAGTGTTCCGTTATACGGGAGAGTTGCTTGGTCGGGCTTGTGCCAATTTTGCCACGTTCCTTTCACCGGAGGCGTTCATCTTCTTTGGTGGTCTTGCTCTTGCTGGTGATTGGTTGTTGAAACCGGCCAAAGAGGCTTATGATAAATATGTGCTAAACCTATATAAGGGTAAAGCAAAATTCATACCCAGTTCCCTCGAGGGTGGAACAGTTGCCATTTTGGGCGCTGCGGCTATCGCATGGGAAATTCAAAAGAAAGAGAAATGATGGGTTTGAACAGACAAGACTTTCGTTTTGAAGTTTGCGCCAATGGTGTTGAGAGTTGCTTGGCGGCTCAGGCGGGTGGCGCAGATCGTGTGGAATTGTGTGCGGGCATACCGGAAGGTGGAACGACTCCGTCTTATGGAGAAATTAAAATAGCACAAAAACTGCTTACCCAAACACGCTTGCATGTCATCATACGCCCTCGTGGAGGCGACTTCCTTTATTCTTCTTTGGAATTAGAGCGTATGAAGGAAGATATAAACATCTGCCGTCAGTTAGGTGCTGATGGAGTGGTGTTTGGCTGTTTGACAGAGGATGGTGAAGTCGACAGGGAAGTCAACGCTCGTTTGTTGGAATGTGCTAAAGGCATGTCTGTAACTTTTCATCGGGCATTCGACCGAACGGTTAATCCATTCAAGGCTTTGGAGGACATCGCTTCTTTGGGTTTTGACCGAATTCTTTCTTCTGGGCAGCAACCCAAAGCAGTAGAAGGCATTTCCTTGTTGTCTC
>CAKPTK010000176.1 GCA_934190685.1 uncultured Prevotella sp.
TTGCCATCCTGTGCATAGTCTTCCGGCTGCCCAGACGCTATAGTTAACAAAAAAATGTTCCTATATGGAAAATATCATTATACGCAATCTTTTCCGCCTTGTCAAGGCGGGATCATTCGGCGAGAAGACTGAAGACATAGAACCTATGTCCGCCTTCAAGTGGAAAAAGCTCTTCCATATCGTTGAAGCCCAGCAACTGGTGTGGAACTTCAATGAAGGCGTGAACCAGTGCAAGGAACAACCAGGGTGCAACGTCCCATTGTCTCTTCTCTCAGAATGCCAACCGGAGCAACGCTACGAGTTGCACAACTTCCGCAAGATGACTGCCGATTTGCGTTTGGACGTTCCGATTCTCAACAAGCGACTGCATGCCATCATCAATGGCGAGATACACGCTATAGACACATCGGTGGAGACCATGACCATGCTCGCCATCATCGTCGACACCCTCAACGACATGCTCAACCAAGGCATGATTATTCGAGGTGTCGCCAACCTGGGGCATTATCTCCGCACAAAAGGAGACAAGACCGACTTTGAAAAACTTGACCTTTGGCTCGGCAAACTGACACTCCGACGCATGGCAAGGCTCCAAGGCAGCATTCTTGTGGAGCTCTTTGATTTTACACCAGACGAGATTCCCTTCCTCAACAGGATAGAACCGTCAGCCCGGCGCCTCGCTATCCGATCGCTCCACCATAGCCAACACGACACTACCGAAGATTGGCATTTCCGCCAAGACAGCACCGGACTCATCCGCAACAACAATGCCGCTCTTCGCCGAAACCTGCGACGCAGTTTCAGTTATCTCAACTATGCACCAATCGAGACCATCGGCAACTTCGTCACGAAATTCGCCCGTTCACTTTCCGAGATTGAAGAATAAAAAGGTGTAAAAGATTCAAAAAGGAGAAAACATTTTTTGAATTATCGCATATATGTAGTAACTTTGCAAATTATGAAAATAAAGACAATCATCATGACTGCATTGGCGTCAATTCACTTTTTCTCCGCCAATGCACAAAACAACAGCTATATAGAGTGTGAAGACACTTGCACCCACATCCACGGCATCGACTTGAGCCATTATCAAGGCAACGTTTTCTGGGAGACTATTGGCGAAAACAGCAAGATGGAATATGTCTACCTCAAGGCCACAGAAGGCGGAAACAACATAGACTCGAAGTATGTGCAGAACATTGAACTTGCCCACAAATACGGGCTAAAGGTCGGTTCCTACCATTTCTACCGCCCGAAGATAGAACAGGCCGTACAACTCAAGAACTTCATGTCACAGTGCAGACCTGGCGACCAGGACCTCATCCCCATGATAGACATTGAGACCAAGAGCGGACTCTCCACAGAAGAGTTTTGCGACTCGCTGCAAAAGTTCCTCGTGTTGGTGGAAAAAGCCTACAAACAAAAACCCCTACTCTACACATTCACCAATTTCTACAACAGCAACCTTCGTGGAAAGATAGACGGATACAAGTTGATGATAGCCCAATACACCAAACGGGAACCCGTCTTGGCAGACGACCGCGATTTCATCATGTGGCAATACACTGGCAAGGGACACATCAACGGCGTGAACGGATTTATCGACAAAAGCCGCTTTATGGGGAAACACTCTCTGAGAGAAATCCGTTTCCGGCACCGATAAAACATCCTTATACACCCCACACGCTATCAACTGAAGAATAATCAATAAATAACAAATAAACAAAACAAAGATTCCATGGCAATCATAAAATGTCCAGAATGCGGACACCAAATCAGCGACAAGGCTCCTGTATGCCCAAGTTGCGGTGTGCAAATTGCAGGCCACATCATCAAATGCCCGAACTGTGGCGATGTGTATTTCAAGGATCAAATCACCTGCCCCAACTGTCACTATGCCCCCCGGCAAGCGGCACAGCCTGCTCCTGTGGCACCCGAACAACCGGCAGAACCTGTAACCTCCCAGGCACAAGAGCCCAAGCCCAGTCAGCCTGAGCGGACAATACAGCCAGTCCCATCTCAAGTAATCAACCAACAGCCATCACCTGCTGCCCATCCTTCCACTCCTCCGACACCGCCTTTACGTCCACAAGAAAAAGCAAACACGGCAACTCCAAACAAGCCGCAGCCCAAGAAGAGCAAGACTGTGCTCATCATTTCTCTCTGCATTGCCGTGCTCCTTTGTGGTGTGTTGCTCTATGCCTACAAAGACGCACAGGTCAACAAAGAGTCTGACGCCTATGAGTTTGCCATGAACAGCAGCGACTCCACGGTGCTGAAAAATTACCTCAACAACTACCCTGACGCTCCTGCAGACCACATACAGGCCATCACCGACCATTTGCAGCAACTGCGTCAAGGAGACACCGAGTGGACCAATGCCCTGATGAGCAATTCCAAGTCTGCCCTGCAGGCTTATCTCGACAGCCATCCTGATACCCCCCACAAGGGTGAAATCATGCACAAGATCGACTCTATCGATTGGGCACAGGCTTCAAGCGAGAACACGCTCGACGCCCTGCAAGCCTATCTCTCCGACCATGCCAATGGTGAGCATGTGGACGACGCACAGACCGCCATCAAACAGCTGAAGACAAAAACCGTATCACCACAGGAACAACAACAGGCACAAAGTGTGATCCGCCAGTTCTTCATGAGCATCAACAGTCACAACGAGGGCAATCTGCTCAACACGCTTGAGGGCACACTCACCGAGTTCATCGGCAAGTCAAACGCCACCCAGCAAGACGCCGTTGAATTCATGGACAAGCAATACAAAGACAATGTGTCCTCCGTACTTTGGCGCACTTCCGGTTTCAATGTCAGCAAACGTGAGGTCGGCGACGAGCAGTACGAATACACTGTCAACTTCACAGCCACACAAGAAGTGAAGCACACCGACGATACCGAGAAAATCAACACCTACAGAAGTGTGGTGAAGATTTCTCCTGATGGACTCATCTCATCCTTGAGTTTTACGAAACTCGCATCTGAGTAGTCTCCCACGCAATCCGATAAGAATCAAAATGCCGCATTCCCAACAATAGGAATGCGGCATTTTTTGATTCCATTTATCGGACAACTCCATAAATAAGAATGTAACACAAAACAAAAAGAGGATGTTATAATTAACATCCTCTTTTTTTAAAGACTTGTGACTCCGATGGGATTCAAACCCGTAACCTTCTGATCCGTAGTCAGATGCTCTATTCAGTTGAGCTACGGAGCC
>CAKPTK010000177.1 GCA_934190685.1 uncultured Prevotella sp.
TTCCAGATGTATCTTTTCTGGGAACTTGTGGGTGTCTGCTCTTATCTGCTTATTGGATTCTATTATCCTCAGCATGCAGCAGTGGCAGCTTCCAAGAAAGCTTTCATTGTGACCCGTTTCGCCGATTTGTTCTTCTTAATCGGTATTTTGTTCTATAGCTTCTATATCGGAACATTCGATTTCGACATTTCACAAATGACTCCCGATCAGGTCGGCCGTCTGCAGAATGCCAGTTGGTTGCTGCCTACCGCTCTCTTCCTGATGTTCATTGGTGGTGCCGGTAAGAGTGCCATGTTCCCGTTGCACATTTGGTTGCCAGATGCTATGGAGGGCCCAACTCCTGTTTCTGCTTTGATTCACGCCGCCACCATGGTGGTAGCCGGTGTTTATCAGGTGGCTTGTCTGTTCCCCATTTGGATTCAGTATGCTCCTCACACCTTGCACTATGTGGCTTATATCGCAGCCTTCACTGCTTTCTATGCCGCTGCTGTGGCTTGTTGTCAGAGCGACATCAAGCGTGTGTTGGCTTTCTCTACCATTTCTCAGATAGGTTTTATGCTCGTTGCACTCGGCGTTTGTATGCCGGAGTCTAATGAGGCAATGACAGTTGTGGCCAATACCACAGCTGAGTATGCTGACGGCAATGGCTTGGGTTATATGGCAGGTATGTTCCACCTCTTCACCCACGCCATGTTCAAGGCTTGTTTGTTCCTCGGTGCAGGTTGTATCATCCATGCCGTTCATTCCAACGAAAAGATGTATATGGGTGGTTTACGCAAGTACATGCCTATCACTCACTGGACTTTCTTGATTAGTTGTCTTGCCATTTCCGGCATTCCATTCTTCTCAGGTTTCTGCTCCAAGGACGAGATTCTTGTGGCTTGCTACAACTTCTCTCCTGTGATGGGTATGATTATGAGCGGCATCGCCACGATGACTGCCTTCTACATGTTCCGACTCTACTACGTGATATTCTGGGGTAAGAGCTATTATGAGACCAACAAGGACAATGGCGCACAGAAACCTCATGAGGCACCTGTTGTCATGACCTTCCCATTGGTGTTCCTGAGCATCATCACGATATTGGTCGGTGTGCTGGGCACACTCCATATCTTCGAGTTCGGTGACCTTGTGTCTGCCAATGGTCTTGCTTTCGGCACACACACCAACTGGACGGTGGCTGGTACCAGCACCGTGCTTGCTATTCTTGGTATCGGTTTGGCCACCTATATGTATAAAGGTGAGGAAACACCTTTGGCAGACTATCTTGCCAAGAAGTTCCCCCGTCTCCATCAGGCAGCCTATCGTCGCTTTTATCTTGATGAAGTGTGGATGTTTGTCACTCACAAAATCATCTTCCGTTGCATCTCCACACCAATCGCATGGTTTGACCGTCACGTTGTTGACGGAACGTTCAACTTCATGGCTTGGGGTGCCAACGAGGCCGGCGAGTCTATTCGTCCATGGCAGAGTGGCGACGTGCGCCAATATGCCGTATGGTTCCTCACAGGTACTGTGGCTCTCACACTCATCCTGCTTTGCGCATTGTAAACTTAGAATAGAATAACAGAAATGAGTATATTAACATTATTCGTAGTAATTCCCGTCCTGATGTTGCTCGGTCTTTGGGCTGCCCGCAACCTCAATCAGGTACGTGGCGTGATGGTAGCAGGTTCTTCCTGTCTACTTGCCTTGTCCATCTGGTTGACCATCACCTTTATCCAGATGCGTTCGGCAGGCAATACCGACACGATGCTTTTCCAGTATAGCGCCGAGTGGTTCCGTCCACTCCACATCGCCTATACGGTGGGTGTCGACGGCATCTCCGTTGTAATGTTGCTTCTTTCAAGCATCATTGTTTTCACCGGAACTTTCGCTTCTTGGCAGTTGAAACCGATGACCAAGGAATACTTCCTTTGGTTCACCCTTCTTTCCACAGGTGTGTTTGGCTTTTTCATCTCCATCGACATGTTCACCATGTTCATGTTCTACGAGGTGGCGCTGATTCCTATGTACCTTCTGATTGGTGTATGGGGAAGTGGCAAGAAGGAATATGCAGCCATGAAGTTGACCTTGATGTTGATGGGTGGTTCCGCCTTGTTGATTATCGGTCTGTTGGGCATCTATTTCTTCAATGGAGCTTCTACAATGAACATTCTGGAGATTGCCCAGCACCACGCCATTCCTGTGGCTGTGCAGAAGGTGTTCTTCCCTTTCATCTTCATCGGTTTCGGTGTGCTTGGCGCCCTGTTCCCCTTCCACACATGGTCTCCTGACGGTCATGCTTCTGCCCCTACGGCTGTTTCCATGCTCCATGCCGGTGTGCTGATGAAACTTGGTGGTTACGGTTGTTTCCGCATCGCCATGTTCCTTCTTCCTGACGCCGCCCGTGAGTTGGCTTGGATTTTCTTGATCCTCACCACCATCTCTGTGGTCTATGGAGCTTTCTCCGCTTGCGTTCAGACCGACTTGAAGTATATCAACGCTTATTCATCCGTGTCCCATTGCGGCATGGTGCTTTTCGCCCTGCTCATGATGACCAAGACCGCTTGCACTGGTGCAGTGCTCCAGATGCTTTCCCACGGTCTGATGACAGCTCTCTTCTTCGCCTTGATTGGTATGATTTATGGTCGTACCCACACTCGTGATGTTCGTCAGTTGGGCGGTTTGATGAAGATTATGCCATTCCTCTCTGTAGGATACGTGATTGCCGGTCTTGCCAATCTCGGTCTTCCAGGATTCTCTGGATTCGTGGCTGAGATGACTATCTTTGTTGGTTCCTTCTCCAACAACGATGTGTTCCACCGCACCTGCACCATCATTGCTTGTACAGCGATTGTGATTACCGCGGTCTATATTCTTCGTGTTGTGGGCAAGATTCTTTATCAGAAGGTGGCCAATCCTCACTTTGAGGAATTGACCGATGCCACTTGGGACGAGCGCGTTGCTGTTTGCTGCCTCATCTTCTGTGTGGCAGGTCTCGGTATGGCTCCATTGTGGGTCAGCAATGTCATCACCGACGCAGTAGGTCCAATTCTCAGTGTAATTAATCCGTACTAAAAAAAGAATACAATGGATTACAGTCAATTTTTACAAATGATACCCGAGGCTACGCTGATGGCTATCCTCATCG
>CAKPTK010000178.1 GCA_934190685.1 uncultured Prevotella sp.
CGAACTGTGCGACGCCCTCATCAACAACGACCGCAAGAACACTTGTAAGGAATTGGGCGACGTGCTTGAACACGTGGTTTTCTATTCCATCATCGGTAGCGAGACTGGTGACTTTGACATTGCGGATGTTTGCAATAAGGAAGCCGACAAACTCATCTTCCGCCATCCCCACATTTATGGCAACCAACATGCTGACTCCGCTGACGAAGTGCTTCAGAACTGGGAGCAAATCAAGCTCAAGGAGAAGGACGGCAACGAGCGGGTACTCTCGGGAGTGCCCCAGGCTCTGCCCAGCGTCATCAAGGCCTATCGTATGCAGGACAAGGCCCGTAATGTGGGCTTCGACTGGAAAGACAAGGACGATGTGTGGGACAAGGTGCGTGAGGAATTGGGCGAATTGGAAGTAGAACTCAAGAAGGGCGACAAGGAACGCTCCACACAGGAGTTGGGCGACTTCCTTTTCAGCGTCATCAACGCTGCCCGTCTCTATCATCTCAACCCGGACAACGCCTTGGAACAGACCAACCGGAAGTTCCGCCGTCGTTTCGACTACATTGAAGACCATTCAATCAAAATAGGGAAACCCCTTACAGAAATGACGCTCGAGGAAATGGACCGACTTTGGAATGAGGCAAAAGCACTCGAGAAAGACCAATCTTCAAAACGCTAAAAACAGTAACTATGATGAAAAAGACAATGATCCTTGCAGCCTTGGCGACACTCCTTGTTGCCGCCTGCCACAACGGAAAGACACAACAATCCTCTGACAACGATTCTCTACAGACCGCCATTGAGGATGGCGACAGCACGGTCTACGGCGTGTGTGGTGATGGAACAGCCATGCATACCCTGCAACTCGTCCAGGCTAATGGCGACACCATCAATTACCTCGTTGACGCTGACTTGGAGACGGACGTGCAGGGCGGACTGATGGTCGGCGACCGGCTGGCCGTGTTGGGCGCTAAAAATGCGGACGGAGAAAACGAGGCCCGTTCGGTCATCAACCTCACAACGCTTCTCGGCAAGTGGACCAGCCTCGACAAGAACTTTGAAATTCAAGAGGGTGGAGTGGTGCAGTCGTTTGTCAAGGCGGAGAGCAATCCCTACACTTCATGGCGTGTCTATAACGGAAAATTGCTTCTCAACACCGACACTTTCAAGATAGACATGCTCGGTGTCGACTCTCTCTACTTGGAAAACAAGGCGGGCATTTTTGCCTACAAGCGCCAGAAGTAACAACAATCCTTCACGATGGAACAATTTAAAATACATATTCTTGGCTGTGGCAGTGCTTTGCCCACACTTCGTCACTACGCTTCGTCGCAAGTGATTGAAGTGAGAAACAAACTTTTCATGGTCGATTGTGGCGAGGGTACGCAGATACAGTTGCGGCGTTCACGCATTCGCTTCACCAAACTGAGTGCCGTCTTCATCTCCCATCTTCACGGTGACCATTGTTTCGGGCTGATAGGCATGATTTCCACCTTTGGTATGTTGGGACGCACCGCCACCCTCAAGGTCTATGGCCCCAAGGAACTTGGTCCTATGCTCGACAGCATGATGTCGCTGTTTTGCCAAGGATTGGAATTCAAGGTCGAGTTTCACGCTGTCGACACCACGCGGCAAGCGGTGGTCTATGAGGACAAGAGCGTGACGGTGGAAACCGTTCCCTTGCAGCACCGCATAGCCTGTTGTGGCTACCTCTTCCGAGAAAAGCCCACCTTGCCTCACATCCGTCGTGACATGATTGACTGCTACGAGATACCGCTTAGCCAAATCCAGAACATCAAGAACGGGGCGGATTGGACTGCTCCCGATGGCGAGATTGTTCCCAATTCCCGCTTGACGGTTCCAGCCGATCCGCCTCGCTCCTATGCCTATTGCTCCGACACCCGCTATATGCCCCGTTTGTATGAACGGGTTGAGGGCGTGAGCACCTTGTATCATGAAAGCACTTATCACTCGCGCGACGTTGCACGCGCCAAGCTCTATTACCATTCCACGGCAGAGCAGGCCGCCATGGTGGCACGCGATGCCCATGTGGGCAAACTCCTGTTGGGACACTATTCGGCACGCTATGATGATGAGAGCGAACTGCTCGATGAGGCTCGCTCCGTTTTTCCGGAAAGTTATCTTTCTGATGAAGGAAAGGTATTTGATGTATAGTTGATTAGATTGTTTTGTCTAATTGGTGTAACAAGTTGAGGATTAAACGAATATAAAATAAAGAACAATAAACACTTTAATGAAGGAATTTTCTCTGTCGGCAGCATTGCTTGCCGCATCTCTTCTGACATCCACAGCGCAGGACAGACCGTTGTGGATGCGTCATTGTGCGATTTCGCCAGACGGCAAGACCATCGCATTCAGTTATAAAGGCGATATCTTTACCGTGTCTTCACAGGGAGGAAAGGCACAGCAAATCACCTCAAATCCAGCTTATGATTCCTATCCCGTGTGGAGCAAGGACGGCAAGCACATTGCTTTCGCTTCCGACCGTAAGGGTAGTCTTGATGTTTGGGCCGTATCTCGAGAGGGCGGTTCTCCCCGTCGGTTGACCACTCATAGTGGTAAGGAATTGCCCGTGGCATTCTTGAATGACACCACCGTACTTTATACAGCTGCTGTGATGCCTACCGCCCAATCCAGCTTCTTCGCCAATTCCGATTTCCACCAAGTATATCAGGTGGGCATTCATGGCGGCAGACCCCATCTCTTTTCCGGTCTCAACATGGAGTCTATCTCCATCAATGGCAAGGGCGACTTGCTCTATCAGGACAAGAAGGGCTATGAGGATCCTTATCGGAAGCATCAGCAGTCGCCCATCGCCCGTGACATTTGGCTCCGTCAAGGCGACAAATATAGCCGCTTGACCAACTTTGCCGGCGAGGACCGCAATCCAGTGTGGGGGGCCGATGGCAAGTCGTTCTACTATCTCAGCGAGAAATCCGGTTCGTTCAATGTCTACAAGCGCAGTGCCGTCGGAGGTGACGAGCGGCAACTCACATCGTTCAAGAAAAATCCCGTGCGCTTCTTGAGTGTGGCAGACAACGGAACGCTTTGCTTTGGCTATGACGGCGAACTCTACACGTTGCGTGAGGGCGAAACCCCTC
>CAKPTK010000179.1 GCA_934190685.1 uncultured Prevotella sp.
TGTTCGAGGGGAACGACACGGTGCCCGCCTCCACGAGCTTGATGATCTCGTCCTCCTGTCCCTCGTATTTGAGTTTCATGTTCTGGGAGTCGAAGTCGAAGGTGGCGTCGGTGTTATAGTTGAGGTTGAGGTTCACCTTGTCGCCCACCTTGCCGTTGACGCTGAGGTTGATCTTCTCGTCGAAGTCCATCTGGGTGGTCTTGCGGTTGCGAATGGGCAGCGAGGGGTTCTCGGTGTTCTTGAGGGTGGCGCCGAACTTGAGTTCCGCAGTACCCTGTGTCTTGATGCGCACACCGCCTGGACCGAAGATCTTCTCGGCGGGACCGAGGTCGAAATGCATGTCGGAGAAGTCGAACTTCTCCTTGCCTTTCTTCTTCACGATTTCCTCGTTCTTGGAGTGGAAGAAGTCGCTGAACAGCTTGTGCTCGCTCCACTTCATGTATTCCTGCGGACTCATCATCGTGGGGGCACTCAGATAGAGACCGCCAATCTTCGAACCGATGACATAGCGGTTGAGTGTGTCGTTGTAGTTGACCTCCTGCTTCAGGTTGTCGGGCATGGAAAGGTCGGCGGGGCGGCGTGAGAGGTCGCCGTCGGTGATGGGCACGGTGCGCTGTATGGGCCAGCGCGGGTGCAGGAGCGAGTCGGGAATCGTGTCTTCCTCTATCTCCACCTCGGGCAGCATGGGGGTGGTTTTCACCTTCCCCGTCTTGTCCGCGCTCTTGCCAGCACCTGCCGTCCGCACCTTGGTCTTGTCGTCCTGCGGCGCTCCCCGGCGCACACTTGCGGGCACAGCGAGGGCTGCCAGCACCGAGAGGATGTTGGCTATCAGAAAGAGGGAGAATATGAGTCGGATTTTGTTTCTCATTTGATCTGTTTGAGGGCGAGCTTGACTACTTGTTCCACAGGCAGGTCGGGATTGTCCTGCAGGATGGACACCACCACCTTCTGCGAGGGAGCCGGGGCAAAGCCGAGCATGGTCAGCGCCGACACCGCCTCGTCTTTCACATCGTTGTTGACCAACGGCTGCTGTCCGCCCGATGCGGGAATCTCCTGTGCCACACCGCTGGTGACAATTTTGTCCTTCAAGTCGACGATGATGCGCTGCGCCGTCTTCAGTCCGATGCCCTTCACGGTCTTGAGCATCTTGTCGTTGCCCGAGGCGATGATGTCGCACAATTCACGGGGCGACACCGACGAGAGTATCATGCGCGCCGTGTTGCCGCCCACGCCCGACACGGACACGAGCAACCGGTAAAGCTCTCGTTCCTGACGACTGGCAAAGCCGAACAGCGTGAACGAGTCGTCCCTGCCACCGGCGACAAGCACCTCGTGGACAAACAGGCGGGCTTCTTTCTTGCCCTGAAGGGCGGTGTATGTATTCAGTGAAATGTTGAGCGCATAGCCCACGCCCGCCGCCTCAATCACAGCCAGGGCGGGGGTGAGCTCTGCCACTTCACCCTTGATGTATTCAATCATTGTCGTGTGTATCTTGAAAAAATTACTGTATATATACACATAAATAACGTTCCTTCGGGGTGTTTTATTGTTCTTGACCAGGGATTTTTTAGTGTCTTTCGCCCCGGAAAGAGAGAAAAACGTAATTTGTGTCCTTTGTTCCGTAATCTGTCTATTGACAAGACCGCAAAACAGCACTAACTTTGCAGCCGTAACCCAAAAACAAAAGAACAATGAACAAACCGTACATCATCAGTCACATGATGGAATCTGTCGACGGTCGCATAGACTGCGCCATGACCGAACAGATAGATCCGTCGAACGCTTATTACGACGCGCTCGACCAACTCGATTGTCCTTCCCAAGTAAACGGCCGTGTCACCATGCAGATGCACTTTGCCACGGGAACCCCCTTCGTGGCGAAGGACAAGACGCCGATAGGCGCACCTGCCCACCATAAGGCTTCAGCCACCGACGCCTACTCTGTGGCACTCGACACCCACGGCTCACTCCGTTGGCCCGCCAACGTGTATGAGGGACGCGCCCTGCTCGTGGTGACCAGCGAAAGCGCGCCACGCGAATATCTCGACACGCTCACCGCCCAGAACATCTCCTGGATTGCCGTGGGACAGAACGGCATCGACCTGGCACGTGCCATGGACGTGCTCTATCGTGAGTTCGGCGTGCGCCGCCTCGCCCTCACCGGTGGCGGACACATCAACGGCTCTTTCCTCGCCGCAGGACTGCTCGACGAGGTAAGCGTGATGATAGGCCCCGGCATCGACGGCCGTCGCGGCATGGCATCGGTATTCGACGGCATCAACGACCCCGGGCGTCCAGCCACGTTGCTCAACCTACAGAGCGTGAAACAGGTCAACAGAGGCACCGTCTGGCTGAGATACACTTTCAGGAAATAATGGGAAAGATTTGCGACAAGACAAGCGATAGATAACCCTATCAAGGTAAAAAGACGGATAACAAAAGAAACAGGCAAGCGGGAATCCTCCCCTTGCCTGTTTCCGTGTTTACGATATAGTGGATTGTCTCATCGTCAGTCCATGTGAAAGAGCTCTTCAAGCGGAATGCTCACAGGCGAGTTGTCGGGGTTCACCTCCATCAAGTCGACCATGGAGTCCCACCATTTCTGGGTGATGGGGTCCACATCCGTAGTGTCCTGGCTGTTGGTATCCTTGCTGCATTTCTGCACGGCAAAGAGCAGGTTGGTCTCCTTGTCCCAGAAAATACTGTAGTCGCTGACGCCCTGGTCTTTGATCATCTGTTTCAGCTCGGGCCAAATGGCGGCATGGCGCTTGGCATACTCTTTCTCGCACCCCTTCTTGAGATACATTTTAAAAGCGAATCTTTTCATAGTTTGTGTAGTTTTATTGGTTTTGTTGATTGATTAATGCAAAGATATACACTTTTCACGGAAGGCGGTAAGCCTTCGTGTTAAAGAATGCAAAGCATGTCTTTTCACAAAACCTGTCATGCACGAAACGCCTTTTTTCTTTCCTACGAGCATTACGTTACACGCTTGTAACACCCATTCCTATGCGTGTTAACTTGGAATATACACCCCCTCTCTTTAACAATCTTGTAACGCTCTCGTGCTACAT
>CAKPTK010000180.1 GCA_934190685.1 uncultured Prevotella sp.
GCGCTAACTTTGCTGCGGAAAAATCCCATGCCCGATGTGGGCTGCTGTCTGACAATTTGAATGTTATGGAAAAAGAGGAAAGGCCAATCGCCCAAGCCACAAGAGCGGAGCAAGGAGAGAAGCGTCAGCGATACCACTTTTCAAGAATTACCTTTGGGGGCAGCTTGCCATGCGGCACTACATCAAAAGAAGAACAATAAAGAAAAGGCTCACGGGGTGCAAGGCTCGTTCTCTGAAAGCACGATTGACGCTTGCGATACCGCTCTCAAATGCACGCAGTAGCTGACAAGGAGGAAACGGAATACCTCTAAAAGAAGGATTATCAAAACCTATTCCACCATTGGTATTCGGAGAAAAGCAAGGATTAGGAACGTCTGTTACAAAATGTTACAACAAATTACAAGAAAATAGCCTACCTAAATATACTGACAGACAGAATGTTACATTATATTACACTTGTTACAGCATTTTTCATCTGAAAATCCTATGAGGGCGAAAAATAATGAGGATTTCGACAACTATATAGTCAGACATACCTCTTTATGCTCCATTTGGAGCGTATAACGGACAATCTCAATACATAAATAAATACTTTGATTACTTGGCTTTTGCTACCTTTTTCGGACAAAATCGCAGAGGACGGCTATGTGTTCCGCAGAATAAGAAACCGCCGAGACGATGCAATCGCCCCGGCAGTCCACCTGATTATGATACATTGAAATGAAATTTATTCGGAGTAAGACACCGATTTTTAGAAAGGAGTTTCGGAATCGTCCACCGGGTCGCCGAGAGAGATGGCGAAAATCTGCACCAGTCGGGAGTAGTCGAAACAGTAGGCACGTTGAGCGGTGGTCATTCTTGAAGGAGTCTTGTCAGAATTGAGTTTCCTTTGGTCATACACAGGCACGCCCTTCTTGTACACCTCGAAGCGAGCCACCTTCTCGCCAAGGTACGCGCCGTTGTTCTGAAGATAATAGCGGAGCGCGTCAATAGGCAGCACCTTCTCGTTGGTCTGCCGTCCCTCCTTGCGGTAAAGGTTGAACACGCGAGTCTTCTGAAGGAACAGGACAGGGCGTTGAGAAGTCCAAGTAAGATCCGCCACATCCGTTTTAAGGTGATGAAGGAAACGGATGAAGAAGTCGCCGCCGTCAATCAGCTCACCGTCGCTCACGAGATACTGAACAGTATTCCAGAAACCGCCAAGCTCACCATTAGTCTTACACTCGGCATTCTGCTTGCGTATGCCGTCAACCGTGACACGCAGCATCTCATTGTAAGTGAGAGTCGGGATTATACCCTGTAAAACGCGGAGTGCAGCAAGCGGCACACACCAGTTGTTCATAATTCTGTCCTCCCCCTTTTCAGAGCCAAGAGCGTTGCCGACATCATTCTGCGTCTCCTTAAAAGCCGTACTCCAAGCCTGTTCAAAATGTCGGCGTTGCTTCAGAAGTTCGACAGTCAAATGAGTAAGTCCCAAAGAACGCATATCGAGAAGCCGCTTATAATCCGCCTTCTCCTTGTCCGTGAACTCGCTGCGAGGAAACTGCAAGAAAATCACACGAGTAAAGAGCGCGATGTCAGCCGTAGGCATCTCCTGACCGGAAAGAATAATACCAGAGTCCACAGCCGTCGTCTCCTTCTTCTTGTCAAGATCCATGTTCATACGGGTGCGGCCGGTACCGTCCCACAGGCCCTTCAGAAACTCAATGATTTTCACATCGAGGTCGTTCTTATACTCATCAATATGGGCGAGAGCGTTGGAAGAAGCAGCCACAGTATCGTTGAGAGCCGATGGCGTAGAGTTTTGGATGTTCGGGGCAGTGTATGAGATAGTAAACAGAGAAAGCAATGTGTGGCCAAGCTCCGACTTGCCGCTACCTTTCGGTCCGAAAAGGTTGAGAATGGGGAACCAGTGGTTAGCGGATGCAGAGGTGACAACATCGCGGAAAAGCGTGGCGAGATAAAAGCAAAAGCCCACACGTCCGTTGTCGCCATACACGCGGAAAAGCTGCGTGGTGAAGTCGTTAAGAGTCACAGACGAAAGGTTGAGATGCACGAACTGCTTCTCAAAAGTATAAAGTTTCGGGTCATTCTTATATACACGAGAATTGGAAGGAATATAGAAGTTGCCCTTATCTTTTAGACGCACGATACCATTGTCATCCGTCTCTTGGAAGATACCGTTGTAGACGATTCCGTTGCCAAAGGCGTAAAACCCTTGGCGTTGCCATCCCATTTGAATGATTTCCGTAGCCGTCTCCGTCTTCTCGTAAAGATAAGATTTCAGCTTGGTCAGCTCACGCTCCGTAGCCTTCCAAATATAGTTGCCCAAGCCCTCGATGCGCTGTTTGAACTTGGCAAGAGAGATAAGATCCTCCTGTTTGAGTTCCAAGATTTCTTCCTTATTCATTGCATTCTTGATTTTATAAAGTCGTTTGGGGTTAACGTTGTCCTTAATGTGGAATAATGGCAGCATCGTGAAGTTCGACCACTCGTAGACACTGCCCTTCTCTGTGATAGACATATAGCAGCCGTGGTCGATGTAAAAGCCATACTTGTGATTGAGGTCGTCCTCGTCCTTGTCATGGCTCTTCTTGTCCTCCTCCTCACGCAGCTTGCGCTCCTTGTCAACGGCAAGAAGCCATATTTTGCGTCCCTGGTAATATTTAGTCAGTTTGCCGATGTACATGGAGATACCCGTGTCGTCGTCAATCAATGAAAGGAGGTAAGCGATGCGCTTGATGGTCATGCGCTGCTCCTCCGTGGTGTTCGTCTGCGGAAATAGCTTGTCAGCCATCCAGAGGATAAAGTCCGTTTCCTCGGTGGAGTTGAAGATGTTGGTATTTCGGAAAAACGTGTCCGGGTCCTGCTTCCTGTTCTCGTCCGTGTCGGGAATCTCCTTGATACTGACAGACAAGCCACATTCCATCGCCATTGTTCCGGCATCCATGACGACCTGCACGCCATGCCCGAAAGTCTCGCCTTGCTTGGGAGGGTCGGCATCCGGCAAGAAACACACCTTGCTCGCTACACGCTTGATGGTGTTGAAATGGTGCTCATTCCA
>CAKPTK010000181.1 GCA_934190685.1 uncultured Prevotella sp.
ATGGTCAACGGTTTAATGTTTTTAAGCAATTCTGTCAGTTTCATAATCTATATATATTTTATCCAAGTTCTATCTCGCACACCATGTTTTTCTTCACCCTGTAGCCAGGACAGACACTTTGTCTGACAACTTTTCCTCGTCCCTTAATTTTGACGCGGATGCCACGGCTCTCCATGAGAAAAACAGCATCACGTGCGCCCATACCAGAAACGTCTGGCACGAAATCTTTGCCATAGATGGAACGACGGTGCAGAATCATTTCTTTCCGGTCATGATCCACCATACCCCAGATTGGGGTTCCGAACGAATACCGTCCCCCCCAGCCATTCTCCACATTGAAGCCCAAGCCTGTCAGCACATAGTCGGCAGACAGAAGGTTTCCATATTTCACCGTCGGGAAAGGCACGGAAGAGGAATCACGAGCGTCGCTCACATCCATCTTCAGATTTTGGGCCATGATGCCTTCTGAGATATGATGGAACACCACACCACTCATACCGCCACCCGATGCGGGCAAGCCTGACTTCTGGATGCAGACTATGCAGCTATAGCGGGGCTTGTCGGCAGGGAAATAACCAGCGAAGCTCAACAGATAATTGGTGGTGCCGCTCTTGTAGCCTGCCGCGCCCTTAGAAATTTGTGCGGTACCGGTCTTTCCGGCTACCAGAAATGACGGAGAGCCTGCCTTCTTTCCCAAGCCTTGACTTACCACGTGCTCTAGAATTGTCTGTATTTCACCAAGCGTCTTGGGCTTGCATATTTGCTGCTTGATTACCTCGGGAGGGAAATCCATGAGGACCTGACCGTTTTTGACCACCTGCTTCACGAAACGTGGACGCATCATCTTGCCGCCATTCGCAATGGCATTATAAAAAGTCAAGGTGGAGATTGGTGGTATCTGGGTCTCGTAGCCGATACTCATCCACGGCAACGCTGTCTTACTCCAATTAATCCACTGTCCCCGTTTGTTTTTCTTCGGCATACGGATGATAGGCTTTGAGGAGCCGACAAGCGGAAGTTGAAGATCAGAAGCCAAACCTGTACGATAGATTCCCTCGACAAACTTTTCGGGATTGTTGTGGTAATGATCGTCGATAATGCGGCTCACACCAATGTTGGAACTGACCATCAGCGTCTTGGGCAGGCTCATCAAACCATAACCGCCACGACGCCAGTTGTGGTCCTTCATGTCACGGCCATACATATTCCATACGCCACATCCTGTTTCCACCATATAAGTAGTGTCGACAACACCGTCGTCAAGAGCTACCATAATGGAAGCGGTCTTGAACACAGAACCAGGCTCCAACAAGTCGCTGACAGCGTCGTTCTTCACTTCGCGATATTCTCCATCCGCACATTTCGTCATATTGACGATGGCTTTGATGTCGCCCGTGGCCACTTCCATGACTATCGCCACACCGACATTGCCGTTGATTTCCTTCAACTCATTAAGCACCGAACGCTCGGCCAAATCCTGCATGTTCACGTCTATCGTCGTGACGATATCTGCGCCGTCGATAGGCGGAGTATCCATAATATTGAGGAATTTATTGAGCACCTTGCGGCGATGGATGATTCCATTGCGTCCACGCAGAATGGAGTCATAGGACAATTCCAACCCACAACGGGCCGTGTCCTTGGCGCCGAACATATCGCCAATTGTGCGTTGTGCCAACGAGCCATAGGGACGGCGGCGGGAATTGAATTCTTCCCAATGAAATCCACCTTTATATTTCGAGAGTCGAAACACCGGCAGTTTTCTGATTTCCGAGAAGGTGCTGTAGTCCACGCGTTTGTTCCAAATGGACCAGTTCTGGCTCATCTTCTTGTGACCTTCTTCCAAGTCCCTTCTGAATGCCGCCGCACTCTTCTCCGGGAATATGCGGTTCAACCCCTGACAAATGCTGTCCAGCTTCACGTTCCACAGAGAGTCTTTCTTCTCTCCGCCTGCCTTAAAGTCCATATAGACTTTGTACTCAGGAAGAGAACTGGCCATCAGTTGTCCGTCACAACTCAGAATATTGCCTCGCACAGGTTTTACGCTCACGCTGTCCCGTTTCTGTCGCGAAGCGACCTTCATCCAATAATCGCGGTTGACCGTCATCGTCAAAAGTGTCTTGCCTATCACTGCCAAAGAGGCCAGTGTCATCAGTATAGCGATGAACGAATACCTCGGCATGATTTTCTTATTATCAAACTTACTCATTGTCTACCTTTACTTATTGGGAACATTAATTATATAAGGAGGTTGATTGGGAATGTGCAACGTGCTGTCCGCATTGTTTTTCAGCATTTCCAGGATATGGCTTTCCCTACATTTCTCTGTCACAAGACTATTGCTCGACAAAGCTCTGTATTTAGCGTCCTTCAGCTCTTCCGTCAACTTGTCTATTTGCAACAATTCTTTTTGGCAGCTATATCGATTGGACACATAGAGGAGCATAAATCCTGCAATCAGCACAAACAGCCAAATCTGGCGTCTGACAAACTGGGCATTCAGAATGTCACCGCCAAGGATCTTCCTCAAGGTCAAGTTGGCTGTGAGCAGACTGTCTTCTTCCTTCGTGTTTTCCACAATGGCTTTCTTGAGCATGCGCGCTGCGTCAATATCGTCGACCGCCACATGATCTTCCTCGGGATTCAGCGATTCTGCTGCCTTCACGTTAGACTTTTTGTCCTTGTCTCCAACATTTCCTGCTTCTTTCTCCGCCTTCTTGTCGGCGAGATTTGGCGTTGTCGGAATGTCTTCCAATGCGGAAACTTTATGTTGATTGTCTGCCATATCTCTTTTACTCTTTTTTTTCTGCAATTCTAAGTTTTGCACTTCTACTTCTTGGGTTCTCCCGTTGCTCGCCTTCATCGGGAACAATCACCTTGTTGTTGACCAGCTGTAGCGGTGTCTTCACGCATCCGAAAAAGTCCTGCTCACGCTTGCCCTCTGCATTTCCTGTCCTCATCACATTCTTCACGATGCGATCTTCCAAGCTATGGTAAGTAATGACCGACAGACGACCACCGGGAGCCAGCAGATCCACGG
>CAKPTK010000182.1 GCA_934190685.1 uncultured Prevotella sp.
CTCCGCAATACGCTTCTCTCCCAGAAATATCAGAGCCTTCTCGCTCACTGCTTGGTGTCAAACCCTGTAGAGGCTAAGATGGCTTACAAGGACGAGAACGAGGAAAGCAACATTCAGTTGGCTTCCATGGCATATTCAACCATCAACGACAACCAGGTGAAGATTGCCGACTCCGACCTCAAGGCCAAGTATGAAGAGCTCAAGGGCGCCTTCAAGCAGCCTGTAGAGAGCCGCGACATCAAGTTTATCAGCGTTCGTGTCAGCGCTTCCGCCGCCGACCGTGCCGCTATCAACAAGCAGTTCGCACAATATGCACAGCAGCTCAAGACCACAGACGATCCATCCAATGTCGTTCGCAAGAGCGCCTCTTTGGTTCCTTATCTCGGTCTTCCTGTTTCCAAAACAGCCTATCCTCAGGACATCGCCGCTCGTCTCGACTCCATGTCAGTAGGCCAGACACTCGGTCCTGTGGAGAACAAGGATGACAACACACTCAACATCATCCGTCTCATGGCCAAGTCTGAACTTCCAGACTCCGTACAGTTCCGTCAGATTCAGGTGGCTGGCGACAATGCCAAGCAGACCGCAGACAGCATCTACAATGCTTTGAAGGCTGGTGGCGACTTCGAGGCTATCGCCAAGAAGTATGGTCAGACCGGTGAGAAGATCTGGTTCACCAACCAGATGTATGAGCAGAGCCAAAGCATCGACAAGGACAACAAGGCTTTTGTCAACGCATTGCTCACTTCGGGTGTCAACGCTGTGGAGAACCTCGCCCTGACACAGGGCAACGTGATTTTGCAGGTAGTAGACCGCAAGCACATGGCTCCTAAGTATACAGCTGCTGTGGTGAAGAAGACTATCGACTTCAGCAAGGAAACTTATAGCGCCGCTTACAACAAGTTCAGCCAGTTCCTGAGCGAGAACAAGACCATCGACGCCATCGAGAAGAATGCCGGCAAGAACGGTTACAACGTGCTCAACAGCGAAGACGTGACCACCTCACAGCACTATGTGGGCAGCGTTCGTGGCACACGCGAGGTGCTCAAGTGGATTTTCCAGGCTAAGGAAGGCGATGTTTCTCCACTCTATGACTGCGGTGACAACGACAACATGATGGTTGTTTCCCTCACCAAGATACATCCTCAGGGCTACCGCTCACTCGACGACCCGCAGGTGAAGGAAATCGTGAAGCGCGAAGTGGTGAAGGACAAGAAGGCTGAAATGCTTGAGGCTAAGCTCAAGGGTGTGAACAGTATCATCGCAGCTAAAGCCAAGGGCGCCAACATCAGCAATGTCAACCAGGTGACCTTCGCTTCTCCTGCCTTCATCTCAGCTACCGGTAGCAGCGAGCCTGCATTGAGCGGTGCTGTGGCAGCTACAGCCAAGGGCAAGTTCTCTTCCCACGTTGTCAAGGGCAACGGAGGTGTTTATCTCTTCCAGGTGCTCAACAAGAGCATGCGTCCTGTGAAGTACAACGAGAAAGAATATCTCCAGAAGATGCGTCAGCAGTCTCTCCAGTATGCTAGCAACTTCATGCAGGATCTCCTCTTGAAAGCTAACGTGGTGGACAACCGCTACCTTTTCTTCTAATCCTCGCATTTACACCTTATTAATATATATAGGCTCAACTCCTCAGAGTTGGGCCTATTTTTTTGTACCCTTGCAGCCCGATAGTATGCTTGTAAGGCTCTCCATCGATTTTTTTAGTGGCATGAACAAAAATGGTACAAGGCTTTGGGCAATGGATGCCCAGGCAGTGGGCAACCGTTGCCCAAAGCCTGGTACCGTTCTTGGGCAACTGAGTAAATTACTTGGGGAAGATGACTGTTTGAGATAAAAGGAGGATGGAAGGGCTTTGAAGAAAGGATTTTTTTCTATGGGCGGTTGCTTTTGCAACACAGTTGCAGCCGTAATGTTTTAATTTTGCACCCGGAAAAGAAAATTAAAACATCTACAATTATGGACGAAAAAATAACACACACACAAACACAAGCCCATGAACATACGCATGAGTATGAAGAAGAAGGGGGAATGAAGCGAAGCATCGCTTTGATTGCCGTCACGGTGGTACTCCTCGTTGCGGCTGTATGGATTGAGAAAACTCTGCACCTTGCTACTTGGCAATTGCTCCTTGTCTATCTCGTACCGTATCTATTGATTGGTCATGAAACCTTGGGTGAGGCTGCCGAAGGTGTGATGAAGGGCGATATGTTCAACGAGGATTTTCTGATGACTATTGCCACCCTGGGCGCTTTGGCCATCGGTTTTCTGCCGGGAGCTGATACAGAATTCCCCGAGGCGGTGTTTGTCATGCTGTTCTTTCAGGTGGGTGAACTCTTTGAAAGCTATGCTGAAGGCCAGAGTCGTCACAGCATTTCCCATCTGATGGACATTCGTCCCGATGTCGCCAACGTGGTGCGCCACGGACAGGTGTGCGAAGTGTCGCCGGAAGAAGTAGGGGTTGGAGAGACCATTGTGGTTAAACCCGGTGAAAAGATTCCGCTTGATGGCCTCGTCACCAAAGGAATTTCCGCCCTCAACACCCTGGCACTCACAGGCGAAAGCATACCCAGAGAAGTGGGCGTTTCAGACGAGGTCATCTCCGGATGCATCAATATGACCGGCGTGCTGGAAGTGCGCACCACGAAAAACTTCGGCGAGAGCACGGTCTCCAAAATCATCCATTTGGTGGAAAGTGCGGACAGCAACAAGTCGAAGAGTGAATCTTTCATCACCAAGTTTGCCCGTATCTATACCCCGATTGTCGTCTTCATGGCCCTCGCTTTGGCGTTTCTTCCGCCGTTCTTCGCTTCTGCAGACTACTTTTCGGCTTTCCCACAATGGCTCTATCGCGCCTTGATTTTCTTGGTGGTTTCCTGTCCCTGCGCCTTGGTCATCAGTGTTCCCTTGACCTTCTTTGGCGGTATCGGCGGAGCTTCACGCTGTGGCATCTTGGTGAAGGGCAGCAACTATATGGATACCC
>CAKPTK010000183.1 GCA_934190685.1 uncultured Prevotella sp.
CTTCACCTTGGCGTATATTTTGCCCACGCTCTTGCTTGTGAAGGATTGTTGTGCGAAAAGGTCATCCATCAGCACCGTCACCGTGCGGTTCCGGTCGTCCACTGTCAGCTTTTTCATCTTTGCCGGCTGCGGCAAGTCGCCATCGGCAGCCTTGTATCCTGCAAAGTAGCGGTGAAGCTTTTGTTCGCTCTTTTCCAATGCTTCCTTGGTTTGAGCGTGGACGAATCCACAAGTGAGGAGGCAGGTGGAAAAGATGACTATTTTCGCTGGTTTCATCTTATTCAATTGTACCGATAGTGAATTTCTCGGGGTGCTTGCCCTTGAAATCCTTGAAATAAAGTTTGATGTCTCTCATTTCGTTGTCCACATCGCCAGTGGGAACGAAACTCTTCGTACATACGATTTGCTTTTTCTGATAGTCCACGCCGTAGAGCAGTACGGGTATTCCCGCCTTGGCGGCGATGAAATAGAATCCCTTTTTCCATTCCGGGTTCAGAGACCGGGTGCCCTCGGGAGTGACGCAGAGGTGGAATGTCTTCGACTCGCGCGCGGTCTGGGCAAGTCTGTCGGTCATGCTGGTGTGCTTGCTCCTCCAGACAGGGATGCCGCCCAAATGGCGGAACAGCGGCCCCAACGGCCAGAAAAACCATTCTTTCTTCATCAGAAAGTTGCAACTCATGCCGATAGACCGCGAGTAGAGCAGTCCGACGATGAAATCCCAGTTGCTGGTGTGCGGTGCGAGACAAATGATATATTTAGCGGGATGGTCCACCGTTACATCGGCGGTCCATCCCATAACTTTATACAGCAAGAAGCTGCATATCTGTTTCAACATGATGTGTGTATATTATAATAAGGTTCCTTAAAGGCTGTTGATTTGGTCGACCAACTCAGAAACCTGCTTGTTGAAGTCTTCAATCAAGGTCTTGAAATATTTTTTCGGTGCCATTCCCGGTTCCGGATGTGAGATTCTGCGGATGTAGTCGCTGTGTATCACGAGGATAGACGACAGCAGCGCTTCGATGTCGGCTTGGTTTTCCTTGTTGCCATACAATGAGGTAGCCACGCCCTCGGCGAAAAGCTCGCTGCAAACAGCGCTGATGCTGTGTTTCAAATCTTTCTTGTTAGCCATGTTATAGTCCCTTTCATTTGATGTTGGTGAATAAATAAATATCTCCACAAAGATATAAAAAAATCCCCAATCGCAAAGAATAGAGGGAGAAAAAATGAAGTTTTTCAACAATTTTCCCACTTTTCTTTCCTCGTTTCACTGATTTGTGTTATATTTGCAACAGAATACTTAATGACAATACTATTTTATCCTTAATAAATAAACTTAAAACGATTATATGGAAATAAGCTCATTGCAAAAAGAAAGAGCAGCTTATCAACCTAAGCTCCCGAAAGCTCTACAAGGTGCGGTCAAAATAAAATTAGGCGCGCCCACAGAGAGCATAGACAATCAGGAAGAAATCAAAAGTTTGTTCCCTAATACCTATGGAATGCCCTTAATAGAATTCGAACCTGGTACAGTGGAAAACCATCAGTCCATGAACGTGGGTGTCATCTTGAGCGGGGGGCAGGCCCCCGGCGGGCACAATGTCGTGTGCGGACTTTTTGACGAGCTTAAGAAACTGAACCCCGAAAGCCGTCTTTTCGGCTTCCTCATGGGACCCAGCGGACTCATTGACCATAAGTATATTGAGATAACTCCTGAGTATATCAACAAATACCGCAACACGGGCGGTTTCGACATCATCGGTAGCGGACGCACAAAGCTGGAGACCGAGGAACAGTTTGAGAAGAGTCTTGAAGTTATCAAGGAACTCAACCTCAAGGCTGTGGTCATCATTGGCGGTGACGACTCCAATACCAACGCCTGTGTGTTGGCGGAGTATTTCAAAGCCAAGAATTGTGGCGTCCAGGTGATTGGTTGTCCCAAGACAATCGATGGCGACTTGAAGAATTCACAGATTGAGACTTCCTTCGGTTTCGACACCGCTTGCAAGGTCTACAGTGAACTGATTGGCAACATCGAGCGCGACTGCAATTCTGCCCGCAAATATTGGCATTTCATCAAGTTGATGGGCCGTTCGGCTTCCCATATCGCCTTGGAGTGCGCTTTGGAGACACAACCCAATATATGCCTCATCTCCGAGGAAATCCGCGAGAAAGACAAGTCGCTCGACGATATAGTGGAATATATCGCCGAGGCTGTGGCTTACCGTGCCAGCAAGGGCAAGAATTTCGGTGTGGTCTTGGTGCCTGAGGGCATCATTGAGTTTATCCCGGCCATCGGCCGTCTGATTGACGAGCTCAACGACCTTTATGCTTCTGACGGTCAAGAATATACGAAGTTGACCCGCGGCGAGCAGTACAACTTCATCAAGGCCCGCCTCAGTGAAAAGAACTGCAAGACCTTCAAGTCCCTGCCCGAGAATGTGGCGCTTCAGCTTTCTCTCGACCGCGACCCTCACGGCAATGTGCAGGTTTCGCTCATCGAAACCGAGAAGCTTATCGCCGTGATGGTGGCAAGGAAGTTGAAGGAATGGAAAGAAGAAGGCAAGTACAACGGCAAGTTCAAGACCTTGCACCACTTCTTCGGATATGAGGGACGTTGCTCCGCTCCTTCCAACTATGACACCAACTACTGCTATGCACTCGGCACGAGTGCGGCTCTGTTGGTCGCTCACGGTAAAACCGGATACATGGCTTTGGTGAAAAACACCGTGGACAAACCCGAAAACTGGATTGCCGGTGGTGTACCCCTCACAATGATGCTCAATATGGAGAAGCGCAACGGAGAGATGAAACCTGTAATCCGCAAGGCTTTGGTTGACCTCAACGGCAAACCTTTCAAGGAATTTGCCGCCCACCGTGATGAATGGGCGCATGAGACATGCTATGTCTATCCAGGCCCTATCC
>CAKPTK010000184.1 GCA_934190685.1 uncultured Prevotella sp.
CTTTCAATGCAATGGACACAAGTTATATAGAGCCACAACATTACAACTATACTTTGATGTTGCAACAAACGACCACCTATGAGATGTACACACTCCGCAGCAAGAACGGACAGGAAATCATTTTCTCTCCAGACATGGGTGTCAAGCTCGGTCCTTATTTCGGTTGGCGCTGGCTTTTTCTGGGCTATACCGTCGACCTTCGCGCCTTGCATCATCGGGAAAATCAGACAGCCAAGAAGGAATTTGACTTGAGTCTTTACAGTTCCACAATCGGGATAGACCTCTTCTGGCGAGAGACGGGTAACAACTATCATATCAAGAGCGTCACGCTCAACGATGATGACTCTTGGCACACCTTACACAGTCTCCCTTTCTCAGGTCTTAATGTGAGCATCAAGGGATTCAACCTATACTATATTTTCAACCACAAGCGCTTTTCCTATCCTGCCGCCTTCAGTCAGAGTACGTGTCAGAAGCGCAGTTGTGGCTCTGCCTTGCTGGGCATCGGCTATACTCACCAGTCGCTCAAACTCGACCATGAAGAGTTGGAGGATGTAATCAGTCAGCGTCTGGAAGACCAAGCCTTTGCCCTCGATGATGAGTTGAAGTTCAACCGCGTGAAATACACAGACTATTCCATTTCCGGTGGCTATGCCTATAATTGGGCGTTTGCCCGGAATTGGCTTTTTGCCGCTTCACTTTCCGCCGCCTTGAGTTACAAGCGTTCGACGGGTGAGCGTGACAAGGATGAGCACTTCTCTTTCCGTGACTTCAAATTCCTGGGTTTCAACCTCGATGGAGTGGGGCGTTTTGGCATGGTGTGGAACAACACTCGATGGTATGCCGGATGGAGCACCATCATCCATACCTATAATTATCACAAGACTCAGTTCTCCGCCAACAATACCTTTGGCAGCGTCAACATCTATTTCGGTTGGAATTTCGACAAACGATAACGATACACATAAAACAATGAACAAAATACATATGCTGTTCCTTTCTTTGGTTCTCTTCTCTGGATGTGCCAAAGGAAAGGTCAATACTCTGCCGGTCGCCAGTTCTTCAGACTCGAGCAGAACCGACCGCCTCGTCACGACTTCCTCGCCATCGATGGATCAAGAGAAGGTGCTTGCCGATGCCCGCTACACCCGAACCGACAGTCTGTGCATTGAGAAGTTGCTCTCGGCGGCACGCACGCAGCCCGATTCCACCAATTGGATGCTCTATTTTGGAAGGCAGTTTATCGGCATTCCTTATGTCGGCAAAACGCTAGATCGAGAGATGGAGGAACACCTTGTTGTGAACACACGGGAGCTCGACTGCACAACCTTTGTGGAGACTGTGCTCGCCCTTGACCAATGCATGCGTCACCATACCTATACATTTATGGACTTTCTGTGTGAATTGCGCCGCATTCGCTATATTGACGGAGAGATGTCCTATATCAACCGGCAACATTATTTCACGGTTTGGATGGACAACAATCAGAAGATGGACATCGTGAAAGACATCCAAGGGCCCAATCCTCCTTTCACCGCCATCCAACATCTGCAAGTGAACTGGATGACCACTCATACCAAGGACTATCTCCAACTTGTGGCACATCCCGAATGGGTGGAAGGAATAAGGAAGATGGAGCAATCCATCACGGGCGGCAAGCGACGCTACATACCCAAAGGGCAAATCGCCAACAATCACCTTTTCCGACAGACTATCCATGACGGTGACATCCTGGTCATCCTTACCGCCAAACCCGGACTGGACACCTCACACATCGGCATCGCTGTTTGGCACAAGGACGGCTTGCATCTGCTCAACGCCTCCTATCTGCGCCACAAGGTGGTGGAAGAGCCCAAGACACTCTACCTGTATATGCAAGGACAACGCTCTCAAACAGGTATCCGGGTGTGTCGGGCGAGAAAGTGAACAAGGATAAACGGAAAATCTGTTTAATCGAAATAAAACGAAAAACCACTCAGAGGCTATGAGGAAACAGAGAAAACATAGCCCTGAGTGGTCTGCTATAACGTCTTGTGTAAATCTATACTTGATGTTTAAATATCCACAAAACTACGAATCGAAAGGATATATCTGTAATGTTATTTCTTCAATACCTTAATTCTCTTGCCGTCTTTCACGACAATGTTCACACCTTTTTGCATACGGTCTGAGCGTACACCGTTCAGTAGGTAGATGCCGTCTGCATCCACTTCATTGGCAGATACACCATTGATTCCTGTTGTGCTCTTGGCGAGTTTAAGGGCGAAGTCGGCGCCATAATATTCAGTGCTGCCGCCAGCTCCCCAGCAACGGAAGTTCTTCACTTTGATTTCAGAACCGTCAACAAAGGTTTCGTCAGCTTTTACATCGAAAGTGCAGAGGCTTCCCTCATGGGCACTGAAAGCGTCAGGCTCATCATAATCCTTCAGATTAATCGTCACAAGGTTGTTCACGATATTAATCTTATGGTTGGACTCGAGTGTGCCGACCTTTGCTGAATTGTCTACAAGGGTAAGCCCCTGTGGAAGTTCCACTTTGAAAGCTGCACCGCGCATGATGGTCTTTGCAAAAGCCATATTGAAGGTAACGGTAATATTCTCGCCTACAGTCAGGGCAGGTGCGGTGGCACCGAAGGTCACCTGATTCTCTACGTCCACGACCTTTGACTGCATGTTTGCAGGCTTTACAACCGGCTGATTGGGAACATTAAGCTGTATGCCACTCAATTTAATGGCATTGGCACCCGAGTAGTTGTCGGCTACATTGACATCGAAAGTGAACACATCACCTTTTCCAGCCTTTACTTCCGCACCAAAACCGACCATGGTAGCGGTTTTCTCATCTATCTTGCTGAGGATAAGTGTCATATCGTCCGTGCGCTCAGT
>CAKPTK010000185.1 GCA_934190685.1 uncultured Prevotella sp.
CTACCTCGTAAGTTGTCTGGTCGCCTACTGCAGAGATAGTGCAAGGATCGCCTTTCTTCAAACCGAACTCCATACCGACAGACCACTGTTTGTTGAACTGGTAGCCAATCTCAGGCAAGAACTTGTAAGCAATCTTGCTGTCGCTGTCACCAATCTTGTTACTTGAGATACCCATGGTACCTCCTACGTACACCTGTGCACTGGCACAAAGTGAAACGAGAGCCACTGCAAGGCTCATGAAAATCTTTTTCATTTTAGTTTATATTTATATTACTGACTTAAATAACCACGGCCGAGTTTTACAGCCCCGCCGCTTCTAATAGCGAGTGCAAAGATAAGCATATCGAAAACAAACCGCAAAATATTTTCCGCACTTTTTGCGACGCTGCCGTAAAATCTGTTAAAACTTTGGAAAAATGGACGAATATGGCTACTTTTGCATATTAAAAAGCATTGACAGTTTTATGAAACCTATATTTATAGCCGGTCCCTGCGTCATCGAATCGCCAGAACTGCTCGACACTGTAGCCGCCGAATTGGTAAGGCTCAACGACAAATATGGCATAGACATCATTTTCAAGGCTTCGTTTGACAAGGCCAACCGCACATCCATCCATTCCTTCCGTGGACCCGGACTGGAGAAAGGCTTGCAGATGCTGGCCGATATCAAGAGCAAGTATGGCTTGCGTCTGCTCACCGACATTCACGAGAGCTGTCAGGCTCAAGCTGCCGGAGAAGTGGTCGACGTAATCCAGATTCCCGCATTCCTCTGCCGACAGACAGACTTGTTGACAGCCGCCGCACGAACGGGAAAGACCGTCAACATCAAGAAGGCACAGTTTCTGAGTGGACAGGACATGAGATATCCTGTTGAGAAGGCTAAGGACGCCGGTGCGGAGGAAGTGTGGCTCACCGAGCGGGGCAACTGCTTCGGATACAACAACCTGGTAGTGGACTTCAGAAACATCCCCGACATGCTCGACATCGTGCCACAGGTGATCATGGACTGCACCCATAGCGTGCAGCGTCCAGGCGGCAGCAATGGAAAAACAGGCGGAGACCGCCGGTTTGTACCCGCCATGGCATTGGCGGCAAAAGCCTTCGGCGCCAATGGCTACTTCTTCGAGGTACACCCCAAGCCAGACCAAGGACTGAGCGATGCCGCCAACATGCTGGAACTGGACAAACTCGACAGTCTCATCGGCAAACTTCTAAAAGAATAACAAGCAACCATCATGAACGATATCGAACAGCGACTCAGCAACGTGAGACAGTATGCCACACAATGTCTGAAAGACGAGGCGCAAGCTGTAATGGATCTTATTCCACAACTGGACGAGAACTTCGACCATGCCGTGCGCATGATTTTCGAATGCAAGGGCAAGGTCATCGTCACCGGTGTGGGCAAAAGCGGCAATGTGGGCGCCAAGATTGCCGCCACATTGTCAAGCACGGGAACACCCGCCTTCTTCATCAATCCGCTCGACATGTACCATGGAGACCTCGGCGTAATGACGCCCGACGATGTGGTGCTGGCCCTGAGTAACAGTGGACAGACCGACGAACTGCTGCGGTTTGTTCCCATGGTGCGCCACATGAATGTGCCAATCATCTCCATGAGCGGCAACCCTAAATCGCTTTTAGCGAAATATTCCGAAGCCCATATCACGGTCAGAGTGGAGAAGGAAGCTTGTCCGCTCAACCTCGCCCCTACCAGCAGCACTACCGCAGCCCTAGCGATGGGCGACGCTTTGGCTATCGCTTTGATGGTGGTGCGCGACTTCAAGCCCAAGGATTTCGCCCAATTCCATCCAGGCGGAGAGTTGGGCAAGCGATTGCTGACCACAGCCACCGACGTGATGAGGTCGGACGACCTGCCGATTATCCCCAGGGAAATGAATCTCGGCGAGGCCATCATCCATGTCAGCAAAGGCAAACTGGGACTCGGCGTGTCGCTCGAAAACGGACGGGTGGCAGGACTGATTACCGACGGAGACATTCGGCGCGCCATGGAGAAATGGCAAGCGGAATTCTTCAACAAGACCGTGAGCGACATCATGACCACCACTCCCAAGACCGTGCTCCCGGATACTAAAATCACACAGATACAGCAAATCATGCACAAATATAAGATTCACACTGTGCTGGTTGTCGACAAGGAACGTCATCTTCTGGGTGTGGTCGACCATTATTCTTGTATGATATAAGCTCTTGAAGCGTCAGAGAAAGATTTATGCGTAATATGATTGTGACAATCATGTTGTCTTGCTGCACCGCAATGGCGGCACAGACAAGCGACTCGTTGATTGTCAGCCAAATGCGTGCGGAGGGTGTGACATTCTCGCACGACAACAGTGTGACCTTGCTGAAGAACGGTAAAGAGAAGTTTTCCGACTTGTTCAAAGCCATCCGCGAGGCACAGTCCAGTGTTCATCTGGAATATTTCAACTTCCGCAACGACTCCATTGCCAATGCGCTGTTCGACCTGCTGGCTGAGAAAAGCCGGGAGGGCGTGGAGGTGCGTGCGTTGTTCGACGGTTTCGGCAACGATTCCAACAACCGTCCACTCCGCAAACGGCATCTGGAATCTCTTCGACAACGGGGCATAGAAATCTATGAATTCGACCCGTTGCGCTTCCCCTGGCTCAACCATGTATTCCACCGCGACCACCGCAAGATTGTGGTCGTTGACGGGAAAATCGCCTACACTGGCGGCATGAACGTGGCGGACTATTATATCAACGGCACAGAGCAGGTGGGTTCTTGGCGCGACATGCACTGCCGTATCGAAGGC
>CAKPTK010000186.1 GCA_934190685.1 uncultured Prevotella sp.
CGCGGTTCTGGATTTCTTTCACGCTTACGCCCATTTCCTTGGCCATAGCCTCTTGTCCTTCGAGATCGTGAGGTACAAACTCATGGAGTGGTGGGTCGAGCAGACGGATGTTTACAGGATAGCCGTCCATGGTCTTGAGGATTCCGTAGAAGTCCTGACGCTGATAGGGGAGGAGCTTCTCGAGAGCCTTCTCACGACCTTCCTTGGTTGTGGCGAGAATCATCTCACGCATGGCCTTGATCTTCTCGTTCTCGAAGAACATGTGCTCGGTACGGCAGAGACCGATACCCACGGCACCGAAGTTGCGTGCCACCTGAGCGTCGTGTGGTGTGTCGGCATTGGTGCGCACCACCAGACGTGTATATTTGTCGCAGAGGTTCATCAGTTTGGCGAAATCGCCAGTCACCTCAGCAGGCTTTGTTTTGATTTCGCCGAGATAAACCTCGCCAGTGCTACCATTGAGAGAAATATAGTCACCCTCTTTGAGTGTCACACCGTCGATTTCGAGGGTGCGGGCCTTGTAGTCCACATTGATGGCTCCGGCACCAGACACACAACACTTGCCCATACCACGTGCAACCACAGCGGCGTGGGAGGTCATACCGCCACGTGCGGTGAGGATGCCTTCAGCGGCAGACATTCCGGCAAGGTCTTCAGGAGAGGTCTCGATGCGGACCATCACCACCTGGTGACCTTCCTCATGCCATTTCTCCGCGTCGTCGGCAAAGAACACAATCTGACCGCAGGCGGCACCTGGAGAAGCGGGAAGTCCACGGGTGAGCACCTTGGCTTTGCGGAGAGCGTCCTTGTCAAAGATAGGATGGAGCAGTTCGTCCAGCTTGCCTGGCTCGCAACGCTCAAGAGCTGTAGGCTCGTCAATCTCGCCCTCAGCCAGCAAGTCCATGGCAATCTTTACCATGGCTGTACCGGTGCGCTTGCCGTTACGTGTCTGGAGGAACCAAAGTTTTCCTTCCTGTACGGTGAACTCCATATCCTGCATGTCATGATAGTGGTGCTCGAGTTTTTCCTGAAGGGCGTTGAGCTGAGCGTAAATCTCAGGCATAGCCTCTTCCATGGAAGGATATTTTGTGGCGCGAGTTGTCTCGTCGATTTGCTGTTGGGCAGCCCAACGGAGAGAACCCTCTTTGGTAATCTGTTGCGGTGTGCGGATACCAGCCACCACATCCTCACCTTGTGCGTTGACAAGGTACTCGCCATTGAAGCGGTTTTCGCCGGTGGCGGCGTCGCGGCTGAAGCATACACCTGTAGCGGAAGTGTTGCCCATGTTTCCGAAGACCATGGCCATCACGCTGACAGCAGTTCCCCATTCAGCTGGTATGCCTTCCATCTTGCGGTAGAGGATGGCGCGTTCGTTCATCCAACTGTCGAAGACGGCGCAGATGGCGCCCCAAAGTTGCTCCATGGGATCGGACGGGAAAGCCTGGCCTGTGCGCTCGAGGATAGCTTTTTTGAAGAGTGTGACAAGCTGTTTGAGCTCGTCTACATTCATCTCGTTGTCAAGCTTGATGCCACGCTGTGCTTTCACCTGCTGGATAATGGCCTCGAATGGGTCGATGTCGTCCTTGTTGGCTGGTTTCATGCCCAGCACCACGTCACCGTACATCTGTACGAAACGGCGGTAGCTGTCGTATGCGAATCTCTCGTTGCCCGTCTTGGCTGCCAAACCTTCCACCACCTCGTCGTTCAGACCGAGGTTGAGGATGGTGTCCATCATACCCGGCATGGAAGCGCGGGCACCGGAGCGTACGGAAACAAGCAAAGGATTCTTGGCGTCTCCAAATTTGGAGTTCATCAAATTCTCAATATGTGCAACTGACTTCTCGACATCGTCTTTCAGTAAGGCTACGACATCGTCTTTTCCTTTTTCAAAATATTCGTTGCATACGTCTGTAGTAATGGTGAAACCGGGAGGTACAGGGATTCCGATGTGGTTCATCTCTGCAAGATTGGCGCCCTTACCGCCCAAAAGGTTTCTCATGTTTGCGTTTCCTTCGGCTTGTCCGTTACCGAAGGTGTAAACTCTTTTTTCACTCATAGTTGATTTTATTAATTATTTCAAGTGCTGCAAAAGTAGCGATTTGTGAATATATAGCCAAATAATTGGCGCAAAATTATTGTGCGGATGACAATAAATTCTGACGTTTTGCTATTGTGTTCGCAAACAGACATTTGTGCTTTTGGTCGTTCGATGATAATTTCGTACTTTTGCAGGCAAAATTACAAACAACATTATTTTAAGATGAGTAGAAAGAAGAAGCCGTTACCCATTCTGGAGAACGTCGAGATAACGGATGTCGCTGCCGAGGGCAAGTCTTTGGCCCGGGTGGGCGATATGGTGGTGTTCGTGCCCTTTGCCGTGCCGGGCGATGTGGTGGACCTGCAGGTGCGCAGGAAGAAGCATCATTATTGCGAGGCGGAGGTCATCCGCTTTATTAAATATAGTGAGG
>CAKPTK010000187.1 GCA_934190685.1 uncultured Prevotella sp.
GAGTTGAGTTCATCGTCAGTGAAGTTGTCGCGCTGATAGCGAATCTTCATCGCCTCTGTGTACTCATCAACGATTTTCTGGAATTCCTGATAGTTGACTTTCTCACCAAGCACCTCGCCAATCTGCTGACGGCGGTCGTTGTTGGTTGTTTCGCATGATCGGAAAGCCTCCTCCGCAATGAACGCGAAAAGGCCGAAACCGATAATACAGATAAGGATTACTCCTGTACTTCTGATTTTTCCTAATGCTGCCATTTTCTCTATTTATTTTAATTATTATTATTCTCTGTTTATCTTGTTCTTAAAGATTGATTCCTGTTTTCACAAAGAGCATACAAAAGTAATAAGAAAAAAGCGAATAACAGAATTTTTGTACTAAAATATTCTATTCTGCGTTCACTTTTAGCCTTACCAATTCGATTTTCGTCATTGTGTTCTTGATAATCTTGAACTCGTAGCGTCCCACCTTCACCACTTCGTTGAGCTTCGGGAAGCTCTGGTAGACGTTGAGGATGAGTCCGCCGACGGTCATATACTCGTCGCTTTCAGGCAAATCGAGATCAAACATCTCATTGACCTTGTCGATTTCCAAACGGGCGGAGAGGATGTAGTCTCCGTCCTCGGTCTTCTTGGCGACATAGTTGGTGTTGTCGTGCTCGTCCTCGATATCGCCGAAGATGTCCTCGACAATGTCCTCGAGCGAGACGATGCCGCTGGTGCCGCCAAACTCGTCGACGACCACGCCCAGGCTTTTCTTCTGCTGCAAGACGAGGTGCATCAGTTTCGGGGCTGCCATGGTCTCGGGCACGAACGGAAGGGTGCGGATGTGGTCTTTCCAATGGTTCTTGTCGTGGAACATCTCTGAAGAGTGGATATAGCCGATGATATGGTCGATGTCCTCGCGATAGACAAGAATCTTGGAGTTGCCACTCTCAATGAACTTCTGCATCAGCTCCTCTGTCGAGCAACCCTCCTCCACGGCATTGATTTCCGTGCGAGGCACCATGCAGTCGCGCACCTTGGTGTCGGAAAAGTCAAGGGCGTTCTGGAACATCTTCACCTCGTCATCGATGTCGTCGTCGTTTTTGGCATTGTCGATGCTGGACTGCACCAAGTAGTCGAGGTCCACCTTGGAGAATTCCTCATCCTTGGCACTATTGTCCACCTTGATGCCGCCGACTTTGAGCAAGCAGCGTGACAGGAATGTGGACAGTCGGGAGATGGGCCACAGCACAATGTAGAAGAAGAAGGCGGGTATGGCAAAAAAAGACAGCAACGTGTTGGGGTTGCTCTTGAAGAACATTTTGGGCAGAAACTCGCCCGTGAACAGCACAATGATGGTGGACACCACGGTGTCAGCGGTGACACGCAGGCCCACGTCAAGCCCCGAGAAGACCGTGTTGTCGAACAGTTTGGCGAACAACAGGCCGTAGAGCACGAGCACGATGTTGTTGCCCACAAGCATCGTACTGACAAAATTGTTGGGTTGACGATAGAAGAGCGAGAGACAACGCTGGGTCACGCCGCTCTTTTCCTTGTCCATCTCCGCCAGCATCCGGTTGCTCGAGACGAATGCCATCTCCATGCCGGAGAAAAAGCCGGAGAGAATCAGGGTGACGATTAATCCTATGGTAATATTGAGGTTCATTATTATTTCTTTCTTTGTGGCAATGCGGGCTGGCGTCCTTGCGTCGTGGCGGCACTGTCCGCCGAGGCGTGGGAGGCCGATGCGGTATCCGCAGGGTTCTTGTCGAGATCGTTTTTCTCAAACGACCCCTTCGTGTTGGAAACATAGTAGCGGGTCATGCGCTCGTCGCTGCGGAAGTAGCTGCCCTGCAACTGACGGTCGGGAGTAATGAGACGGGAGAACTTGTTGGAATAGAGTTCGTGCTGATTTTCGTCCCAATAAAGCTCTTCGCTCGAAAAGCGCAAGCCTTCCTTCGTCAGAATGCGCACCCTTCCACGAAGTTCCCACAACCGCTTGGTGTCGAAATAATACGCAGTGTCGCACTGGATATACGACTGCACATGGAACTTCTCGTCGAATTGCTCCAAGAAGAGTCCCTTGTCGAATATCCAGCGCGACGGATTCACGCTTTGGTTGACTTCCCATCGTTCTGCCACAATTTTGTACTTGATGACGCCTGAATCCGAAACCAACGTGTTCACACCGAAACTCGTCATGGTGGCGACAGAGTCGCGGGGATAGATGGC
>CAKPTK010000188.1 GCA_934190685.1 uncultured Prevotella sp.
TCAATGTACCAGCCACCTTCTTCATACTCTTGATCTGAGCAGAACCACCCACACGGCTCACGGAGATACCTACATTGATGGCAGGACGGAAGCCCTGGTTGAATAGGTCGGTCTCAAGATAAATCTGACCATCGGTAATAGAAATAACGTTGGTCGGGATATAGGCTGAAACGTCACCAGCCTGTGTTTCGATGATAGGAAGCGCTGTCAACGAACCGCCACCACGGACATGACCTTTCATACATGCAGGAAGGTCGTTCATCTGTTCTGCCACCTCCTGCTGATCGTTGATACGGGCGGCACGCTCAAGCAGACGGCTATGCAAATAGAAGACATCGCCAGGATAAGCCTCACGTCCTGAAGGACGGCGCAAAATCAAGGACACTTCACGATAAGCGACAGCCTGCTTGGACAAGTCATCATAGACAACAAGGGCGGAATAACCACGATCGCGGAAATACTCACCGATGGCAGCTCCTGCAAATGGGGCATAATACTGCATGGCGGCAGGATCTGCGGCTGTGGCACTCACGATAATGGTATAAGGCATGGCACCATGCTGCTTGAGATTTTCCATCAAAGCCGCTACAGTGGAAGCCTTCTGACCGATGGCTACATAAATACAATATACTGGCTTTCCTGCCTCATAGAAACTCTTCTGGTTGATGATTGTATCAACTGCAATGGCAGTCTTACCGGTCTGACGGTCACCAATAATCAACTCACGCTGGCCACGGCCGATAGGAATCATGGAGTCGACACCTTTCAAACCTGTCTGGAGAGGTTCCTTTACAGGCTGACGATAGATTACACCCGGAGCCTTACGGTCAAGGGGCATCTCAAACGAATCGGTCAAGTCGATGTCACCTTTTCCGTCAATAGGATTTCCCAGAGGATCGATAACACGTCCGAGCATATTGTCGTTCACACGAATGGAAGCGATACGCTTGGTACGCTTGACAACCATACCCTCCTTGATGTCAGCAGTAGGCCCTAAAAGGACACAACCCACATTGTCTTCCTCCAAGTTCATGACGATTGCCATAGTGCCATTTTCAAACTCCAACAACTCGTTAGCCTCGGCGTTGCGCAAGCCATAGATACGAGCCACACCATCACCCACGGTGAGGACGGTGCCGACTTCATCAAACTTTTGACCTTCGTTAACATCGGAAAGTTGCTGAAGCAATACTTCTGATACTTCGCTTGGTTTTATTTTATCTGACATTATTCAATTTTCAATCTTCGTCCATAGTGCTGGTCACTATAGACTTCATTATTAAAATGTTTTAGCGTTTTAACTGTGTCAGTATGTTGCGGAGTTGTGTTTGCACACTCGCATCCATCCTGTAGGTTCCGTATTCAAGGATAAATCCACCGATAATGTCGGGATTCACCTCTGTTTGAAATTCCACAGTACCTTGAGTTTTTCTCTCCACCATCTGCCGCATCTTTTCTTCTGTTGAAGAAGAAACGGCAGTAGCGGTGATGAGTCTACCGCGGGTGATATTCTTCTGTTTTCGATACAGAGTGACATAAGAGTTTGCCATGAATTGCATGACCTTCTCCCTACCCTCTTTGAGGACAAGAGAGATGAACTTGGCAGTAAGCTTGCTCACCCCCTTGCCCCCGCAAGCCGCAAGAAGAATTTCTTCTTTTCGGCTCTTGGCGAGCATCGGATTGTCTATCGTGAATCGCAGCTCGGGAACGCGGATGTAGCTCTGTGCCAGAGTCTGCATCTCGTTATACACCTGTTCGTCGAGTTTTGACTCGGTAGCACTCTTGAGAAGAGCACGGGCGTATCTTACCGAAATTACTCCGATTTCCATAGCTTACTTGTTTTTATCGTCAACAGAAACCTCATCCAGCAGTCTATCGATCATTTCCATCTGCTTGCTATCTGAAGAGAGATTCTCGCGAAGCACCTTCTCGGCAATCTTAACCGAGAGTTCTGCCACTTGTGCACGGATTTCCCCGATGGCGCGCTGCTTCTCGCTTTCTATCTGAGCCTTGGCTTCAGTGAGCAGCCGAGCACCCTCATCACGGGCTTTATCCTGTGCTTTCTCTACAATAGCGTCACGCGTTTCTGCGGCTTCTTTCAAAATAGCAGCCTGCTTTTCACGCGCTTCCTGCAGAATGGATTCACTTTCTTTACGGATATTGGCAAGCTTTTCGTTGGCTTCATGCGCTTTCTGCAGACTCTCATC
>CAKPTK010000189.1 GCA_934190685.1 uncultured Prevotella sp.
CTTTCCGCCATCCATACCGCAGGCTCCTTTCAGTCGCCAGCGGTTATGGATATTCACCCCTCCGGGGATGCTGAAAATGACGGTTATAAATGAGGCTGTTCTAAATCCGAAACTTTAGTAAAAAAGAAAGACACTTCCGCCAAGCTGGTTTTCAGCCCATGCGGAAGTGTCTTTTTTATGTCTTCTTAAGTTATGTCGCAGCGGAATCCCTGCGGAAGAAAATCGGGAGCAAGATTTGTAAAATAAAGCGTTCGGAAACCCAAAAACTTGTAAAATAAGGCGTTCAGAAACTCAAAAACTTGTAAAATAAGGCGTTCGGAAACTCTAAAACTTGTAAAATAAGGCGTTCAGGAACGGATTCGTGCAAATAAATGTAGTCTATGAAAAGGGACATACTCTCACAACTCATCGCGTGGAAGAACAAGTCCAACCGCAAGCCACTGGTTCTCAATGGAGCAAGACAAGTGGGCAAGACCTACATCCATCGTCATTTCTGACAAGCCGTATACAAGAGATTGACCTCATCGTGCAGCACGGCACCACCATAACACCCATCGAGGTGAAGGCTGAAGAGAACGTCCACGCCAAGTCACTGCGCACATTCGTCACCAAGCATCCGCAACTCAAGGGGCTGCGCCTCTCCATGCTGCCCTACCAAGACCGGGGTTGGATAGAGAACAAGCCCCTCTATGCCGTTGGGAGGTGGCTGTGAGATGATGTCCACGCTTTAAATCAGCCCGCCCAACATTTTCTTCACCTTGCTTTCTTCATCACACCCTTTGGTAGAAAGTCGAAGCAAGGGAAGACCATAAACTGCAAGGATGTGGTTCTTCTTCAAATCCCTCTGATGCTGCACCGTTGCACTGTTGTGATAAGAATAGCCGTCAGTTTCAACAGCAAGCACCGGCTTTTTGCTCACCCTGTTGACAAGCAAAAAATCCAAGTGAGTATGGTAGTTGGACGCATATCTAAGTTCATCTTCATTCATCAAAGAAGTGTCCCTTATGACTTGTCGCAGTGGAACATGGCACAACACTTTTAAAACGCCAAAACGACCATCAGACGCAATCACCTCGTTGAGCATAGCGTATGTAAGGTTCTCTGACGCATATTCAGATATTTGGGCATGGCTTACAATAAAGGCGACACGCTGCTTAGTGTATTGTTCATAAAGGTAGTCGAATATTGAAGCCAACTTGCTTTGCGTCACTTCGCATCTGTTGTAAGCAATGTAGTCAAGCAAGTCCATGATGTTGCCGTGTTTTTCCTGCTCGTTGCCTGTCACAACCAACCAGAATCGCTTTTTGGCTCTTGACACGGCCACGTTCAGCATGTTGGCATCATCCGCAAAATCTGTTATCTGATTGTCAACCACACTCATGATTATCACATCGTTCTCCCGACCCTGATACTTGTGTATTGTACCGGCTTTCACCCGTTCCAATTGCCTGTTGAAAGCATCCACTTGGTTGTTGTACGGCGTGACAATGCCAATGCTGTCAAACTCTTTCAGAGCAGGCAGCACCTCCGTCTTCACCACGTCAATCTCCCGCTGGTTGTAGTGATTGACGGCATGATTACCCTTCACTGTCTTTATGGCAGCAAGTACATTTTCCTCGCCATTGTCTTCTGTCATGACAATCAAGTTTCCTCCATAAAACTTTTGGTTACAGAAATTTATAATGCGTGGATGGCAACGGTAATGCTCCCTCAACAATGTCTCCGGCATTTCCTTTACCACTTCCAGCACAGACTGCAAAAAACTATTCTTTGCGCAATCGTATCCGTCATTTATTTTATATTGCTGCATCACAGCATGAAGTTTTGTTTTGTCTTCATCCGTGATGACATTTGGAAGCTGCATCGTGTCTCCAACAATAACGGCATTAGTTGCACAGGTCAGAGCCAAGGCGCCAGTATCTATCGACACCTGCGAAGCCTCGTCCATGATGATGTAGTCGTATGGTTTGCGGCAAAACAGACAAGAGCGTGCCGAAAATGTGGTGCTGAGAACAACCGGATATTGGAGCATCATGTCGTCTCCGCGCCTTCTCATATCCTTTGTGTCGACAAAAGCCGAACGCTTGTTTCTGGTGTAACGTTCATGTAGCGAAGCCTTCAACAATGACATCGACATAGAACTAAGAG
>CAKPTK010000190.1 GCA_934190685.1 uncultured Prevotella sp.
GTATGTCAGTCAGTCTCGGTTCATTTTCCTCCAGCTCGTACAATGTACCGTAGTAGTAATGTTGGTCTTTATGAAACAGTGACTCCCTGATAGAACCGAATAGTCCTCGTTTGTTTTCCCGATATTGATAAGCCTGTTGTGTTTCGCTTTTGAGGGTACAAATGTTGTGGCGCAGGCTGAACAGTAATGGCCACTGCACGTTCTTTATCTTTTTGGCATTGATGGTTGTGTAAGTAAGGAGTCCCACGATGCTCTTACTATTCTCAATGTCTGTAAATAAATTCTGTTTCAAGTACTTCATTCCTTCTGATTTTTCCACATCGTGGCAAAGGTCTTTTTTCGTTATCACTACTGAGACCGGATAACGTGCGTCGTGTGGTTGGTTGATTTTCGAGAAAGCGTCTTTCACAAAGTATGTCAGACGGCGCAAATAGCGTTGGTCATCCTCGTTGAAGCGTTCCAGTTGTGTGCCGTCGACAAATACCAGCAAGGCATTACTTTGGGCCAGTTCGTCACTAATCTCTTCCAAATCGGAACTCTGTGAAACACGTTCCATCAAGGCTCCTCCACGGTAGTCGAACCAAGAGAAGTTACATACGTCCTCTCCGTCGTAGTAAAGATGAAAAAAATAACGCTGCCGTATGGCTGTAGAAGGTGGATAGATCCCCTTTGTCAAGTTCTTGCCACTTTCAGTCAAATCTTCTTCTTCTTGTTCTGCATCTTCCCAAGTATAATTCGGATTGTACTTTCTGTAATTGTTGGTGCGCAATTCTCTCCTTGGGTGACCATAACGGTTTTGAGCGCAGGTCTCTTCTATGTCCACATCCATGGAATAACCCAAAATCTCCTCTTGCATCAGGTGATACAGAGCAGCCATATAGGTTGTCTTTCCGGCATTAGAATGCCCTAACATTACTATATTCATATCTCATTTATCTTTTTTACCAGTTAAACATCATTTCTCCACCATCATCCTTTACGATAGGACCTGTTGGCTTTTGAGGTTCCGGTTTCTTCTTTGGTTCCGTTTTAGGTGTTTCGGTACCAGTACTCGTCCCTGTTCCTTGTGTGGTATTAGTCTTTTCTTTATCAACTTTGATCACACCGTTGGCGATGGCATATCTCAGTGTTCCCAAGGCAACCACCACATCTTTCTCTCCGCATGATTCTACACTGCAATCGCCCAACTTCCCTAATAAATCCTGAACAAGAGGAATCTGCGAACTGCCGCCAATGAGCAATATCTTGTGGATGGGTTTGTGCTTTTGGAGTACGTCGTTCTGCACCGTTTTCGCCACTTGTACCGCTTCGTTCACCTTGGGTGAAATCAATTCATTGAATTTGCTGTATGACAAGCGGAACTCATAGTCTACGGCGTTGCCGTTTATCAGCACAGTGCGAACAAAGGCCTGGCTCTGCCGGCTGATGCACAGTTGCTCTTTCATGAAACGACAAAAGTTCAACACGCCGATGTCGCGCATAAAACCCTTTTGAGTGATATCCGCACCGGCATGTGTCTTTTTTATTTCTGCCCGGAAGTATTCGTAGAGAATAGCGTCCAGATCTTGTCCGCCACAAGTATTGTTGCCACGTGGCTGTACGCTCACCGCCAAGTGATCCATCTGTTTGCTTACGTATGCCACATCGGTAGTTCCGCCACCGAAGTCGAATACAAGGATTCCTGTGCCGTTCTTCACTTCGTGTTCCGCTTCGTAACCATACACCGCCGCTACGGGCTCTTCTACCTTGTCGAGCGTGTAGAGACCGGCTTCCATCAGAGAATCCTGTATCAGCTTTTTCTTCGATTCACTCATCTCGACCGGGTAGGAGAAGATGACGGAATCCACAACAGTTCCATTGCCTATATGCACCTCGGCTTGTTTTTTCAGTGATTTGAAGAGTTGCACTAATAGAGCCTTGTGGGTATATTTCTTCTTATTCAGTATCTCCGTGCCATCCGGGCTCATCACCTGTTTGATACACTTCACGGTGGAAGCGATGGCTTTCATCTGCTCGTCCGCCGATAAATTGGGCAACATATCGGCATAATGAACGGCCGAATAGCCCACCTTCAGTTCCAAAAGTGTACCTATGATGAGCGACGGATACTTTACGCT
>CAKPTK010000191.1 GCA_934190685.1 uncultured Prevotella sp.
AGGGTGTGGTGCTCATTGAGGAGCAGTCTCCATCCGAGGTCACGTTCCGCCTTTTGGGTCCGGGCTTCGTAGGCTCGCTGTGTCCGGGTGTCCACTTTGGCATAGTCGGCATAGTCGTGGTTGCCGAGGATGGTGTAGACTCCGTCTCGGGCTTTGATGCGTTTGAGCACATCGGCGCAAGGGACAATCTCATGTGGGCGCATGTTCTGCAAATCGCCCGTGAAGGCCACGGCATCGGCGTGCTGGGCGTTGATGCTGTCCACGTCTCGCTTCAGATAGCGCATGCGCCATCCATCGAAGGCACCTACATGGGCATCGGAGAAATGCACAATCTTGTAGCCGTCGAAAGCCTCGGGCAGGTCGGGGAAATAGAGGTCGACATGGCGCACGTTCAACTTGTGGAAGCCGATGGTAGTGCCGTAGACCAAAATGACGAAGCACAGTGCGGCGAGCACCGCTCCCGCGGCATTGCCATAGTTGGTGGCGGTGTGGCGCAGCTTTTGCCAAATCATGCCTGCCGTGGAGCAAGCCACGAACAGAAATTTGGGAATGACATAGGCACCCAAGAGGAATAGGTAGACGTTGAGCCACGTGATGTCTTCCGGGGCAAAACTCTTGATGGAGGCGAGGGCGATGGTGTAAACCACCATGCCGATGCCGGGCAGTCCCCACAGCATTCGCTTCCAACCTTGGTGGCGGTATTTCTTTCGGAAGAAATGGTAGTCCACGTGCAGGTCGGTGAGGACGATAATCAATAGGATGGGAATGAATATTCTTGCAATCATGATTGTGTCGTGATGGTCATTCGAGATGTGAGGCGAGATAGCGGCGCATCAGTTCCACAGGCACACCGCGTCTGTGGGCATAGTCACGGAGCTGGTCTTCACCGATGGGGCCGAGGTCGAAATAGTGGGCCTTGGGGTGGGAGAACATCAGTCCCGACACAGAGGCGTGGGGCTTCATGGCGCCCACGGTGGTCAGGCGGATGCCTATCTCCTGCATGTCGAGCAGGGAGGAAAGCAGGAAGTTGACGCTCGTGTCGGGCATCGAGGGGTAGCCCACGGCGGGGCGGATGCCTTGGAAACGTTCTTCCAGCAGTTCCTTTATGGTGAGATGCTCGTCGGGCGCATAGCCCCACCATTGGGTGCGCACTTCTTGGTGCATCTTCTCGACGGTAGCCTCGGCGAGCCGGTCGGCGAGGGTCTGTGCGAGCATGCGCTGATAGGGATCTGACTCATATTCCGTCTCCATTCGGATGTCCACGGTGGTGGCGAAGGCCCCCATGCGGTCCTTGATGCCCGAGGACAGCGGACGGACGAAGTCGGCGAGACAGAGGTTGGGTTCATCCGGACGGGAGGGACGCTGTTGGCGGAGCATGGGCAGCCGCACGCCGTTCAAGAGAATGTCGTCGCCGTCGCTGTTGGCGTCGGCGAGCAGGAACACGGCCTTGGTCTTATACTTCGGTCTGAACGACTTGAGCATCACTTCCGCCTCCGCTTTCATCTTGTCTTTCGCTTCCTGCGGCTTTCCGCTCAGTCCCCACGCATGATAGAAATAGAGCCAGTTGATGTAAGGCTCCAGTTCTTCAATGTCGTATGTGAGCGTTTTTCTCATAGAAACTCTATTTCTTCTCCTCGGCTTTGCATGTCGAAAACACCTTTATTATATATATGTTGTCCGTTGCAGAAGGTGTGTTCCACACGCCAATGGAATGTGTGGCCCTCCATCGGACTCCATTTACACTTGCTTTGGATGCAGGCTTGGTCCACGGTCCACGGTGTGTCGGGACGCACGATGACCAGGTCGGCTTTGAATCCGGGACGGATGAAACCTCTTCCGTTGACTTTGAAAAGCCGTGCGGGATTATGGCTCATCAGTCTGGGCACACGGGTCAGGGGCATCACACCCTCGTCCACCAGTTCAAGCATCGAGACGAGCGAGAACTGCAACATGGGCATTCCCGAGGCGGCTTTGGCGCATCCGCCCTCCTTGTCCTTGAACTGGTGGGGAGCGTGGTCGGTGCCGATGCACGCGATGCGGCCGTCGGTCAATGCCTTGCGGAGGGCGTCACGG
>CAKPTK010000192.1 GCA_934190685.1 uncultured Prevotella sp.
GACGTGGACAACAACTCTACCGTGAAGCGCGGTCAGATCACGTCGAACGCTTTCCATTTCTTCGAGGATGAGGGCGAGAATTAACAGGCGCGGGGCAACCACAACATGACCCATTCTGCCGGGCACGAGCCGCATGGAAAGCGGCGGTGCCCGGCTTTTTCGTGCGCGGCAGTGAGGGGCGGGGAGGATTTCTGCCCCGCGAGACCGCGTATGTCGAAATAAATCACTAACTTTGCCGGCAAAACCAAAGAAGAGAATGCAAAGAAGACATTATACCGGCAAGGGCGACTACAGCCTGATGACCGTGGAGCGCGACGCCCCGCTGCTCGAATATCTGCTCGAGAACATGAAGGAGAGCAAGAACAAAGTGAAGGACACCCTCAAGGGCAGGGGCATCAAGGTGAACGGCAAGGTCGTCACGCAGTTCGACTTCCCCCTGCTGAAGGGCATGAAGATAGCCGTCAGCAAGTCGAAACGCAACGACACGTTCAAGAGCAAGTATGTGAAAATCGTCTACGAGGACCAGTATCTGGTGGTGGTGGAGAAGAACACGGGCATCCTGTCGATGGCCGCCGGACACTCCTCGCTCAACGTGAAGACGGTGCTCGACGACTATTTCCACAAGTCGCGGCAGAAGTGCCGGGCGCACGTGGTGCACCGCCTCGACCGCGACACCAGCGGACTGATGATCTATGCCAAGGACATGCAGACCGAGCAGGCGCTGGAGCACGACTGGCACCACATCGTCTACGACCGCCGCTATGTGGCGGTGCTCAGCGGCGAGATGGAGGACGACGAGGGCACCGTCGCCAACTGGCTGAAGGACAACAAGGCCTATGTCACCTATTCGTCGCCCGTGGACAACGGCGGCAAGTATGCCGTCACCCACTTCCGCACGCTCGACCGCACGACCGACCACTCGCTCGTGGAGTTCCGCCTCGAGACGGGGCGCAAGAACCAGATACGCGTCCACTCCGCCGACATGGGGCACCCCGTGTGCGGCGACGTGAAATACGGCAACGGCGACGACCCGATACACAGGCTCTGTCTCCACGCCTACGTGCTCTGCTTCTACCATCCCGTGACCCACGAGCGCATGGAGTTTGACACGCCCGTCCCGGCGCAGTTCCGCCACCTGTTCAAGTAGTATTAATCCCAAGAAAAAGATATCAAGCAAATGGACACATTCATCTATTCCCTGGTCAGCGTCATCGCCCTCATTGTGGTGTTCTTCCTCATCAAGAAGATAGCCGGCTGCATGATCAAGAGCGTCATCATGCTCATTGTCGTGGCGGTGCTGGCAGCCATCTATTTCCTCTATCTGCGCTGACACGGAGAGGACGGAGAGGCGGATGCGCTTTTCTCCGGATATTAACAGATTTTCACGCCTTGGCAGTTCCGGATGTTTGCCCGGGAGGGGAAATCGCGCTAACTTTGCACATAGAAAGAAACACGGAATGTGGGGCTTTCAAAGCCCGGAAAGGCAAGGTTTTCGCGCGCGGCCGAACCCCGAAAGGCAAATGCATTTAACTTATTAAAAACTTAAAAGAAAGGAACTAATTATGGCAAGTAATCAAAAAGGCGTGGTCAACTACAAGGTGAAGGCAATCAAGGTGGCTGGCGACGAGTCCGGAAAGAAGAAGTATGTGGCAATCGCCACCACGAAGAAAACACTCGATTTCGACGAGTTCGTCACCCACATCGCCGAACACCACTCTCCGTTCAGCCGCGGCACCATCCACGGCGTGCTCACCGACATGCTCGACTGCCTGCAGGAGAAAATCCTCAACGGCGAGAGCGTGCGCCTGGGCGACCTGGGCATCGTGAGCGTAGGCATCGACGGCAGAAGCGCCGAATCGCTCGAGGAGTGGAACGTGCAGCAGAACGTCACCGGCGTACACCTGCTGGTGCGCAACACCAAGTCGTGGAGCAACAGCCAGCTCCGCACACGCTGCCGCCTCGTGGAGGCAGGCGCCTATACGGCTGGCGAGGGCAAGGAGAACTAATCTGTAGAGACCTATGAGCGACACGCAAGGCAAGCGCGACACCTGGCGCTTCATCATAC
>CAKPTK010000193.1 GCA_934190685.1 uncultured Prevotella sp.
TTCCAGTTTCAGAGCGACGCCATCAAGAAGGCCGCCAACGAGAGTTCGTGCGTGTTTGTGGGCCGCTGCGCCGACTACGTGCTGCGGGAGTATGAGAACACGGTGAGCGTGTTCATCACCGCCGACATGAAAGACCGCACCGCCCGGGTGAGCCGCCGCCACCTCTGCAACGAGGAGACAGCCGAGCGCATCATCGAGAACCAGGAGAGCGACCGTTCGTCCTACTACAACTACTACACGGGCAAGAAGTGGGGTCACAGCGCCAGCTACGACCTGTGCATCAACTCCAGCATCCTCGGCATCGAGAAGACTGAGGAGTATGTCAAGGAGTTCATTAAGAAAAGATTCGGCATGGAATGAGACGCATAGGAATCATCAGCGACACACACAGCTACTGGGACGAGAAATACGTGAAATATCTCTCCGAGTGCGACGAGATCTGGCACGCCGGCGACATCTGCTCGGTGGAACTGGCCGAGAAGCTCGACAGGATAGCCAGGCTGCGCGCCGTGTGCGGCAACTGTGACGGGGGCGACCTCAGGCACATGTTCCCCGAGACACTGCGCTTCAAGTGCGAGGACGTGGACGTGCTGATGAAGCATATCGGCGGCTATCCAGGCAACTATGACAGAAGCGTCCGTGGACTCATCTACTCCAGTCCGCCGCAGCTGTTCATCAGCGGACACTCCCATATCCTCAAAATCCAATATGACAAGACGCTCAACCTCCTGCACATCAATCCCGGCGCCGCCGGCATGCAGGGATGGCAGAAAGAGCGCACCCTGGTACGACTGACCATCGACGGCAGCAAGTTCAGCGACTGCGAGGTGGTCACCCTGGCCGACCGACAACAATAATAGACTAAGAAAGAAACAAAAAACATACAGCGTATGAAAACTTATCTCGTGACCGGTGCCGCAGGTTTCATCGGTGCAAACTTCATCAAATACCTGCTCCACAGAAAGTACAAGAACGAAGACATCAAGGTGGTCGTGCTCGACCTGCTCACCTATGCCGGCAATCTCGGCACCATCAAGGACGACATCGACAACAAACGCTGCTTCTTCGTGCGCGGTGACATCCGCGACAAGGCGCTGGTCGACAAACTCTTCGCCGAGTATGACTTCGACTATGTGGTGAACTTCGCCGCAGAGAGCCACGTGGACCGCTCCATCGAGAATCCGCAGCTCTTCCTCGAGACCAACATCCTCGGCACGCAGAACCTGCTCGACGCCGCACGCCACGCCTGGGTCACAGGCAAGGACGAGACAGGCTATCCCACCTGGAAAGCAGGAAAGCGCTACCACCAGGTGAGCACCGACGAAGTGTACGGCTCGCTCGGCGCCAAGGGTTTCTTCACCGAGAAGACACCACTCTGCCCCCACAGTCCCTACAGTGCGTCGAAAACCAGCGCCGACCTGTTCGTCATGGCCTACCACGACACCTACCACATGCCTGTCACCATCACCCGCTGTTCCAACAACTACGGTCCCTACCACTTCCCCGAGAAGCTGATTCCGCTCATCATCAACAACATCCTCGAGGGCAAGCAACTGCCCGTCTACGGCAAGGGTGAGAACGTGCGCGACTGGCTCTATGTGGAAGACCACTGCAAGGCCATTGACCTCGTGGTGCGCGAAGGCAGAGAAGGACAGGTGTATAATGTGGGCGGCCACAACGAGATGAAGAACATCGACATCGTGAAGCTCACCATCAAGACCATCCACGGCATGATGGCGGAGGACAAAAACCTGCGCCACATTCTTAAGAAACAGGTGAAGGACGCCAACGGCGACATCGACATCAGCTGGATCAACGACTCGCTCATCACCTTTGTCACCGACCGTCTGGGACACGACCAGCGCTACGCCATCGACCCGACCAAAATCAAGGAGGAACTGGGCTGGTATCCCGAGACCAAGTTTGCCGACGGTATCGTC
>CAKPTK010000194.1 GCA_934190685.1 uncultured Prevotella sp.
ATGGTGAGCTGCGACTTCAAGTGCCGAGGAATCTTAATGTCGCCAACTTATTTTGAGAGCATCTTTATGCTTGGAGGAAATATATGGGAGGCAAGTTTTCTCCTTCGCAATCAACCTTTGCTTCATCTGGACGAGAAACTGCAGGAGATATATTTGTTTAACTATAAGATTCTAAAGAACAAGTTGGGAACCATTGATTTGCCTCACCATAAAGAGATTGTGAAATTCCTGCTCCAGTCGATGGTTTATGAGTTTTACGATTTTATCAGTCCGATGCTCAAAAGCCAGTTGACAGAGCGCAACTATTCATCTGCCGACGTCATCTTCAAGCATTTCATGAGCATTGCCTCCGCTGAGGCTCCACGCCGCAGGGATGTAGCCTATTATGCCGACAAGCTCTGCATCACCCCCAAGTATCTCTCCGCCATCTGCAAGAAACAGACGGGCAACACGGCTTCGGACATCATCAACAAGATAACAGTCAGGTACATCAGTCAGATGCTCCGCTCCTCCGACAAGAGCATCAAGGAAATAGCCTCCGATACTGGTTTCGACAATCTCTCCTTCTTCGGGAAATATGTGAGAAGAGAGTTAGGAATGTCTCCAAGGGAGTATCGGGCGAAGGGCGAATGAATTACAATCGTCTTATCATAAGATAAAAATATGGACTCTGATTATATAAAAATTGGGAAAGGAAATGATTTACACGGCGGCACAATCACATCTGATAGTAGATGAATACTTCCTTATTCCGGGTGGCATCGGTATCGTCGTGACTGCGATACTGTATGGCACGATTAGCAAATGGGGATTCTTCAAGCAAAGATGGATTACCGTGAAATGGATATTGACTATTGACAGAAAATGCCGATACAAGCATCTTCTTCGCTCATGTGCGCCATGTTGCCATCGCAGGCATCGTACAACTAATCATTTCATGTTACAGGCAGGAGTACAACTATACAATTACATGGAGACCTTCTATTGCTGCACAGTGAGCAGCAAGCAGGAGTTTGAGTCTGTCGTGTCCGAGCACATGCTGGTGTACGTCATCAGCGGCGAACTCGACGTGCTTTACCACGACCGGCGCAGAAAGCTGCAACGCGGACAGGCCTATCTCATACGGAAGAACTTCAAGGCCCACAAAATAGAATATCCGTCAAAAGACGGCACGCCCTTCAAGGGACTGTTTCTGCAGCTCAAGGCTCCCATGCTGAAGAAAGCCATGCGCGAGATGGCTCTGCAGAAAAACGAGTGCAAGCCATACAGCAGCAGGTCGCCATACGTCATGCTGCCCGGCAATCCTCTGATTACGGGAATGTTCAAGTCGCTTGAGGTCTATTTTGACACGCAATGCTATCCGTCACAGCTGCTGATGGAGACAAAAATCAAGGAAGTGATTTTCACGCTCATCGAGATAATGCCCGAGCTGAAGTCAGTGCTCTTCGACATGACCGACCCTTGGAAGATAGACCTGCGTCAGTATATGAGCGAGAACTATGCCAACGACATGGACTTGAAGGATTTTGCCCACTACACGGGGCGCAGTCTGTCTGCGTTCAAGAAGGAATTCGAGGACATCTTCCACATCTCGCCCGGCCGCTGGATTGTGAAGCGCCGTCTGGAAGAGGCGAAGCGGCTTATTGAGGACAAGGGTGAGAAACCGCTGGACGTGTACATGAAAGTAGGCTTCAAGAATTTAAGCCACTTCTCGACGGCGTTCAAACGCCAGTTTGGATTCACTCCATCGTCGGTGGCAATATAAACTGCCGTTAAGCCTTTTTGCAACAGAAAATTTCTCAGTCTGGCCGACAACCGCGATTTCTTTATGTATGGGATTGGTATGAAAATTAAATAGGAAACAAAATACACCAAAAAACATCATGCTTGTCATCGTGCAAGCATGATGTTTCTTGGTTGTCAGCATAACGGCATTATAC
>CAKPTK010000195.1 GCA_934190685.1 uncultured Prevotella sp.
TATTTAGAATTTCCATTTTTCTTAGCCGTCTCCACAATGGAGTGTATTTGAGCGAAGACATCCGCACCCTCATCGGTTAGTACTCAAATTAGGGCATACCCCCTTGTATAGGCACTTTGTGAGTGCTTATATATTGAGTTGTTAAAATTTTAATGTGTTTATTAACTATTGGCATGTTGCCAATCCGATATTGTCTGGCCGCAAACTGAAAAAATCTCTGCAACCGTTAAAGATGTTAACAAAAAACTTTCCTAGATAATCCCATGCCGACCTGCCTTGAAGCTTAACCGTACTGATTATACTGTGGTAGGTGGCAGCCATCTTTGCACCTTCATCACTACCGAAGTGAAGCATGGAGTTTCGTTGGGTAGTCAGTGGACGGACCGCACGCTCCGCTGCATTGTTGTCTATCGGATAACTGCCGTCCTTTGTGTAAGCAAAGATATTGTTCCAAAATGTATCCAGATAGTTCAACGCTTTCTGCAAATAAGGAGTGACCATCGCAGGATCTTTGGCTTTCTCTATGCCAAGATGAGTGCGGAGGTTTATCAAGATAACTTTCGTTTCAAGGCTCTGGCGTTGTTTCCCTTTTTCTTCATCAGAGAGACCATCCTTTGTATACTGACGTTCCAAGCTATACAAATCTTCGATGTATTTAAGGAAGATGTCCGCATTTTTATCGCCAGCCTGCTCACTTGCCTTCACAAACTTGGCACGGGCGTGGGCAAGGCACACCTGATGATCTGTCTTGGAGAAATTGGGAGTCTCAACTGTTTTCAATTCATCACCTATAAAGGTATAGGCATTATAGCCATCGGACATGATGCTTTTCAGTTCTGCGTCACCGATAAAGTCGGTAAACACATCACGACCGCGAGAGCCATTGTCATAGAAGAATATAACAACACGCTCAGCCTTATTTACAAGTACCCAAATGTAGCATTTCTTGTAGTGGTCGTATTTGCGTACCTTGCACCATGTCTCGTCGCAGTTCACAATGGAGTCTTTCTCCAACGCTACTTCTTTCAGAGATTCAACAAGTTTGTCTAGATAAACCTTGCCTTTCTTCAACCAGTTGCGCAACGTGTTTGCAGAAACCGTCATACCCATGTCGGTAAGCCACTGGTGGAGAAGTCCGAACGTGACATTCTTCACATAAACCTCGTAGGCTATTGCCTGAAGGAACTCCGGAGTTGCCTTTGTCCCTTCAAACTTCGTCACAAATTCAGGATTTCCTGCCTTGGGGAAATAGCCCCATTTGGGCTTGTTGCCCTTCTCCACGTAATGCACCATCTCGAAACGTTTCTCAACAAGGCTCATCTCAAGGTGAAACACCGACACCATTTTCTTGTCAAGAATACGACCAGGCACTTTTGACTCATCTGACTTGTACTCTTCCGCAGGTCCCTTAACGCACATGGTCTTATATGTTTCGGGACGGTTGGACAAGTCACGCTCTTTATTCTTTGCCTCCTCTTTTTCTGGACTTACATCACCTTTTGCGACTGAATTTGCCGGCAAAGAAGATGAAGTGCCGTCAAAGTCATCCTCGTCCTTACCACGGTCTGACTCTTCAGCCTTTGCTGATTCTGTCTTCTTCACTTTCTGTCTCTTGTCGCCAAAGCGATTCTTGTCGGCAAACTTCAGCTTGGCGGTAAGGTCTGCCACCTTACGCTCTGCCGACTTCAACTTATGATCCTTCTCCTTCAATGACGATTCCAAAGGGATCACCTGCAAAAGCGTGTGGATTAAGCATAGATTCTCGTAAGTCTAAACAAGAAGAATTTTCTGTCTATG
>CAKPTK010000196.1 GCA_934190685.1 uncultured Prevotella sp.
TGTCGGGTGAAATCCCGAGCTTCTTTGTCACGGAGCGAAATGTCTTTGGCTTCGGTGTGAGCAGAGGAGGCAGCGGTGGCATCAATCTGCGTGGTGTCGGTGGTGGCGATTCGGGCACCCTCTTGATGATGGTCGACGGGCAGCCACAGTTCTCCGGCATCTATTCCCACCATATAGCCGATTTCTATGAGACGGATTATGTCGACCACGTGGAGGTGTTGCGAGGTCCAGGTTCTGTCCTTTATGGCTCCAATGCCATGGGCGGCGTCATCAATGTCATTACCAAACAGTCACGGCAGAATGGCGTGCGTACCAGCCTTACTTCCCAATATGGCAGTTACAACACTTGGCAGACGTCCATCTCCAATATGATTCGGCAAGGGAAGTTCTCCTCGCTCGTGTCGCTGGGCTACGACCGGACTGACGGCACACAAGACCATTTCGACTTCAAACAGAAGAGTGCCTACGTCAAGTTAGGCTATGATTTCACACCCCATTGGGCGCTCGCCGCCGACTATTCTTTGGTCAATTTTGTCGGCAACGACCCTGTCTACGCCCGTCTTAGCCAGCCTGAGTCCACCGACATTTACCATCAGAACATCACGCGCGGAGAGAGTTCGCTGACGTTGGGCAACACCTATGAGCGCACCAACGGATTTGTCCGGGTCTACTATAGCTACGGCAATCATTATATCGACGATCCTCGCCACTTTCATAGTCTTGACGACCGCTTCGGCGTGCTTGCTTATCAGAGTTTCCGTCCTTGGTGCGGTATGGTCTCGACGGTTGGTTTCGACTTTGACAACTACACGGGGAAGATACCCGTATCGGGTGGCAAGGCGCACACGGAAGGCTCCAAGAGCACCATTTCCAGGAAGAGTGTGACCGAGTATTCTCCCTATGTGACGGTAGCCCAGCGACTTTTCAAAGATGTGCTGGTGCTCAATGGTGGCTTGCGTATGGCCAACAGCAACCGTTTCGGCACACAATGGATACCTCAGGTGGGCTTTGCGGTGCATCCGGCAGAAGGATGGACGCTGAAAGCTTCGATGGCCAAGGGCTATCGCAATCCGTCGTTCAAAGACATGTATCTCTATCAGATGGCCAACCCCGATCTCGACCCCGAGCGCATGATGAACTATGAGGTCAGCGTGGGCAAGTCGTTCTCCCGTTATCTGACGGCGGAGTTGACAACCTATTTCATCGAGGGCAGCAATATGATTCAAGTGGTGGACCGCAAGAATCAGAACACGGGCCGTTTCATCAACAAGGGCGTGGAACTCTCTTTCCGCTCTCATCCTGTGGATCCGCTTACTCTCCGCGCTTCCTACAGCTATCTCCATACCTCACTTGACAACTTGACAGGTGCTCCCAAGAATCTCGTTTTTGTGGGGGCTGACTGGCAGGTGATGCCCCAATTGACGTTGACCACGGAACTGAAGAGCGTGGGTTCGCTCTATGTGTCTGACGACAAGGCGCATGAGAAGTATGTGTTGTGGAACATGAAAGTGGCTTATAACCCGGCCTCATGGTTGCAAGTGTTCGCCACTCTAGACAATATCACAGGCACCCACTATGTCATCAATCATGGATACGACATGCCAGGCTTTACCGCCATGGGCGGTGTGAAGGTTTCGTTCTGATTTTCGTCCATTCCGGTATAAAC
>CAKPTK010000197.1 GCA_934190685.1 uncultured Prevotella sp.
TACTTGTATCGACCGTTCTACTATGGGAAGCACCTATGTAAGAAAAGGTGTAAAACTCGACAATCTTGTACAGATAGCCCACAACACAGACATTGGCGAAAACACGGTCATGTCTGCCCAAGTGGGTGTGGCAGGCAGTGCCAAAGTCGGTCAATGGTGCATGTTTGGCGGTCAAGTCGGCATCGCAGGCCATATCACAATAGGCAATAAAGTGTTTCTTGGTGCTCAGTCCGGTGTTCCCGGCAGCCTGAAAGGCAACCAGACACTGATTGGAACACCACCAATGGAACAACTCCCCTACTTCAAGTCGCAAGCAATTTTCCGCAGATTGCCCGATATGTACAAGGAACTGAACGAATTGCGAAAGGAAGTGGAAGAATTAAAGAAAAACAAGAAATAAAAGATACTCTAATATAAATGGAAGCATCAAAACAAAGAACACTCAAAGGCAGTTTCTCGCTCTTTGGCAAGGGATTGCATACGGGACTGAGTTTGACTGTGACGTTCAACCCAGCACCGGAAAACTCAGGTTTGAAAATCCAGCGCATTGACCTTGAAGGACAACCCGTCATTGAGGCTATTGCAGAGAATGTAGTAGACACACAACGTGGAACGGTTCTTGGCAAGGGAGACATTCGAGTTTCTACTATCGAACACGGAATGGCTGCCCTCTATGCCCTTGGTGTAGACAACTGTCTCATTCAAGTCAATGGCCCAGAGTTTCCTATTCTTGACGGCAGCGCTGTGATGTACGTACAGAAAATTCAAGAGGTGGGTACTGTTGAACAAAACGCGCCAAAGAATTATTATATTATCCGTCATAAAATTGAAATCAAGGACGAGCAGAGTGGTTCTTGCATCACGATTCTTCCCGACGAGGAATTCAGTGTCACCGCCATGTGTTCCTTTGAGTCCAAGTTCATCAACAGCCAATTTGCCACATGGGACAATATCGAGGACTTCCCGACAGAGATTGCTCCAGCCCGCACATTCGTTTTCGTAAGAGATGTTGTGCCTTTGCTGAAAGCCAATCTTATCAAGGGCGGTGACTTGGACAACGCCATCGTTATCTATGAGAAGCAAATCACCCAAGAGCAGTTGGACAACCTGGCTGATTTCCTCAAAGTACCCAAGATGGATGCGACCAAGCTCGGTTACATCCAGCACAAGCCAATTGTTTGGGAAAACGAGTGCACCCGTCACAAATTGCTTGACATCATTGGCGATATGGCTCTTATCGGTCGTCCTATCAAGGGCCGGATTATAGCTACTCGCCCTGGTCATACCGTCAACAATAAGTTTGCTCGACAGATGCGAAAGGAAATCAGAAAGCATGAAATCCAAGCACCTATCTATGACCCGAATGATGCGGCTATCATGGACAATAATCGTATTCGAGAGTTGCTTCCACACAGATACCCTATGCAGTTGGTAGACAAGGTGATAGCCTTGGGAGCCAATAGTATTGTTGGCGTAAAGAATGTCACTTCAAACGAGCCCTTCTTCCAAGGACATTTCCCTCAGGAACCAGTAATGCCTGGTGTGCTTCAGATTGAGGCGATGGCACAATGT